>CAKUEW010000003.1 GCA_934646815.1 uncultured Collinsella sp.
GGGAGAGGGCCTGACCCCATATCGTTGGGGCCAGGCCCGATTTTGCCTCTTGACAATGTCCTGCTCATATTAAAAGGGACACGCGGTACCGGGGCGGCGGTTGTCGTCGGGCTTGCCGCTCGCCTGCTGAACGTCAAATACGAGCGCCATGGGCTATACCTCCAGCGGCACGATCTTGGTGCCATGGAGCTCGGACACACCCAGTTTCGCCGCAACCGCATCGCGGTTAGCCGTGGTAATGCCGCCGCCGGGAAGGATGGTCAAACGATCGCCCGCATACTCGATTAAACGAGTCAGGTGATCGAAATTGTCCTCGATCGGTGTGCCGGCCGCGCCACCATGCGTCAGGATGCGCGCAACGCCGCAGTCGGCAAGCGTGTCAATTGCGTCGAGCTGAGCCTCGGGCGAGAGCTGGTCAAATGCCATATGGAAGGTGATGTCGACGGACTCGCGCTTGCACTCCTCGTTCGCGCAACCTGCAGCCATCACGAGGGCGCCGAGCGTGAGTTCGTCGAGCGCCCAGCCGCCAGCGCAGGGCTTGCAGCACCCAAAGACCAGACCGTCAACGCCGGCACTCACGGCAAGGCCCAGGTCCATCTCCATCATGCGCAGCTCGTCCTGGTTGTAATGAAAGTCGCCACCACGCGGGCGAATCATGCACATCACTCGCGCGTCATGCTCGTGAGCGTAGCTGACTGTAGCGCTAATAACGCCGGCGGAAGGCGTGGTGCCACCGACGGCGAGGTTGTCACACAGCTCAATGCGCCCCGCACCGGCCTTGATGGCCACCGGTACCCGCTCAAAGTTCTCGGCGCAAAATTCGTATAGCATAGATAGCCCCCAGAAGACATTTCGATTTCCACACGGCATTGTCGCACGTTAAATAGCAACCCGCACGATGGAGCAAAACCTTGACAAGGAGTGTCCCAAAGTGCCGGCACATATGGAACGTCCCCAGGTGCCACCTTGAGCGATGGGTACTCATTTAAGTACGTCCCCAATGAGTACGTCCCCAATGAGTACCCGCAGGGGACAGACAGACCGGACTCCCTATACGACAACTGTTGACATCATATACTATGTGTCATATAGTAGGTGTTACACAGTATACTACGAAAGGAGGTGTGCGGATGGAGGCACAGATGAAGCGCGGCTTCCTCGAGGCCTGCGTGCTCGCGGCCGTCTCGGGCGAGGAATCCTACGGCTATCAGATCGTGAAGGACGTGCCCGCGAGTATGGGGCTCACGGAATCCACGCTCTATCCGTTGCTCAAGCGCCTGGAGAAGGCGGGCTGCATCACCGCGCGCTCCGCCGAACACAACGGGCGGCTGCGGAGGTACTACCGCATCACGGACGCCGGGCGCGAGCGTATCGCCGAGTTCCTCGCCGAATGGCCATCCGTGCAGGAGATCTACCGTTACGTGGAGGGGGCGCACCATGACGCGCGATGAGTTCTTGAACCGGCTGGGCGAGCTTCTGGCCTGCCTGCCGGCAGATCAGGTAAAGGAAACGCAGGAGTTCTACGCGGAGGCCATCGCCGACCGTATGGAGGACGGCATGACGGAGGCCGAGGCTGTGGCCGCCATGGGCACGCCCGGTGAGGTCGCCGAGGCAACGCTCGACGAACTGCCCGCCGTGCCGCGCGCGATCGCGAGGACCAAGCGCAAGAGCAAGGCACTTCTATGGGCGCTCGCCATCGTGGGCTCTCCGGTATGGATTCCGCTGCTGCTCGCGTTCGTCGCCGTTGCCGCTGCAGTCTACATCTGTATTTGGGTTCTTGCGCTCTGCGTGTGGATCGTGGCCGCGGCATTCGGGGGCGCGGGCCTGGTAGGGCTCCTGTTCGCCGTGGACGGCATCATTATCGGGCATGTTCCATACGTTTTGGCCTCGATGGGAATGGGATTCGCTTCCATCGGTGTGGCGCTCCTCACGGGAGCCGGCGCCTGGACGGCGTCCAAGCAGATCGCGCGCCTCTCTGCCCTTTGGGCGAAGAAAGCCGTTTCGCCCTTCTGGAAAGATCGAGGCAATAAGAGCCGCATGGGCGCTGAAGCGGCGCCGCTCACGGCATAGGAAGGAGTGCAAACATGTCCAGCGTAAAAAGGATTTACCTTGCCGTAGCGGGTGGGCTTGTTGCCACGGGGCTCGTCCTGGCTGCTATCGGATTTGTGGCCTCCGGCTTTAACCTCGCTGTGTTCAACACGCAGATCGACCTGCGCGATGACACCATCATTCTGGGTGGTGTTGAAATAGACGACCCGACAGGGCTTCCACTCATCGAGCAGCTTGCCGAGGTCGGCGAGATCCATATTGGATCTGCAACGACTGGTTCGTCTTCTCCTCGCAAATGATCGAGCTCGTAGCAGCCGCCCCCCCCCTTCGGGCGCACCACGACGGGCATGAGCACACCGCGCTCGGAGCCTTTTTGCGAGACCTTCCGTCACGCTCTTCCTGCGTGGTGAACCGGTCATCGACCGACGAGAGGCTGATGGGAATCTCTCGACTTCGGGCCAATCCCGCTCACCGATCTGGTCTTCCTTCGTGATGCGCACATAGGCGAGCAGACACCGCGCAGAGCTTCAGCGCGGCCGCACTTCCACGTCTATGACGGAGGTGCCCGGCGGCGTCTTGGCGATCCCCTTGTTTGCAGGCGTTAGCGCGTGGGGATCGCCCACTCGGGGGCCGAGGCCGCCGAGGACGGCGGCGAACCTCGCGGTGTCATTCGACATCGCGAGGTTCCCGGACCATGACCACCTGGCCTCGTACCGCGGCATAGCCCCAAGGGTGAGGAGCTTCGGCACGTCGATCAGGGCGCCCGCGCAGCATCGGCCGGTCCGCCGTTCGGCAGAACGGCGGAAGTCCCTAGCCGCCTAGGTAAGCTTTGCGGACGTTGTCGTCGTGCAGGAGCTCTTGGCCGGTGCCGGTCATGGTGATCTTGCCGGTCTCGAGCACGTAGCCGCGTGTGGCGATCGAAAGCGCCATCTGCGCGTTCTGCTCGACCAGAAGCACCGTGGTGCCGGCCTTGTGCAGATCCTCGACAATCTGGAAGATCTGCTCGATCAGAATCGGCGCCAGGCCCATGGAGGGCTCGTCGAGCATGAGCAGCTTGGGATTGCTCATAAGGGCGCGACCCATAACGAGCATCTGCTGCTCGCCGCCCGAAAGGGTGCCGGCCACCTGGCGACGGCGCTCCTTAAGGCGCGGGAACTGCTCGTAGACGCGCTCCAGACCCGGAGCCACCGTGGATTTGGGCTGCGTGTAGGCGCCCATCTCCAGGTTCTCCTCGACCGTCATCTGCAAAAAGGCGCGACGGCCCTCGGGCACCTGTGCCAGACCCTTGCTCACCAGCTTGTCGGCGGGCGTATGAGTGATGTCCTCGCCCATAAACTTGATGGAGCCGGTCTTGGAGCGCAGCAGGCCCGAGACGGTCTTAAGCGTCGTGGACTTGCCGGCGCCGTTGGCACCGATCAGGGCCACGATCTCGCCCTCATTGACGTTAAAGGAGATGTCCTTGATGGCGTGGATGGCGCCGTACCAGACGTTGATGTTGTAGACGGAAAGCATCGGCTCTGCCATTTAGTTCTCCCCCTTATCCTGCTTGCCCAGATACGCCTCGATAACGGCGTCGTTGTTCTGGATTTCCTCGGCCGTGCCCTTGGCGATGACCTTACCAAAGTTAAGCACGCAGATGCCCTCGCAGATGTTCATGACGAGCGACATGTCGTGCTCGATGAGCATGATGGCGATGCCGAAGGTGTCGCGGATCTTAACGATGTTCGCCATGAGCTCCGCAGTCTCGGACGGGTTCATGCCGGCGGCAGGCTCGTCGAGCAGCAGCAGCTTGGGGTTGGTGGCAAGCGCGCGGACGATCTCCAGACGACGCTGGGCGCCATAAGGCAGCGAACCGGCCTGCTCGTTTGCCAGGTGCTCCATATCAAAGATGGACAGTAGCTCCATGGCGCGCTCGTGGGCGGCCTTCTCATGCTTCCAATACGTCGGCAGGCGCAGCACGCCCTCAAAACCGGAATAGCGCTCCTGGTTGTGCAGGCCGACCTTAACGTTGTCCTCCACCGTCATGGTGTTAAAGAGGCGGATGTTTTGGAACGTGCGGGCAATGCCCATGCGGTTGACCTGATAGACGGACTTGCCCGAGGTGTCCTCGCCGTCAAGCAGGATGGTGCCGTGCGTGGGCTGGTACACCTTGGTGAGCAGGTTGAAGACCGTGGTCTTGCCGGCGCCGTTGGGGCCGATCAGACCGGCGATCTCGGTCTTGCCGATCGTCAGGCTAAAGTCGTCGACTGCCTTAAGGCCGCCGAACTCAATACCCAGGTGGATGCACTCGAGTGCCGGGCGCTCGCCCAGGTCGCGGTCGGGAACGATGGCGCCAGAAGGATACGGGACCATCTTGCCCTTGTTGAACTCAAACTTACTGGGCATCGGCTGCCACCTCCTTCTTGGGAACAAAGCGATCCTTAACGCGCTCGAAGAACGCCTTAAGCTGCGGGTTGTTGGTAAAGATCATGACCAGGATCAGCACGATGGCGTAGATGAGCATGCGGTAGTCCGAGAACTGACGCAGCAGCTCGGGCAGCACGGTGAGAAGCGCTGCAGCGATAACGGATCCGCGCATATTACCCAGACCGCCCAGGACCACGAACACCAGAATAAGGATCGACGTGTTGAAGTCGAACTTGGTGGCAGAAAGCTGCGAGAAGTTGCCGCCGAACAGAGCGCCCGCGGCACCAGCGAGAGCGGCGGAGACGACAAAGGCGATCATGCGGTACTGCGTGACGGAGATGCCCACCGACTCGGCGGCGATCTTGTTGTCGCGCACGGCCATGATGGCACGGCCGGTACGGCTGCGAACCAAGTTGAGCACGATCACGAGCGCGATCATGACCAAGATGGCGCCGGCAAGGAACGTCGAGTAGGTCGACACGCCCGAAGCGCCCTGGGCGCCCTTGATGATGGCGGTACCGTCCTCGAGCAGGTGAAGGTCATCGATCGTGGAGTTGCCCGTGATGTTAAAAATCACGTGCAGGCCGCGGGAGTCGACGCCCACGATAAGGCAGGTGACGATCTCCTTGATGATCTCGCCAAAGGCCAGCGTCACGATGGCCAGGTAGTCGCCGCTCAGGCGAAGGACCGGAATGCCGATCAAAAAGCCCAGAATGGCCGCGGCGATAGCGCCGACGACGATGCTGATGATAAGACGAACTGGATCGGAGGGAACGGCGCTCTCGAGCGCAACAGCGGTGACGATGCCCGTGTAGGCGCCGACGCTCATAAAGCCCGCGTGGCCCAACGAAAGGTCGCCCGCGATACCAACGACGAGGTTGAGCGAGATGGCCATGACGATATAGGCCGTAATGGGGACCAGCTGGCCGGCGATCATGCGCGGAATCATGTGGTTGGCCTGCATAAAGAACACGATGGCGAACGCGACGATGCACATGGCATAGGTCACAAAGTCGTGGCGCGTCTGCTTGTCTTTGAGGAAGTTCATAGCTAACACCTACACCTTCTCCGGAACATACTTGCCCAGGAGGCCGGCAGGCTTGACGAGCAGGACGATGATCAGAACGCCGAAGACGATGGAGTTGGCAAGGCTCGTGGAAATGTAAGCCTGCGCCATCGCCTCGATGATGCCGATGAGGATGCCGCCGACAAAAGCACCGGGAATAGAGCCGATGCCACCGAAGACGGCAGCGTCGAAGGCCTTGATGCCGGGCATAGCGCCCGTCGTGGGCTGCAGGACCGGCGAATAGGAGCACAGCAGCACACCGGCGATGGCGGCGAGGGCCGAGCCGATGGCAAACGTCATCGAAATGGTGCGGTTGACGTTGATGCCCATGAGCTGAGAGGCGGCCTTGTCTTCGGACACGGCGCGCATGGCCTTACCCATCTTGGTCTTGCTGGTAAAGAACACCAGACCGGCCATGATCACCAAGCAGGCAACGATGGTGACGAGCGAAACGGCACTCACGTTGTACTTAGCCAAAAACTCGGGCACCGGGAAGGTGACAAGCGAGGTGAAGTTCTTGGGCGTGGCACCCCACAAAAGCTGGGCGGCGTTCTGCAAGAAGTAGGAGACGCCGATGGCCGTGATCAGAACGGCCAGCGGGCCCGCCTGACGAAGCGGCTTGTAGGCCAGGCCCTCAATGAGTACACCAAGCACCGTGCAGACCACACAAGACAGAATGACCGATGCCCAGCCCGGAAGGCCGAGATACGACGTGGCGCAGAACGAGACATAGGCACCGACCATGATGACATCGCCGTGAGCGAAGTTGAGCATCTTGGCAATGCCGTAGACCATGGTGTAGCCCAACGCGATGATGGCGTAGACGCTGCCCATGGACAGGCCGTTCACCAGGTATTGGATAAAGACCGTCATGTTCCACATCCCCCTTTCGAATAGGTTTCCAGTTGATGTATGAAACAGGGACGTTACATCGTCCCTAGATACCAAGCAAGCAGGGAAGGCAAAAACCTCCCCTGCTTGGGATCAAAACCGCTCTATGTTAGGCGGCCTATTAGGCCTGTACGTACTTGCCGTCGGTGATGACGTACGCGGTGGGGTCCTTCTGGACCTGGCCCTTGTCGTTCCAGGAGAGCTTGCCGGTCAGACCATCAACGGTGATCTTGAGCATAGCCTCGGGAAGCTTCTCGGCAACCTCGGTGGGGTCAGCGTCAACACCCAGGCCGGCCTCCTTGAGGGCCTCGACCACAGCATGCACGCCGTCGTAGGCGTCGGCGGCAAACTGGTCGGGCGTATCGCCGTACTTGTCCTTGTAGGCGTTGACGAAGTCGGCGTTCTTCTCGTCGTCGGCGGAGAACGGGGTCATGAGCAGCAGGCCCTCGGCCAGGGAGGTGTCGAAGCCCTCCACGCCCAGGATGCCGTCCATGCCGTCGCAGCCCATCATCTTGACGTCATAGCCCATGTCCTTGGCGTTCTTAAGCAGAACGGAAGCGGGCGTGTAGTAAATCGGGGCGAAGATCATGGTGGCGCCGGCCTGCTTGGCCTTGGTCAGCTGGTTGGTAAAGCTCGTGGCGGAGTCGTCCTTAAAGGTCTCCTCGTCGACGATCTCGAGCTTGGACTCGGCGGCCTGGGCCTTAAAGGAGTCCGCGATGCCCGAAGAATAAGCGTCGCCGGAGTTATAGAAGAGGACGAACTTCTCGTCCGCATACTTCTGTGCCAGGAACTTGGCAGCGTTGACGCCCTGGTTGGGGTCGGTGAAGCAGACCTGGAAGACGCAATCCTTGCCGTCGGTGACGTCCTCGGATGACGCGGACGGAGTGATCATGAACGTCTTGGGGTCGTTACCGCACTCGGCGGCAACGGCGACCGAAGCGCCGGTGGTGGTGGGGCCGACGAGAGCCTGCATGCCCCAGTCGAGCAGCGTGTTAAAGGCGTTGACGGCCTTCTCACCGTCGGCCTGGTCGTCCTCGGCCTTGCTGACGAGGGGCAGGTCCTTGGTGGAGAAATCCTTGCAGCCAAGCTCGACACCCTGGGTGACGGACTTGCCGTAAGAAGCAGCGGCACCGGTCAGCGGGCCGATGGTACCGATCTTAAACGAAGCGTCGCTCGAGGCGGAACCGCTATCGCCGCCGTTGGAGGAGCAGCCAGCTAGAATGGACATCGCCCCCAGACCTGCTGCGCTCGCGATAATGCTCCTGCGATTCATAACAGGGTTCAATGACTTACCGGTGAGGCTCGACATGCGGCTCTCCTCTCAAATCTCGTCGGGTTTCGGTTACCCGACAGGCCATCCTTCGCCGTATTTGGCGTTCGCAAAATAGTAGACGCTTTAGTTGGGAAAAGTGGCGAATATTTCGACTTTTCTTTGGCTTTGTCGCTTTATCCATAATTCTGCGTATTTCTATCACTTTATACAGATTAGCCACTTTATTGTGTGAAAGTAATGTTTCCATTCTGTTACAAGCGCCCTCTAGCTGAATAAATGGCCCCACCGGCTGGATTGTTTGCGGCGCTTAGGCGGCGATGTACTTGCCGTCCTGAATCACATAAGCCGTAGCGGGCTTCTCGACCTGGCCCTCGTCGTTCCACGTGAGCTCGCCCGTCAGGCCGTCAATCTTAATCTTGCGCATGGCCTTGGCAAGGTCGGCGGCAATATCGGCACCGTCGGCCGTCGTGTCAATGCCCGCCTTGTCGATAGCCTCGGCAATCGCGTGGACGCAGTCGTAGGCGTCGGCGGCAAACTGGTTGGGAGTCTCGTCGTAGGCATCCTTGTAGGCCTTGACGAAATCGGCGTTCTTCTCGTCATCGGCGGAGAACGGGGTCATCAGCAGCACGCCTTCGGCAAGCGAGGTGTCGAAGCCCTCGACGGAAAGCAGGCCGTCCATGCCGTCGGTGCCCATGAGCGTCATGTCATAACCCATGTCGCTCGCATTCTTAAGCAGGACGGACGCCGGGGTGTAATAGATCGGCGCAAAGATGAGCGTGGCGCCAGCCTCCTTGGCCTTGGTCAGCTGATTGGTAAAGCTCGTGGACGAATCGTCCTTAAAGGTCTCGGTGTCGACGATATCGAGCTTGGACTCCTTGGCCTGCTCGGCAAAGGCGTCGGCCACGCCCGAGCTGTACGTATCGCCGGAGTTGTAGAACAAGGCAATCTTCTCGTCCGCGTACTTCTCGGCCAAAAACTTTGCGGCGCTGGTGCCCATGGTGGGATCGGTAAAGCAGACCTGGAATACCGTGGTCTTGTCCTTGGTGACGTCGAGCGACGAGGCAGAAGGCGTGACCATGAGCATGTCGTCGGCGATTTCACCCGAGACGGCGACGGCGGCACCGGTGGTAACGGGGCCGACGAGGGCCTGCATGCCCCAGTCGCACAGGGTGTTGAAGGCGTTGATGGCCTTCTCGCCGTCGGCGACATCGTCCTCGGACTTGAGCGAGAGCTTAAGGTCCTTGGTCGAGAAATCCTTGATGGCGAGCTTAGCGCCCTTCTCGACCGAGACACCGTAGGTTGCCGCAGCGCCGGTCAGAGGGCCGATGACACCGATCTTGAACGCGCCGTCCTCGTCGGCCGACCCGCCATCCGAACCGCCCGACGAGCAGCCGGCGAGCGCGACGGTGCTACCGAGCGCTGCGGCACCGGCCAAAAAGTTTCTACGGCTGAGCGTGTTGTTGATGCTGAACATAAGGTCCTCCTTTCGCTGGCCGCCATGCGGCCCTCTTGCGGTACAGGGCAAACCTTATGGTTCAAACGTTGACAGTTTGTTACGGAACTCCGTTTGTAGCGAGCGTGTTTCCAATGTTTCCGCAGCGTTTCGGGGGCACCGTTTTGCGTATCCGCCGACGCCCGCCAAGCACGCGCCCTCAGTTCACGCTAGAATGCACTCAACCTTAACCGGTCAATCATCCATAAAGATGCACGAAGGAGCTATCTATGAGCGAACCCCTGCGCACCGTGAACGTCGGCCTCATCGGTCTGGGCACCGTCGGCGGCGGCGTGGCCCGTCTGATCAAGAGCCACCACGATGAGTATCTGGCCGCCTACGGCATCGACCTTAAGCTGACCCGCGCCTGCGCGCTTGCCTGGGAGCAGGCGGAGGCCGCCGGCGTTGAGCGCGAGGCCTTTACGAGCGACTGGCACGACGTGGTCACCGACCCCGCCGTCGATATCGTCGTCGAGCTGATCGGTGGCGAGCACCCCGCGACCGAGATCTTCACCACTGCCTTCGAGAACGGCAAGCACGTCGTCTCTGCCAACAAGGCCCTGCTGGGCCGCCACGTCGAGACACTCGCAGAGAAAGCACGCGAGTGCGGCGTTCAGATTAAGTGCGAGGCCAGCTGCGGCGGCGGTATCCCCATCGTCAGCACGCTCGAGCATGACCTGGTGGGCAACAAGATCCTGACCATCGCCGGTATCCTCAACGGCACCACCAACTACATCCTGTCGCGCATGGACGCCGAGGGCGCCGACTACGCCGACGTTCTTGCCGATGCTCAAGCCAAGGGCTATGCCGAGGCCGACCCGTCCGCCGACGTCGACGGTTTCGATGCCGCCAGCAAGACGGCCATCCTCGCCTCCATCGGCTTTGGCACCCGCGTCACCACCGACGACGTGTATCAGCAGGGCATTCGCACCATCGGTGCCGAGGATATCGCTCAGGCCCGCGAGCTCGGCTACACCATCAAGCTGCTGGGCATCGCCCGCAACACCGATGCCGGCGTCGATGTCCGCGTGCACCCCACGCTCATCCCGGCCGACCACATGCTCGCCAAGGTCAACGGCGCCATGAACGCCGTCTACGTGGTAGGCGACGCCGTGGGCGAGACCATGTTCTACGGTGCCGGCGCCGGCTCCTTCCCCACCGCGAGCGCCGTCGTGGGCGATATCCTGTCGCTCTCCGAGCAGATCAGCCGCGGCGTGGCCCCGCTGCCCGAGATTGAGCCCTATGGCCACAATCTTGCCTTTAAGCCCATGGACGAGCTGCAGACCAAGTACTACGTGCGCCTGAAGGTCGCCGACCGCGTGGGCGCCCTGTCCGAGACGGTCGACATCTTTGCCAAGCACGACATCTCGATCTCGCTCATCAACCAGGTCGAGGACGGCAAGTCGGGCGTCAGTGACACGTGCTCGGTCATCTTCCTGACGCATCGCGCGCTCGAGAAGGACATCCAGGCTGCCGCCGCCGAGCTTACCGGCGTCGACTGCGTGGCCGAGGTCGCCAACGTCCTGCGCATCGAGGACGTCGAGGCCTGGACCGAAGGCGTCATGGCCAACTAGTCCGCCTTTTACCACACAGCATGTACGATTGAAGGGCTCCCGTCCGGACTTGGACGGGAGCCCCTTTGTTTGCGGCTTTTGAACCCGGCATCCGGTCTAACGTTTGAACAACTTGACCGTTCGTTGACAACCGGAGGTACCGTTTACCGATATGCGAACGCGACCGATTTGCGCCCCCGCTATGCTGTGCTGCGTATGTCCACCCCCGAAGAATGGAGGCACCATGTTGCTCGAGGGTAAGAAAGCAATCATCACCGGAGGCACGCGCGGAATCGGCTATGCCATCGCCTGCCGCTTTATCGAGGAGGGCGCCGCTGTCACGGTCTTTGGCTCGCGCCAGGAGACTGCCGACGCCGCCGTCGAGAAGCTCGCCGCCGCCTATCCCGAGGCCAAGGTCTGGGGTCGCTCCTGCGACCTCACCTCGCTCGAGGCCGTGACCGAGGCCTTTACCCAGGCTGCCGCCGACATGGGCGGTCTCGATACGGTCGTCAACAACGCCGGCATCTCCCAGCGTTCACCCCTCCTGCAGTACACTGCCGAGGAGTTCGCCAACGTTATGAACCTCAACGTGACCGCGGTCTTTAACGGTCACCAGGCTGCCGCCAAGATCATGACCGAGGCCGGCCACGGCGGCACCATCACCACCACGAGCTCGATGGTCGCCAAGTATGGCCAGCCCTCCGGCGTCGGCTATCCCACGTCCAAGTTCGCCGTCAACGGCATGGTCCAGTCGCTCTCGCGCGAGCTCGCCCCCATGGGCGTTCGCGTCAACGCCGTCGCTCCCGGCGTGACCAAGACCGACATGGTGGCCAACCTGCCCGAAGAGGTTATTAAGCCCATCATCGCCACCATCCCGCTCGGCCGCATGGGCGAGCCCGAGGACGTCGCCAACGCCTTCGTCTTCCTGGCAAGCGACATGTCTGCCTACGTTACGGGCGCCATCCTCCCCGTCGACGGAGCCGCCCGCTCCTAAAAGCCGCAAGCCACGGCTTCAAACCTCAACAGAGCGCAACGCAAAAAGCGTGCTGTCTGCATCAACAGCAGGCAGCACGCCTTCTTCTATTTGAGCGGGAAACTGCATCCCATTATTTCGGCTCAAAATGGGATGCACTTTCCCCCAGAACCCTCTTTGGGAAACCGCATCCCACTTTGGACGCCCATTCCGGGACACAGTTTCCCAAAGGGCTTACTTCGGAAAGTACATCCCATTTCGGGCCTTCAAACTGGGATGAGCTTTCCGCATGGGCATTGGCTACTTGCCGTCGTCGGCCTCGGCTTCTTCTCGCGCATAGAGTTCCAGCATGCGGCGGCGGTATTCGCGCACGGCAAGCTTGGCGCGCTCCAAGCGACGGCGCTCGCGCGGAGTCAACTTGGACGGATCAATCTCATCGCCGAAAGTCTTCTCGGCAAGCAAATGGGCGGCATCTACGATACGCGCATCGATGCGGCCACTCGCGGCCTCGGCTGACAGGCGCTCGGCAATGCTGTCGAGCGTAGGCACGCCGTCAACCGCGCGACCGTGGCCATGCGAGGTCAAAAGCTCATGCTCGCGGGCAAGCAGGCTCGCCAGATCGTGATGGGCGCGCAGAATGTCGAGCGCGTCGGAAGGACGCTCGGCAACTTCTGCCACAGCGGCAACGGGCGCGGCGTCGACCACACGGTAGAAGAGCTGCGCGAGCAGCGGCATCAAAAACACCGTAATGGCACCGGCGGCAACCATGACTGATGCGATATCCTGCGAAAGCGCCCCCGCGTTGACGGCAACACTCGTCACGGCAACGATAATCGGCAGCGCCGTGGTGCAGTACAGCGCCACGGTAATGCGTCCATATGCCGAGACATCTCGCGTCGCGGGGCAGATGCTCATAGACACTAAAATGGGCACGGCGCGAATAATCAGCAGTGCCATGATAAAGCCGACGAGCAGCCCGGGGCGCGACGCCACGGCCGTCAGGTCGATCTTGGCACCCGACACAGTAAAGAACACGGGAATCAAAAAGCCGTAGGCCAAGCCGTCGAGCTTGAGCTCGAGCGTGTGATTGCCCTCGGGAATGATATAGCGCAGCACAAAGCCAGCGGCAAAGGAACCCAGCACGATATCGAGATCGAAGATGGCCGAAAATGCCACGAGCGTGACCAAAATGAGCACCGTCAGGCGCACGAACGTCTGCGACGTGGTATCGGCGCGCTCTTCAACAAACGCAAAGAAACGGCTGCCGACGCGCTTGGAACGACTCGGGACCACGGCCAGCAAAACGCAGACCACCGCAAACAGGCCAAGGATCACGAGCGTCTGAATACCCGTGCGGGCAGAGAGCAGCACCGACATGGCGAGCACGGGACCGAGCTCGCCCCAAGTGCCATAGGCAAGAATGGAGTCGCCCACGCGCGTGCCGGTGAGCGAGCGTTCGCGCATGATGGGCACGAGGGTGCCGAGCGCCGTCGACGTGAGTGCCAGCGTCACGGCAATGCCGTCGAAATGGCTGACCGAGAACCACGGCGTAAAGCGCACGGCGACCCAGGCGATACCAAACGTGATAACCCACGTGGCCATGCCGTAGCGGCCCTCGATACCCGTGATGTTTTTAGGGTCGATCTCAAAACCAGCGAGCAGGAACAAAAACGCCAAGCCCAGCTCGGACACGAGCGAGACCTCGGCATCCACATGGATAATACCGAGCATATGAGGCCCCAGCACAGCGCCGAACACGAGCAAAAAGACCGTCTCGGGGACCGGCTTTCCGGGGATGGCCGACGCGATGAAGGGGCTTGCAAAGGCCACGAGCGCAATGATGGCGAGCGAAACAAATGCCATGTGATGCCTTTCTCTTGATTGCGCATCACTGTAGCATCCTCGCCGTCCTCAACGCGCCACGAGCTGTCGTATCATAGTGAGGTTTACAAACATGCGGCTCAAGGCGACCGCAGGGCACGTCCCGCAAACCGACCGCTGCCGCATACCGTACCGTACGCCCAACCGATCAGGAAGGCAGGAACCAATGGTCTCTCGTATTTACGTGGAGAAGAAACCCGGGTTCGACGTCGAGGCTCAGCAGCTCAAGGGTGAGCTCACCGAGATTCTCGGCATCAAGGGCATCGAGGCCCTGAGGATCATCAACCGCTACGACGTCGAAGGTATCGACGAGGAGCTCTTCCGCTCCTGCGTGCCGACCGTCTTTAGCGAGCCCCAGGTCGACGTGACCTACGACGAGCTCCCCGCAAGCGATGGCGCTGTCTTTGCCGTCGAGTTCCTGCCGGGCCAGTTTGACCAGCGCGCCGACTCCGCCAGCGAGTGCGTGCAGCTCATCAGCCAGGGCGAGCGCCCCGCCGTGCGCTCCGCCAAGGTCTATATGATCTCGGGCGAGCTTGACGAAGCCGCCATCGAAGCCATTAAGCACTACGTCGTGAACCCCGTCGAGGCCCGCATCGCCTCGCTCGACCTGCCCCAGACGCTCCATGTGGAGACGCCCGAGCCCCAGCCTGTCGAGGTGCTCGACGGCTTCCGCGAGCTCGACGAGGCCGGTCTTGCCGCCTTTATCGCCGAGCGCGGCCTTGCCATGGACGAGGCGGACATCGCCTTCTGCCAGCAGTACTTCCGCGATGAAGACCGCGACCCCACCATCACCGAAATCCGCGTGATCGACACCTACTGGTCCGACCACTGCCGTCACACCACCTTCGGCACCGTCCTGGACGACGTGACGATCGACGACGCCGTGGTGCAGCAGGCCTTCGACCGCTACATGGAGATGCGCCACGAGCTCGGTCGCGACGCCAAGCCTGTCTGCCTTATGGACATGGGCACCATCGGCGCCAAGTACCTCAAAAAAACCGGCGTGATGACCGACGTGGACGAGTCCGAAGAGATCAACGCCTGCACCGTCAAGGTGAAGGTCGATGTCGACGGCGAGGAGCAGGACTGGCTGTTCCTGTTTAAGAACGAGACCCACAACCACCCCACCGAGATCGAGCCCTTCGGCGGTGCCGCCACCTGCGTGGGCGGCGCCATCCGCGACCCGCTCTCGGGCCGCAGCTATGTGTACCAGGCCATGCGCGTCACCGGTGCCGGCGACCCCACCGTCCCGGTTTCCGAGACGCTCGAGGGCAAGCTGCCGCAGCGCAAGCTCGTGACCACCGCTGCCGCCGGCTACTCCAGCTACGGCAACCAAATCGGCCTTGCCACCGGCCAGGTCAACGAGCTCTATCACCCCGGCTACGTGGCCAAGCGCATGGAGGTCGGCGCCGTCGTGGGCGCCACTCCGGCAAACCACGTGCGTCGCGAGTGCCCCGCCCCCACCGACAAGATCATCCTGCTGGGCGGCCGTACCGGCCGTGACGGCATCGGCGGTGCCACCGGCTCCTCCAAGACCCAGAACACCGAGTCCATCGAGACCTCGGGCGCCGAGGTCCAGAAGGGCAACGCCCCGGTCGAGCGCAAGCTACAGCGCCTGTTCCGCCGCGGCGACGCCTGCCGCCTGATCAAGCGCTGCAACGACTTTGGCGCCGGCGGCGTCTCGGTCGCCGTGGGCGAGCTTGCCGACGGCCTGTACGTGGATCTGGACACCGTGACCAAGAAGTACGACGGCCTGGACGGCACCGAGCTCGCCATCTCCGAGTCCCAGGAGCGCATGGCCTGTGCCGTCGCCGACGGTGACGTCGAGGAGTTCATGGGCTACGCCGCCGAGGAGAACCTGGAGGCGACCGTCATCGCCGAGGTTACTGCCGAGCCGCGCATGCGCATGGCCTGGAACGGTGTTGCCATCGTCAACCTGTCCCGCGAGTTCCTCAACTCCAACGGCGCTCCCAAGCACCAGAACGCCCACGTGTGCGCCCGCAGCGTGTGGCAGCCCAGCTGGGCCGGCACCACGCTCACCGAGCGCATGACCTCGCTGGTCACCGACCTCAACGTCGCCTCCAACAAGGGCCTTTCCGAGCGCTTTGACTCCACCATCGGCGCTGCGACCGTCCTTATGCCCTTTGGCGGCAAGACGCAGCTCACCCCGAGCTCGGCCATGGTCGCCAAGTTCCCCGTGGACGGCGAGACCACCACGGCGAGCGCCATGGCTTGGGGCTTCAACCCCTATCTGATGGAGGCCGACCAGTTTGCGGGCGCCTACCTGTCCGTGGTCGAGTCCATCGCCAAGCTCGTGGCCGCCGGCTTTGAGCACAAGCGCGCCTACCTCTCCTTCCAGGAGTACTTCGAGCGTCTGCGCACCGAGGCCGAGCGCTGGGGCAAGCCCATGGCTGCCGTCTTGGGCGCCCTCATGGCCCAGGTCGATCTGGGTGCCGGTGCTATCGGCGGCAAGGACTCCATGAGCGGCTCGTTTGAGGACGAGGCCGGCGAGCTCAACGTTCCGCCGACCCTCATCAGCTTCGCCGTCGCCGTGGGCAAGGCAGCTCGTGCCGTCTCCCCCGAGTTCAAGGGCCTCACGCACCGCGTCGTCCGCATCGCCCCCGCCACCTATGGCGAGGATTACCGTCCCGACGCCCAGCAGCTGCTCGCCGCGTTCGACGCCGTCGAGGCGCTCACTGCCACCGGCGATGCACTTGCCATCTCTACGCCCGGCTACGGCTGCGGCGCCGAGAGCCTCTTTAAGATGTGTGTGGGCAACCAGATCGGCATTGAGCTCGCCGAGGATGTGGACGTGGAGAGCCTCTTCACCCCGCTCTATGGCAGCTTTATCGTCGAACTTGCCGACAACGCCGAGCTGCCCCAGGTCGCCGACGGCGTTGTCGTCGAGCCTCTGGGTACCACTGTCGAGGGCTACGTCATCGACACCGGCTCCGAGGTCATTGAGCTCTCCGAGCTGCAGGAGGCCTGGGAGAGCGGCATCGAGGGCGTCTTCGCCTACCGCAGCACCGGCGAGACCGCCCCGGTCGAGACCGTCGACTACCGCGCCAAGGACATCCATGTGTACGGCGGCGCCAAGATCGCCCGTCCGCGCGTGATCATCCCCGTGTTCCCCGGCAACAACTGCGAGTACGACAGCGCCCGTGCGTTCCGCGCCGCTGGCGCCGAGGCCGACACCTTCGTGATCAACAACCTCACCCCCGAGGCCGTCGCCGAAAGTACCCACGAGCTTGCCCGCCGCATTCGCCAGAGCCAGATCGTCATGATCCCCGGCGGCTTCTCGGGCGGCGACGAGCCCGACGGCTCCGCCAAGTTCATCACGGCCTTCTTCCGTGCCCCCGAGGTCACCGAGGCCGTCCGCGACCTGCTCAAGGCCCGCGATGGCCTGATGCTGGGCATCTGCAACGGCTTCCAGGCCCTGGTCAAGCTTGGCCTGGTGCCCTACGGTGATATCGTCGACGCCACGCCCGATGCGCCAACGCTGACGTTCAACACCATCGGTCGCCACCAGAGCCGTCTGGTGCGTACCCGTATCTCGTCCAACCTGTCCCCGTGGCTGTCGCAGTGCAGCCTGGACGACCCCTACACCGTCGCCATCAGCCACGGCGAGGGCCGCTTTGTCGCCAACGACGAGGTGCTCGCCCAGCTCATCGCCAACGGCCAGGTCGCCACGCAGTACGTGGGCGAGGACGGCAAGCCCAGCATGGACCTCGCCGTCAACCCCAACGGCTCCGCGCTCGCCATCGAGGGCATCACGAGCCCCGACGGCCGCGTTCTGGGCAAGATGGGCCATGCCGAGCGTCGCGGCGACAACCTGTACCGCAACGTGCCCGAGCATGTCCCCGGCGATAAGTTCATGCCGATCTTCGAGAGCGGCGTAGCCTACTTCGCTTAAAACGCCCCATCGGGTACAATCACCCCGGGTAACGACACCCGCCATCGGCGCAACCGGTGGCGGGTTCTTTTTTGATACGCCAACTCGAGAGGACGCAATGGAACGCCGCAAACCATTTCTTGCAACCCTGCCCGGTCTTATCCTGGGATGTCTTATTTGCTGTGCACTCTGGGGCTCGGCCTTTCCCTGCATCAAGATCGGCTACGCGCTCTTTGGCATCCCGGCACACGACAGCGCCTCGCAGCTGCTCTTTGCAGGCCTGCGCTTTACCCTTGCCGGCACGCTGGTCATCGTCGGCATGAGCGTGGCGCAGCGACGTCCTCTCGTCCCGCAGGTGCGCGACCTTAAGCCCATCGTCACGCTGTCGCTGTTCCAGACCATCGGCCAGTACTTCTTTTTCTATCTTGGCCTGTCGCACGCCAGCGCCATGTCGAGCTCCATCATCGAGGCCAGTGCCAACTTTTTGGCCATCCTTTTAGCCGCGCTGGCGTTTCGCACCGAAAAGCTCGATGCGCCCAAGATTCTCGGCTGCGTTTTGGGCTTTTCCGGCGTCGCGCTCGTCAACCTGTCCGGTTCGGACGGCACGTTTGGCTTCGCGCTCAACGGCGAGGGCTTTATCCTGGCATCCACCGTTGCGGGCGCCATGTCCACCTGCCTTATCGGCCTGTTCTCGCGCGAGCACGACGGTGTCCTGCTTGCCGGTTGGCAATTCCTCATCGGCGGACTCGTTCTTACCGCCATCGGTCTCTTGATGGGCGGCACGCTCTCCCCCCACATCGCTCGCCCCCGCCATCGCCCTCATTATCTATATGGCGCTCATCTCCGCGGTCGCTTACTCGGTCTGGTCACGCCTGCTTGCGGTTAACCCCGTCAGCCGCGTCTCGGTCTTTGGCTTTATGAACCCCATCTTTGGCGTGTTGCTGAGCGCGTTGCTGCTGGGCGAGGGCGCCGGAACGAGCCCCGTCGTCGTCATCGTCGCCCTGCTTTTGGTGTGCGGCGGCATCATCGTGGTCAACAAGCCCAAAAAGGCCTAACGAACTGCCCCCTATATCACACAGGGTGTTCGCATGCTTTAGTTTAATGGAATACACTGTTTCTTGTTGATTTCGTACCGAGTCGCGGCGGCAGGCAACCGCCTTGCCGTAACGCGCCTGGGCATTATGCCGGTGGCCCCCGCAAACGCAAAAGGGGCGCACGACCAACACTGTCGTGCGCCCCTTTTTACTAGCGAATCTGAACGCCGGCTTTCTTCTTCTCGGCCTTAACGCGGTAGAGCTCTGCATCGGCGGCGCGAAGTAAGTCTTGCCAGGTATCGACCCCATCGCCGACCAGCGCGTATCCGATGGACATCCGCAACGAATACGGCACCTCGGCGCGCGCAAGCTCGTCGTTGATCGCCGTACACAGGCTGATAATCTCCTGCTCCGTAGCTCCCTTTTGCACCACCACGAACTCATCGCCGCCGTAGCGCGCGATAAAGCCACCAGACACCGAGCAGACGTCCTTGAGCGCCGTCGCAACAACCTGAAGAGCATGGTCGCCCTCGACATGTCCATAGTGGTCGTTGATCTGCTTAAAGCCGTCGGCATCCATCATCAGCAGATACACATCCTTGGCCTGGTCCGCACCCGAGAACAGCGACAGCATATAGGTCTCAAAACGATTGCGATTATTAAGACCGGTGAGCGGGTCGGTCGAGATGAGCTGCTCCTGATAGACGATATAGAGCAGCAAGATGCTCAGCAGTATGCCGACACAAAGGCCAGGCACCGAATACACAACCTGAAAAGTGCCACCCACCAGAGCGGGAACGGCAAAGAAGGCAAGCGTCCGGTAAATGGCCTTCTTTTGCAGGCTCTCGACCTTACGCGAATGCACAAACGCGCGCAGGGACGTGTGTATAACGTAGCAGTAGCTAACGATTGGCTGAATCATATAGGCAGCACCGCGACGGTACACGCCCTGCGCATCGATATAGAACAGGGCATGTGTCCAGCAGCTCGTAAACGCCAGGACAACCACCAGCACCGTCGGTAGCGTCACAATCGCCACCCGATAGCGCGTGGTCAGGAGCCGAGAGCCCTGCACCGTCTCGGAATAGAAAAACCAAATAAGGCACGCGATGGCGAACAGCGAAAACGAGACCGCATTGGAGATCCAGTTGGCCGCGATGCCTATCGTGCCGTCTACTCCGTCCGAGAGGACCCAGATCATATCGAAGAAAATGTAGGCCGCAGACGTGTAGCCGAGCATACTGAACAAAAGCTGCTGGGTGCTGGAGAACAGGGAACGCCGGCTTCGTATGGCAAGTCCAACGAGAATAATCATGCACAGCAGGAATATCTCTATCTTGAGTGCCTTAACCACAAGGCGCCATCCTCTCTTGTTCTCAATAGGCGTGTATAGCCAAAACCACGCTCGGACTAATCCCCTTTATCCCCGAGGGGATGAGGAATAATATACCAAAGCGCCCGAACGACGCTGCAGAACAGCCACCGTTCGGGCGCTTTGAGGGACCGAATGGCACACGCCAACAGTCCGTTATTCACTTTGGCTATTCGCCGTCGATATCGGTCGCGACGGCCTCCTCAATAGCCTCGACACCTTCGACCGACAGGTCCTCCTTGCCCTGGCAGAACTTATTGTCGACCCAGCCGGTCAGGATCGGGGCCATAATCGCCGTGATGATGACGGCGGTAGCGATCTGGGCGTACGCGGTGGGCGCAAGCTCGGCATAGCGCGGCGCGACCTCGGCAAGGGCGACCGGCGTGGTCATGGCCGTACCGGCGATGGTGGAGCAGGCGACGGCCGCCTTGCCGTTGCCGCCACACAGGCGCTCAAAGGCAAAGGTAATGGGCCCAACGATAAAGAGTGTAATAAGGCCCAGCAGAATGCCCGAAATACCGCCGGTGATAAAGCTTGACAGGCTCATGGACGCACCCAGCTGAAAACCGATGACGGCGATGGCGGGGTTGGTACCGGGAACCAGCAGGTTCTTGATAAACGGGAAGAGGTTGCCCAACACCATGCCGATCACGAGCGGCAAGATGGAACCGATGATGGTGCCGATGGGAATGTTGGCGAGACCGGAGACACCAAGGATAATCATGGTGACGGCGGGACCGGCCGTAAAGAACAGGATGCCCACGGCGCCCTGCTCGGACTCGTCACCGAACTCGCCCATGATGCCCGTATAGAGCGCCATGTTGCAGAAGGTGATACCGCCAATGATGGAGACGGAGCTGAGACCCAAGAAATTGTCGTTAAAGAAATAGGCAACGCCCAAGCCCAGGGCCGCTGCCACCACGAGCTTAGGGATAAGCACGACGATGCCGGTCTTGATGGCGCCCGGCGTGGATTTAAAGCTAATGCCCGCACCCACAAACAGCAGGATTGCGGCGACGATGGTGTTGGAACCACCACGGCAGGCAGCGGTAAAGAAGCCGCCAATCTCAAAGACCTGCGGGCAGAAGGTATTGAGCAGCAAGCCGACAATCATCGGATAGATCATGATGTCGCCCGGGATGCGCGGGACCTTGAACTTCTTTTGCTCGCTGTTGGTTGCTTCCTGAGCCATGAAACCCCCATTTCCGCTGACGGGGACAAAATCCCACGTCACGCTTTGCTACAGTAAAGTTTGACCATGGTACCAGAAGAAGCTAACCAGCTTAGTGAGAAATTCGATGAGTTGGGCGGAACCGGGGGCATCACCCACGCCGCAGCCCTAGAGAAGGCTCAATGCGACATAGAACACGACGCCCGAGACGCAACACCACAGCATCGACTTGGTCTTAACCGCCACGAGCACGACGCCAGCGGCCGCGACCCAGGGTAGCAGGCCGGGCCACAAACCAGCATCGAAGGCGCCGGGGCTTACCAGGTCATTGGCGACCAGCGCCGCAAAGGCGGCGGGCGGGATGTAACCCAGCGCCTCGGTCACGCGAGGCGAAAGGTCGCGGCCGCGCAGGGCAAAGGCCGGCGCAATGCGGAAGAACGCGATGGCCGCCCACGACGACAGCCACAAAATCAAAAACTCGTTAACGGGCATCGCGGCCACCCCTTCCGTTGGCAATGGCATCGGATGCAAGCGCCACCGCGACGCCAACCACAACGCTTGCCGGCACCGCGATATTCGCAAGCCCCGCAAACTTACAGGCGGCGACAGACACCGCACCCGCAGCCGCGGCAATCACATTGCCGCGCGAGACGCGCTGCGAAAACAGCAGGCAAATGAACAGCGACGTGCAGACAAAGCCGGCAATTGCCGAAGGGATGTCGATAACGGAGCCCAGAACAGCGCCCGCCGTGCAGGAGATGCCCCAGGTGAGGATAAGAATCGCATTGAGCGCGAAGGCCTCGCGAGGCCCCCAATCGTCGCCCTCGACCAGCTTGGCCAGCGAAATGCCGTAGGCTTCCTCGGTAAGCGTTGCCGTAACCGCCAGCGTCTGGCGTTTGGAGGCACCGGTAAGATGCGGTGCCAACGACGCCGAGTAGAGTGCAAAACGGGAAGAGATAGCAGCAACACTCGCGATAATCGACGGCGCCGGCACACCCGCCAGCCACAGATTGCAAATCATAAACTGTCCGCTACCCGTCACAAAGGTGGAGCTGAGGGCAAAAACCATCCAAGGCTCCATACCCGTCTGCCCCATAATCATTCCGCACGGCGCGCCCACGGCGACATAGGTGAGCATCACCGGCCAAACGGTTTTAACGATCTTGAGCACCATATCGTTCCTCGTCATTAGAAGTAGCCAACGCCGCCCATTGTACGCGACGAAATCCGTGACCGACTGCGGCAGTATTCGCCTACAATTGCCACCGGATCGAAAGACGTTTCTAAGGAAGTCATTATGGCAACCATCGATCGAGCACGGGCACTTGCGGCCTTTAGGGACTATACCGATGCCTACGATGTCACCAGCCCGCGCATCGCACTCAAAATCGAGCACACGTATCATGTGGCAGACGTCTGCGATGCCGTAGCCCGCGAGCAGGGCTGGACGGCAGCAGACATTGACTTGGCCTGGCTTTGCGGCCTGCTGCACGACATGGGCCGCTTTGAGCAACTACGCCGCTGGGACACCTTTAAGGATGCCGACAGCATGAGCCACGCCGCGTTGGGTGTCGAAGTTCTCTTTGGCGAGAATCCCGCCGACGCGCCTGCCGCGACCAGTATTCGCGACTTTATCGAGTCCGATGTTTATGACGAGCTGATTCGCGCAAGCATTGCATACCACAGCGACTTTCGTCTGCCCGCGCAGCTCGACGAGCGCACATGCCGCTTTTGCGACATCGTGCGCGATGGCGACAAGGTCGACATTATGCGCACCATCGCCGACAGCACAGTCGATACCATCCTCAAGGTGAGCAAGGACAAGTTTCTCGATAGCCATTTTTCGGCACCGACACTGCAGGCATTTGCCGAGCGCCGTTGCGTTGCGCGCGACGAGCGCAACGAGCCGGCAGACTACTTGGTGGGGCTTATCTGCTTTATGTTTGAGCTTGTGTATCCGGCAAGCCGTGCGCTGGCGCGCGAGCAGGGCGATATCTTCCGCCTGCTCAACGCGCCCTTTGGAATCACAAAGCCCTTTACCGACTCCGCCACGCAAGCAACCTGGAGCCGCCTTCGGGGCGAAATGCGCGACTGGCTGGCAGGCGCCTAGCGCTCCAGCTGAGCCAGAAGCTCCTCGACGACCTCGACCGCATCGCCGACGACCTTGTACTGGGCCGCCCCAAAGATGGGGGCGTCCGGGTCTTCGTTGATGGCAATGATGCACTCCGCCCCGCCGATGCCGGCCAGGTGTTGGATAGCGCCCGAGACGCCAACGCTCACGAGCAGTTTGGGCGCCACGGACACACCGGTCTGGCCAACCTGGTGGCGATACTCCAGCCAGCCAGCCTCCACAACGGGACGCGTGCAACCAAGTTCTGCACCTAAGGCATCGGCGAGCTTTCGCATCAGGGGCAGATTTTTCTTCGACCCAATACCGCGACCGACCACAACCAGGCGCTCGGCATCGGCAATCGACTCCTGTTGCATCTGCTCGGCGGCAGAAATCGCGATCTCCACGCGAGCCTCGACGCCCTCGGCAAGCTGCACCTGGACGATTTTGCCTGACCGCTCGTAACTGGGAGCAGGGGCCTTAAAGACGCCAGGGCGTACCGTCGCCATCTGGGGACGATGGTTGGGGCAGACAATGGTGGCCATCAGGTTGCCGCCAAAGGCCGGACGCGTCTGCTGCAGCAGCCCCGTCTCCGTATCCATCGAAAGGACCGTACAGTCGGCGGTAAGGCCCGTCTGCAGGCGCACAGCGACGCCGGGCGCAAGCTCGCGCCCAAAGGCGGTGGCGCCGTACAGAATGGCCTCGGGCTTGTGCTCGGCAACAAGGTCGCAGATCAGGCGGGCGTAGACCTCGGCGTCGTTTTGGCGCAGGCGCTCATCGCGGCAGACCATGACCTCGTCCGCTCCGGCAAAGACCAGTTGCTCCGCGGCAGCGAGCGGACCGCCAGGCGTCATGCCGACCAGTGCCACCAGACGACAGCCGCGGGCATCGGCAAGCTCGCGACCCTTGCCCATGAGCTCATAGGCAACAGGCACCACGACATCGTGCTCGTCGGTCTGCGCGAAGACCCAAATGTCTTGATACGCGGCAAGATCGGAGGCATTCGCCGCGGCATCGCGCTCGATGGAAATAGCCTTAACCGGACAGGCATCGACGCAGCTGCCGCATAGGATGCAGCCTTCGGTTACGCGGGCGCACCGGTTGGGGCGCTCGCCCTCGACCACGATGCCGCCCGAGGCACAGGCGCGAACGCAGCGGCCGCAGCCGATACATGCTTCGCTGTCGATAACAAGTCCGCTCATCTATGCCATCCCCTCAATAATCTTGGCAAGCTTTGCCGCCTGCTCGGACGGCGTTCCCTCAATTTCCTCGCAGCTCTGGTCGCGCTCGGGCACAAACGAGCGCACAACCTGGGTCGGAGAGCCGGCGAGGCCGCAGCGAGATGGATCGGCCTGAACATCGGCGGCACTGACCACCCGCACCTCGGCCTCCTCGGCCGCACGGATGCCGGCAATGCTCGGCATGCGCAGCTGACCGATTTCCTTGGCGGTCGTCATCGCACACGGCATCTCCAGGTATACGGTCTCCTCGCCGCCGTCGCACCCGTGGATGAGCGTGAGCGCGCCGCACGTCGTAAAGCCCGCGCTCTGCACAAGGCTCACATCGGTCACGCACGGAATATCAAACGCACCGGCAAGCTCGGGGCCGATTTGGGCCGTATCGCCATCAACCGCCATTTTGCCGCAGATAAGCAGGTCAAAGTCCTCATCGAGCGCCTCGATACCGCACTTGAGGGCATACGTGGTGGCCAGGGTATCGGCGCCCGCAAACGCGCGGTCGGTCAGCAGCAGCGCGTCGTCGGCACCGCGGGCGATGCAGTCGCGCAGTAACGATTCGGTCGCGGGGATGCCCATCGACACCACCGTTACGCGCACGTCCATGCCAAAACCGATAAAGTCGTCCTTAAGCGCCAACGCGCATTCCAGAGCACTTGCGTCAAACGGGTTGATAACGGCCTGCTTACCGTCGCGCACAATGGTGTTGGTCTTGGGATCCATCTTGACCTCGGTGCTTCCCGGCACCGCTTTGACGCACACTACCATATGAAAATCACTCATGCTGCGCACCCCCTTTCTGTGCCACGTCATCTAGGAGCTTCTCCGAGAACAGGTTGCCACGGCCCAGCTGGCCCGCAGGATCGAGCTGGAGCTTAAGTTGCGCCGATTCGACCATGGCCTCGTGACCGTACATCGTCTCCAAAAAGCTCGCCTTGATCTTGCCGACGCCGTGCTCGGCAGAAACCGCTCCGCCCATGGCTGTGACCTCGGCCGCCCACTGGGCAAAAAGCTCACCGCCGCGGCGGTAGTCCTCCGCATCGCGCGGCAGAATGTTCACATGCAGATGGTTGTTGCCGATATGTCCCCAGGCGGCAGACTCGAGTCCGCTTTCGGCCAACGTGCGGCGATAGAGGGCGACGACATCGGCCAAGCGGTTGTTGGGCACCGACATGTCCGAGCCCAACTTGGTAATCGTAGGGTCGGTGCGGCGGCGCTCGTCAATGAGCATGTTGACGCTCTCGGGCACCGCATGGCGGAAGAATCGCTGACACTCGCGGTCGACCTCGGTGCGCGCAACCCACGTCGCATCGTCGCGACCGCCCGAGAGTTCCAGCACCCAGCCCAGGTGATACAACTCCTTGGTTGCCTGCTCCTCGTCATCGCAGTCGAGCTCCACGTAGACGCAGACCTTGGCCTCGTCGTCCAGCGCCGGCAGCGAGGCGAACGCCGTCGACTGCTCGCGCTGGCGGCGCAGGATATCCAGGGCGCCGGCATCGAAGTACTCGACCGAGACGGCATGGGCAAGAACCGGTCGCGCGGCATCGGTAAAGGCCACGGCCTTGTCCTCGCTGTCAAAAAAGCAGCTCACGCCCCACACGACCGCGGGGGCCGGCTGCAGGGCAATCTCGAGCTCCGTGATAATGCCGAGCGTGCCGCATGCACCGATAAACAGGTCGATAGCGTCCATGTTGTCGGCGACAAAGTAACCCGACGCGTTTTTGGTCTGGGGCATCGTGTATCCGGGCAAATCGAGCTCGAGCGTGCGACCCTCCGCCGTGACGAGCGAAAGGCGGCGGCCCTGCGCGAAGACCTCGCCGCGGTGGAGCGTCAGCAGGTCGCCATCGGCCAGCACAACGTGCAGACCCATAACATGCGGACGCATGGGCCCATAGGCATAGCTGCGCGCGCCGGAGGCATTGCACGCCGCCATACCGCCCAGGCAGGCAGATGCCTCGGTGGGATCGGTGGGAAAGAACTGCTCGGGGGCGTTCTGAAACTCCTCGTATACCTTAAGCGATGCCTGGCCCCAGCCGGCGGTCGGCAGCACCTTCTTGCCCAGCTGCTTGCGCAGCTCCGAGAGCACGACGCCCGGCTCCACACGAAGCAGGAACCGACCCTCGCCATCGCGACGAAGACCAAGGTAGCGATTCATGCGCGAGGTATTGAGGATATGCCCGCCATGGGGCACGGCGCCGGCGGCGAGACCCGTTCGGGCACCCTGGACGGTCACCGGAGTGCCGTCGGCGTGGAGTTGCCGCAGGACGGCGCGCACCTCGTCTTCCGATGTTGGGAACGAGATGCTCGATGCCTCGCCCGACGAGCGAGACTCGTCGCGGCCGTACTCCTCGGACTCATCGGTGAAGGGTTTGATAGTTGCAGACATGCAGGACTCCCCTTTAGCTAACTACAGTGTTTGCAGGGAGATGTTACCGCATCGTTTCGGTGACGTGTTCGAGACCGTCTCCATAATTGAGGATTTTTACGTTCGCGCAATTCTGCAAACGGCTGGTATTTCTCGGCAGACGATGTTTTTAACACATACCCGGCAACGCTCGTTGTGCCGTCATTTGACGCTTCAAAAAACTTGAATGAATTTTTACCGCCTTTTACCTGCGACGATGTAAATCCGTCAAGTATTTGGTCAGCTTTTGGTCAAGTAGTGGCTGATACGGTCGGCCTCGACAGCCAAAACCGATAGAAGTTTTGGCCCCAGAGCAGGGAGGTTCCCATGGCATATCACTGGCCCCAATACGGCATCGCCATCGAAGTCGACGACGATCCCTATCTCTTGCCTTTCGAAGCAGAGGCATTTCCCAATACCACGGTCTACCATGTCACCACCGATGTGATCTGCGACCCCGAATCGTTCCTGGCACTCGCCCACCACATCGCGCACATCCACGACATTAAGCTTCCCCCCAACTTCGAAGAGCTTGTGTACTCGCGCCGCCTTATGCTGCACATGCTCTTTGGAGCGGACCCGTCCACGTTCGCACGCGTCTACACCGCCAAGGATGCCGCATGAGTACGCAGAAAGGGGCGGGGCTCGCAAGCTTGGGGCGCCGCAAGAAACTCATCGTCGCCTGCTTGGCGATCGTCTGCGCCCTGGTTGCCGTAGGCCTGTACGCCTGGCAATCGCAGCCCGTGCCAGAGGCGGGCGCCTCGGTTACGACGGCCGAGGGCAAGACGCGCCAGGAAATCCAAGACGAGCTCGACGCCATCGTCCGCGACAACATGATGACGATATCGGTCGCACCGGTGGCCCAACTCCAAGCGGGCGGCAAGCTGCGCGTCAACGTGCAAAACACCTCGGACAACAAGTTTCCGCAGCGCTTCCGCGTCATTCAAAACGACAAGACCATCTACGAATCCGGCGTGGTCGAGACGGGCAAAACGGTTGAGACCTGTCCTGCCGGAGAGATCGAGGAAGGCGAGGCCTATATAGAGATTCAGGCGCTCGACGCCAAGACCCTCGACGAGCATGGCAACCCCACGCGCATCAAGGTGCGGGTTGCCCGGGCAGAAGGCTAGCGACCGCAGCGTTTGCGGGGCTGCACCCACCCCTCCCCCATTTGTCCAACCATCATCACGGAAACGGTCCGTGACGAGCAGAAAGGATCGGCTATGGACATCACCAGAAACTTGAACGGAGCCAAGGCGCTCGCCGTGGGCGCAGGGCTGGCGCTCGCGCTCGCGATGGGCGTCACGCCGACGGCGGCCATGGCAGAGGTGCGCGTGGGAACCACCGACGTCAGAGTCAGGACCGAAATCGACAACATTTCATTTGAGGCCCCAACGGTCATTCCGTTTGTCGCCAAGGCGGATGGCACGCTTCAGTGCCCTTCTGAGGATGCCATCACGATCAACAATCTCTCGGCATACGGCATTCACGTCACCAATATGAAGGTCACTCCCAAGGAAACATGGAACATCGCCAGCGACGCCAAGAAGGGGGACGCCCAGAATTCCATCGACTTTAAGGTTGGCCCGTTAGATAATCTGCAGGATGCCTATGCCGCAACGCAGGGTACGGGCATTGATTTGTCCAAGAATGCAGCCTTCGACATGGGCTATCAGGGCATTGCCGGCGGCTCGGACAAGATCAAGCTCAAAGCGAGCGGAAACGTCGCTCGCGTTACACGCGATATCTACCACCTTACGGCCGCTGCAAATAAGGCTGAAACCGGAGACTCGGTAGCAAGCATCACCTGGACGGTCGAGCCCGGTGCGCACGCCGCGTCTTAAGGCGATTGCGCTGGCGTCAGTCGTCGGCATCCTGGTGTTTGCCCCGACGGCAGCCCTCGCCCAACAGGAGCAGGCACAAGCCGCCACGCAGGTAACCGTCGATCTGACGGCGCTCGACCGCGGCGACGCTCACGAAGCACTTGCCCAAACCGGCGACGCTTCGTCGCTCGCAGCCGCCTGCATCGCCGCCACGGGCACCGCCATAACGTGTCTTGGCCTGCACATCAAACGAAGCCCATAGGCCAGACATAGCAATGCCGCACATCGGATAGTAAGGAGAACCATGGCACCCAAAAACTTTTTGCCCGTTGCCGCGCTCTGTAGCGCGCTGGCGACCGGTACGCCCCTCGCCGCTTGGGCGACACCTGCTGTGGCAGGCTCCTTACCGCAAGCCCTAAACCCTGTGACGAATTCGTCCGGCAGCATCATCTGCCAGCGATTTTCGCTCGCACAGGCCACGATCCGCACCTCGGGATGCCTTCGCCGCCATGCGGACGGCTCGATAGTCGTGGATATCGAACGTCCGGATAAGGCGAACGGCTCCCAGGCGGGCTGTGCCACCTGCACATGGGAGTCGGCTGCGGTCGACGCCGATGGTGACCCATGCGACCTAGAGCTGCGCATCGACATCGCCTCGGTCGATGACTCGGCGGACGGGGCGATGATCGCCTTCGACAGCGCGGCAACCAAAGAAGAAGGAGGTGTATGCCTGGGCTGCGTCCCCTCGAGTGCCGACGGCACGCAGCCCACTATCTCCTTCGCGGCATCGCTGCGGCTTGTCAAGGCAGGCACCGATGCCATTGCAACAGGAGAAGCGCCCCTGTTGTTCTTCACGAACAACCCGGGCGACCAGGAGCCTCAGGACGCCACCCCGAGCGGCGCGCTTAGCGTCACGCGGGGATCGAAGCCCGGTCCCATCGAAGTCTATGCTCAGGCGAAGGGCACGCAACGTGTCCTTGCCGATCCGGCGCTCCTCAAAATGACCTGGAGTGGAGCCGGGGCCGTCGGGATTGCCTCCCCCCTACCTGGCAATATGAGCGATGCCACAAAGGACCAGTCCGCGAGCGTGCCAGAGCATACAGGCGCTGCAGACGACGCGCCCTCATCCGAATACGACGCCAGCGCTCCTTCCGACAAGCCAGGAGATGTCACCATCGAGTCAAGCGACGCCCAGCCCAAAGACGGCTCGAACTTTACCGCGCCCCCGGATGTCGACGAGGGCAACTGCTGCATGATGGTCGCACTCGATCACACGGAAACCGTCGACGCCGCGAGCGTTGAGCCGGTTGCCGCCGGTGAGCCAAAACGTAAAAACGTCCTCATCTCATTCCCTGAGAGCGTCGAGCTCGTCTTTTTGCCTTCGGGCGAAATCGTGGCGCCTTCCACACTCACGCTGCTGGGGGCAAAGAGAGGCCGCAACCAAATTGACAAGCTCACAGTTGTCGATCCCGTGACCACCGCCACGCTGCGTCTGTATGCCATCGGCGCGGATGGAAGCAGAACCGAAGAATTCGATGGCGAGAAACTGCTGTTCAACCGAAAACTGGAAAAATACGAAGACATCTCATACGAACTGCGGCTTGAGGGGTTCGACCGCGCACGTGACGCCGATATCATCGCGGCGGCCATAGAATCCCCGCAGCGCCTTATGACGTTACGCTTCGACTTCAGCCCGTATATCGTGCCGTAAAAGCCCCATGAAGACTGTCTCCGACCCGTTCGAATGCCGCATATATAACGTATGAGACGAGTTATAGCGCAACCCCTCACCCCGTTCTGTTACGATTGCCGCGTTGGCATCGATACGGGAGGGTTCATGCCGGGCTTGGGAACGATTATCAACGTGGCACTTTTGATTGCGGGCGGCCTGCTGGGTCTCATCGGTGGACGCTTTATCACGCCCCGCATCCAAGACACGCTCATGAAGGCGTCGGGGCTGTGCGTGCTGTTTATCGGCCTGGGCGGCACCATGCAAAAGATGCTCGTCATCGACAACGACGCCCTCTCGACCACCGGCACCACCATGCTGATCGTCTCGTTTGCCCTGGGCTCGCTCATCGGCGAGGCCGTCAATTTGGAGGCGGCAATCGAAAACCTGGGTGAATGGCTCAAGCGCAAAACCGGCAGCGAGGACGACAACGAGTTCACAAACGCCTTTGTTTCGGCATCGCTCACCGTGTGCATCGGCGCCATGGCTATCGTGGGTTCGATTCAAGACGGCCTGCTCGGCGATTGGTCCACGCTTGCTCTAAAGGGCGCGCTGGACTGCATCATCGTCTGTACCACGACGGCATCGCTCGGGCGCGGCTGCATTTTCTCGGCCTTGCCCGTCGCCGTGTTCCAGGGGACGGTCACGCTCTTTGCCGGCGCGCTCTCCCCCATCATGACCACCGCGGCTCTCGACAGCCTTTCGCTTGTGGGCTCCATGCTCATCTTCTGCGTCGGCGTCAACCTCATCCGTCCCCAGACCTTCCGTACTGCCAACATGCTCCCCTCCGTCGTCATAGCCGTCATCTACGCCCTCCTGTTCTAGTTCTAAATCTACTTGCGTACGGTATCTCGAACATCTGTTTGATGCTGTGCTATGATATGAGGTCACCGGTACCGTATAGGGAGAGGAGAGGGCGGTGGCCGACCAGGACATCAAGATGCTCATCGAGCGCATTATGGCCGAGGCCCGGACCCATCAATCCGCTCGCTTTTCCAATCAGGTCTATTCGGACGAACCCATCCTCAAAACCGGCAGACAGATGCAAAACTTCCTGCCCGACCAGTACCGCAAGATGCGCGAGATCTCGCGCTGGCAGGACGACCCCGAAGGCGGTGCGGGGCGCTGGCTGTCCGAGGCCGAGCTCTTCTACCGTCAGGGCCTATTTATGGCGGACTTTGAGGACGACTGTCCCTACAACGGCATCTTCAAGTCGTACTTTCCCACCTATAACGCCATGAGCGACCGTCAACTGCGCGGCTACTTTACCTGGCGCGCGCAGGTGCGCCGCGGAACCGTCGAGGAAACATCTACGTCCTTTGCCTTTCTGTATCTCTATGAGCTGATCTGCGGCATTGGCGCTCATGATCCGCTCGATGGCTTTAACAAGATCAAGGCCTTTTGGGATGCCTATCGCGCCTTTGAGCCCGGCATCGACCGGTTTGCACGCGTGTGGTTGCAGGATTACGCCGTATTCCACGGGCTCGACCCCAAGCTGCTCGGCGATTCCAAGACAGTCCAGTTCGATAAGGCGCTCATCGAGCTGCGTCGCGCAGTGCGTGATATCACACCTTTGCCCGCGCCTGCAGACAAAGCCTCCAAACGCCGTAAATCCTCCGAGCCAACGCTCCCCTTGCCGCCTGACGAGGCGCGTGAGGAACGACTCATGGCCGCAATCGACGCGCTCTCAACCTACAGTCTGGGCAACTCCAGGCTCAACCGCTCCCACCACCGCGATCTGCGGCACGTGGCATGCGCTGTCTATGTCCGCATGGCCCGCTACTATGACACGCACCGAAAGACCGGCATCGTGGCGAGCCTGTTTGGAGAGGAGACGGCCATGCCCTACACTATGTTTGCCTCGGCTGTGTTCTTTGCTCCTGAGCGACACGAGGACTGCGAATACCGCCTGGATCCCATTCACATCTACCGCTGCCAAAACGGCTTTTGGGAATGCATGCGCATCCATGGAAGCAGGCAAAAGAGCAGCAAGCTGGGCGAGATGATGCGCGCTTGTGACCAGCGCCTGCGCCTGGCGCTCGACCCCAAGCATCCGCTCAAAGAGGAAGACATTCCTAAGTATTTGGCCAAGATTATCGATGACGAGATTTCGGCATGGCTCTCTTGGGACGCCGCGCACCAGCCCGTCAAAATCGATATCGACCTGAGCCAGCTGGGACATATCCGCCGCGCCGCCGCACAGACGCGTGAGGCACTGCTGATCGATGAAGAGCGAGAAGATGACGCGCTCGCCGAGTCTGAGGCGACGGGCGCCGAACAGCCCGTCGTTGAGCCTGCGACCGATATGATTACCGACCGCATCGCCATGCCCACACAACAAGATGAGCTCGATGAACCGACCATCTCTACCGAACAGTTTGGTGTCGTGGCCCCGCTCCTGGCACCTGCGCCCGCACTTGCAACGACCACGGCAGTCGACGCCATGCCCGCACTCGAGCCCGCAGCAGTCGCCTATCTTCGCGCCCTCATCGACCAGAACACGGCGCAGGCGACATCGGCAGTCGCGCAATCGGGCCAAAGCGAGGACATGTTGGTCGACAACATCAACGAGGCGCTCTTTGACCTGGTGGGCGATACCATAATTGAATTTGGCGCGGCAGGGCCGCAGATTATCGAGGACTACGAAGCAGACGTGAGAGGATACCTAGACCATGAGTGATACCGCATCCGCAGCACCCCGCGTGCCCAAGCGCGTCGCTGCCGTCATTCTCAATTCGCTCAAGGGCGGCGTGGTTCCGCGCATCGGCCTTCCCTATATCACCGTGGGACGCGAGGTCGAGATCCGCGCCCTGCTCACCGACCTGAGCCTTATCGCTGACGGTGGCGCCAGCTTCCGATTTTTGGTTGGTCGTTACGGCGCCGGCAAGAGCTTTTTGCTCCAGACCATCCGCACGCACGCCATGGGCGAGGGCTTCGTCGTCGCCGACGCCGACCTTTCGCCCGAGCGCCGTCTGCAGGGCGGGCAGGGGCAGGGCCTTGCCACCTACCGCGAGCTTATCCGCAACATATCGACCAAGACGCGCCCCGAGGGCGGTGCGCTCAATCTGATCCTGGACCGCTGGGTCGCCTCGTGTGCCGACGCCGACGAGTCCGCTGTTAATGCTCAGTTGGCCCCGCTCGAGGAGATGGTTCACGGCTTTGACTTTGCCCGCATGCTCCGCCGCTATCGCGCGGCCGTTGCAGAGGGTGATGAAGAGGCAATGAGTCGTGTGACCAAATGGATTCGCGGCGAATACCGCACCAAAAGCGAGGCACGTGCCGAACTGGGTTCCTCGACCATCATCTGCGACGACGACTGGTACGACTACATCAAGCTCATCGCGCGCTTTTTGGTCTGCAGCGGCTACAAGGGCATGCTGGTGCTCATCGACGAGTTGGTGAACCTGTACAAGATTCCCAACGCCATCACGCGCCAGTACAACTACGAGAAGATCCTGACCATGTATAACGACACGCTGCAGGGCAAAGCGCAGTACCTGGGCGTGATCATGGGCGGTACCCCGACCTCCATCGAAGACCGCCGCCGCGGCGTGTTTTCCTACGAGGCCCTGCGCAGCCGACTCGCTCAGGGCCGGTTTGCGCGCGAGGACCTCAAGGATATGCTCGCACCCATCATTCGCCTGCAGCCGCTCACCTATGAAGAACTGCTCGTGCTCATCGAAAAGCTCATGCAGATCCACGCCGGATACTTTGGCTGGACGCCCACGCTTACCGAGAACGACTTGGTGGACTTCCTCAAGATTGAGTTCGGTCGTGTGGGCGCCGACACGCACCTTACGCCGCGCGAGGTCATCCGCGACTTTATCGAGCTGCTCGATATCCTGTGTCAGAACCCCGATGCAAACGTTGCCGAGCTGCTTAAAAGCGTCGGCGGCGATGCGCTGACGTCGGCGGTCACAACGGACAGCACCGACGCCGCTGGCGACGACCGCAACTTCGCCGAGTTCACCATCTAATCTGCCAAAAAGGAATGGGTTTATTTTGACAGGTTTTATCTGGGCAAACGTCGCTCAATAGTACGTCGCCTACCGCCTGTCGACATAGAAAACGATGAGAAACTGAAAGGAGGCCGCATGAACGCTTTTGACCGCTACGCCCCGTTTATCCAAGACTTTATCTATTCGCACGATTGGGAGAGCCTGCGCTCCATCCAGGTTGCGGCGGCAGACGCCATCTTTAATACGCAGGACAATGTGCTCCTGACGGCATCCACAGCCTCCGGCAAAACCGAGGCGGCCTTCTTTCCCATTCTGACCGATTTTTGGGAGAACCCGCCCGCAAGCGTGGGAGCTCTCTACATTGGCCCGCTCAAGGCGCTCATCAACGACCAGTTTGTGCGCCTCAACGATCTGTGCGAAGAGGCCGATATTCCCATCTGGCATTGGCACGGCGATGTCTCGCAATCGCACAAGGCCAAGCTCATCAAACACCCGAGCGGCATTTTGCAGATAACGCCCGAGTCACTCGAGGCGCTTCTGATCCACAAGCATATGGCAATTCCGCGCATGTTCTGCGACCTGCGTTACGTGGTCATCGACGAGGTCCACTCGCTTATGCGCGGTGATCGCGGCGGGCAGACGCTCTGCCTTATTGAGCGCCTGTCGCGCATGGCGGGCGTGCAGCCCCGTCGCATTGGCCTTTCCGCCACTATCGGCGACCCCGAGCGCACGGGCGCCTTCCTCTCGCAGGGGACGGGGCGAGATTGCGTCATCCCCCGCTTCGAAGAGCCGCGGCGCGTGTGGCGCATCTCTATGGAGCACTTTTACAACTCGGGTCCTCAGGCGCAGCAGCGCGGCATGCAAGGCACCGGCCCTCAAGAGGCCGAGGTGCTGGCATGCGAGCGTATCGAAGCACCGGCGCCGGCAGCGTTGCCCGCATCCGGACAGGACATGCGCCATAGCGGTCGGCTCTCGCAAGAAGAGCGACGTCAACGCCGTGAGCAGGCGCGAGGAAAGGCCACCCCCAAGGGCCGTCGTACCTCCTCCGCCCCCGAAGGTGAAGTCGATATCCCCCAGGCAACCGAGCAGGCGCTCCTCAACCCCACCGATACCGCGCCCGACAACGCCGACCCCGGCATGGGCTATATCTTTGAACACACCCGCGGACGCAAGTGCTTGATCTTTGCCAACTCGCGCGAGGAAGCCGAGGCTGTGTGCTCTATGCTGCGCAGCTATTGCGAGAACCGACACGAGCCCGACCGCTTCCTTATCCACCACGGCAATCTTTCGGCATCGCTGCGCGAGACGGCCGAAGAGCTCATGCGCGATGAGGAACAGGCGCAGACGACCGTCACCACCTCTACGCTGGAGCTCGGCATCGATATCGGCCGCCTAGAGCGTGCCTTCCAAATTGATGCACCGTTTACCGTCAGCTCCTTTTTGCAGCGCATGGGGCGAACGGGCCGCCGCGATCTTCCGCCCGAGATGTGGTTTGTCATGCGCGAGGAGGAGCCCGAACCGCGCACGATGATGCCCGAGACGATTCCCTGGAAGCTCTTGCAGGGCATCGCGCTCGTACAACTCTATCGCGAGGAAAAGTGGGTCGAGCCACCCGAGCTCGATCGGCTCCCCTACAGTCTGCTCTATCACCAGACCATGTCGACGCTCGCCAGCACCGGCGAGCTCACGCCGGCCGAACTTGCCCAGCGTGTGCTCACGCTCAGCTACTTCCACCGCGTCTCGGCGGATGATTACCGCGTGCTGTTACGCCACCTCATTACCATCGACCATATCCAGGTCACCGAGGGCGGTGGGCTCATCGTGGGTCTCGCGGGCGAGCGCATCATCAACAACTTTAAGTTCTACGCCGTGTTCCAGGAAAACGAGGAGTTCACCGTTCGCAGCGAATCGGCCGAGCTGGGCACGATCGTCAATCCGCCACCGCCCGGCGAACGCATCGCCATCGCCGGCCATTGCTGGATTGTCGAGGAAGTGGACTGGAAGCGCCACACCGTCTTTGCCACGCAAGTCAAAGGTCGTGTGCCGGCCTACTTTGGCGACTGCCCCGGAGACATTAACACGCATGTGCTCGAACGCATGCGCCAGGCGCTCAACGAGCATGCGGCATATCCGTACCTTATGGGTAATGCACGGGCACGTCTCGCGCAGGCTCGGCATACCGCCGAGATTTCGGGCGCGGGAGCTAAGCCGCTCATCAACCTAGGCGGTGACACCTGGGTGCTCTTCCCCTGGTTGGGCAGTTACGCCTTCCTGGCGCTCGAACGCATGCTCAAGATTAAATGCGCCGCGGAGCTTGGCCTTCGAGGGCTCGATCCATCGCGTCCATACTTTATGCAGTTTAAAATGAAGGCCGACGAGGAGACGTTCTTTGAGGTGCTTGCCGCCGAGGCCGAGAAGGACTTCGACCCTATCGAGCTCGTCTATCCCGGCGAGGTGCCTTACTTCGATCGCTACGACGAGTACGTTCCCGAGGAGCTCGTGCGCAAAGGCTTTGCCGAAGGCGTGCTCGACATCGAGGGCATGAAGCGACGAATCCGCAGCTGGACCAGCTAATTTGGGACGGGGCTATTTTGGCTACCCTGACAGGTAACGCGATCGGTTTGGCCGATTAACGGCAGCGGTAGCTAAAATAGCCCCGTCCCAAAAAGACTGGTCGCAGGGAAATACACTAGTCGTGAAGGACGGCGCCGAGAAAGTCGGTGTCGAAGGGCACGGCTTCGGTGAAGGCGTAGCCACCGTCACTGGCGATGAGCAGGTAGTTTTCCTCGCCGCCGAACTCTGCATCGCCACACGGGACCACCCAAGCGCGATCGAACACCTCAAGCGCCGTAGCAACGCAATCGCGCAGGAACGACACATCGCTCCCCTCGTTCGCGCTCACAATATTAGCCACGTAGATGCCGCCCGGATTCAAGCTGCCCCGCACCAGACGCAGTGCCTCGACAGTTGCCAGCTCGCGCACGGGCTCGGCACCGCCAAAGCAGTCGCTCACAACGACGTCATAGCGACGATGCCCCACGCTCGTTACGCCCAGATACGAACGCGCCTCGGCGGTAATCACCCGTAGGCGATCGCCAGCCGTACGCTCCAGCTCGTCCAGATAGAACCAGCGGCGCGCCAGACGCGTAATCTCGGCATCGTACTCGATGACGTCCATGCGTAAGCCCTCATGCGACAACAGCGCAAGCTTGGGATAGGCAAACCCGCCGCCACCCAACATGAGCATACGGTCGATACCGTGCCCACAAGTCTCGCGCATCGCGCCCTCGGCCTCAAACACATCGTCAAATGCGCGATAGTACGCAAAGACCGGCTCCGCCCAGCGATCACCAACATGGCTCGCGCTTTGGTAGACGCCGCCTTGCACCAGCACACGGACCTCGTCGCAATTCTCGTCGTGCATACGCTTCACACGTGCCAACCCGTTGCGGGTCCGCGCAACCTGCAGACAGGCAGCACGAACAGCGACGGCAGCCGCACCCAGCGCTGCAGCTCCCAGGGCAACGCCAGCAACAACGCCAGCGGAAACACTCGGCTTGTTCATCTAGAGCTCCTTTTGCAGATAGAGGCCATAGTCGTAAAAACCCAGGTGACGGTAGTACTCGCGCGTGCCAATCGCGCTAATCACATTGATGCGCGTATAGCCCGCATCCCGAGCAATCTGGCACGCACGCTCCACGAGCAAACGCCCCAACCCGTGATGCTGCGCAGCCTGGCCCTGGTCGCCCACGCGTGCCGCCATGCCATACACGTGCACCTCGCGAATCATCGCCTCGTCCGGCGTCGTCGGCAGCTCATCCGCATGTGTGGCAACAACCGAATGGTCGGGCAGAGACAGGCGCAAAAAGCCCGCGATCTTGCCCTCGGGCGTCACCCACTGCAAAAAGCGTTCGCTCGTCACCGGCGTCTCGTACGCGACCTCATCAAGAGACAGCTCATCCAGGTCGGCGCCCGCGGTGCTGATCTCGCGATAGCGAATCTCGCGCACCTTCGCACCCTCGCCGCGAGCTGCCAAGCGGTTCTCGACGAGCTGACGCAGGTTGGGTTTCTTATTGCCCACCATAATGTCGTCGGAACTAAAATCGCGAATCATACGGCTGATACGGCAAAACGCCGGCGTCACCACGATATCGTCGGCCAGTACATCGAGCAGCTCTTCCTCGGTATAGGGGCGCCACTCGCCTCGTTCGTAACAGCCCACCAGACGCGAGCCCTCGATGAGCGCGCACGGGTAGACCTTGACCTCGTCGGGCATAAAGGCGCCCTTGGTCATAAAGCGCTCATAGTCGCGCTTATCCCCCTCGGGCGTGGCGCCCAGCAAGTTGAGCATAAAATGCGCGTGGATCTTAAAGCCAAACAGTCTTGCAAGCGAAAACGCACGCTCAATCTGGGCCACCGAAATGCGACGCTCGTTGATGTCGAGCAGGTGCTGGTCAAGGCTTTGGATGCCCATCTGAATCTTGGTGCAGCCCAAACGACGGATAAGCGTGAGCGCCTGTGGCGTCACGGCATCGGGACGAGTCTCGATAACGAGCCCCACCACGCGATGCTTCGCCGTCTCGTTGATGCGCTGCTGACGCTCAAGTTCCTCCATCGTGACCGTCTGCCACTCGGCGACCTCGCCCCACGGCGTGCCGGGGCCGTACAGCCGACGCACCGCACGGTTGTAGCCGCCCACGGCAGCATCTACGCACTCTTGCTCGTCGGCAACGCCGGCAGCGAGCTCAGCCTCGACTGTCGCAATGCCGGCCGACCGATAGTGCTCACGACGCTCCGCCACCACCGGTGGCAGCGCATCGGCAGGAGCCTCATCGAGCAGACGCCCCGCCTCGGCACGGCTGATGCCCGGACGCGCCAACATGGGGTTGGCCGCCGCACCAGCCACGGCATCGTCATTGAGCGCACGGAAGAGCTCCGACATAAACCACGTCTGATACCCTTGCGGATAATCGCTCCAGGTACCGCCGAGCACGATGAGCTCAATCTTGTCGGTCGCGTGCCCCATCTGCGAAAGCGCCGTCAAACGAGCACTCACCTGCAAATAGGGATCGAAGCAGTTTTGCTCCGCACGGGCGCACGCCGGCTCGGCATGCAGATAGCTTTTGGGCATGCGCAGGTCGTTGGGACAAAACAGGCAGTCGCCCGAGCACGGCCAAGGCTTGGTGATAACGGTGATGGTCGCCACGCCCGACGCCGTACGGCGCGGCTTCATGCGCAGCACCTGCAGCAGCTGACGCTCCAGCTCGGCGTCGACATTCCATGCCGCCCAGCGAGCCTGCTCCTCACGTTTTACCCGCTGGTAAAACGGCAGCAGGCGACGCTTGGCTAGGTCGCGCTTATCGGCACCCTCGCGGCGCGCCTCGGCATGTATCAGTTTGACGAGCGCCTTGTCGTCCACGGTCTCGCCGCGACGCAAGGCGTCGAGTATGTTCAAGATAATCTGTTCCATGCCCCCATTGTAAAGGCAAAGGCGCCGGAGCCGACCACGGCCCCGGCGCCTCCATCAAAGAGCACGGCTATATTTATCGGCCTTCGATAACCGTCCGTCACTCCGGATCAAACGACATATCGCCCGACCTGACCTCAAAACGATACGTGGCGGACTTATCACCGTTGTCGAACTCATGATTCCAAACCGTCTCGCCATCGTAACCAAGCGGAAGAAAATCGCTCTCAAAATCGCCGCTGCCCACGGTGAGGCTCGCTTTAAATCCCGTAGAATTCGGAACCGTCATCTCCACATCGCCCGAGCCCACGGTAACATCCATCGAATTCGCGGGAGCCTGATACAGCTCAAACGTTGCATCGCCCGAGCCAATCTCGGCATTCAGGGCGTCAGTTACGGTGCCCGTAAACTCAACGTCGCCCGAATCCAGCGTTAGATTCAGGTCATGGCATGCAATGCCCGTGACCGTCAGGTCGCCCGACCCCACGTTGGCGGTAATGCCTACCAGATTGTCCGCAACCTCACGCGGCAGCTCAATGGTGACCGTACGGTCGATTGCGCGTTCGTCATCGCAATCGAATTGGCGAATCCTGAGCGTGGAGCCCTTGATCTCGGCCAGGTTCCGGGTCGCCGCATCGTAAGTGATCATTCCCTTTGCCACGCGGCCGCTTTCGATAACACGCACCTGCCCGCCGGAGACATGCTTGACCTCCACCGTGCCCGACGTCACATCTAGGTCAAGCGATGTGAATGAGTCAGCATCAAAGGTCACGCTCGAAAGCTTCTGAGGCCGGACGGAATAGTTGCCGTCATCCAAGGAGTCGTCCTCGTCAACCTCATCATCTAGACCAGACAAGCGGGATGTAAGATCGCTAAGGCCCCACGGGCCATCAAAATGAATCAAAGTCCTCGAAATGCCAAAGACGAGTCCAATGATGAGCACGAGCGCCCCAATGCCAACACCCAAACGGACCTTGGATTCATGCGAGAGTTTCATCATTCATCACCTTCTTCGGCAATCGACTCAGCAGTGGTCGCAGCAGCCGCGTCGGCATCAACCGCCGCGGAAGCATCCTGCACCTGAGCCTTGGCCACCATCGGCGCCGGACCAACCTGGATATCCCCACGCGCCCAATCACCATCAAGCGCACGCGCCACCCAGTGATAGATGGGAATCGTAAAGAAGATCAGCGCGGCAAAGGGGCCAGTCCCAAACGGGAACATCAGCAAAAAGAACAGCAGCCAGCACACGGCCCAATACGGGAACGACTGGAACGGACCTTTCACCGGAGCCGGACTTGCCGTGCCGGTGCTCGTCACTTGCGCCGTCGCGGCATTGGCAGCCTGCGCGCTCCAACTCGCCGCCTGCGCCGCCTTGGCCGCCGCATCGCTTGCCTGCGTCGCCGCCTCAGTAGCACGCGCCGCCGCCTCATGGGTGCGTGCACGCTCCGCAGCCTCGGCCTCGCGCTGGCGGGCACGGTCCTCGTTCTCAAACTCGATATCGTCCTCGATCTCATCGCTCGGATTGAGCAACTCGTCCAGACTCACGCCATAGAGCTTAGCGAGCGAGATCAGATTCTCGGTATCGGGAGAGCTCTCCGCGCGCTCCCATTTACTGACCGCCTGGCGCGACAGTCCCAGCTTTCGCGCTAGTCCTTCTTGGCTAAAGCCTTTACTGCGGCGAAGGTCGGCGAGCCGCTGCGCAGTTTCTACATTCATGGTTCCTCCTATGCTTTTGCCAGCCGTGCCGCCGGACCGTTTTTGTTCTTAAGGCGCCTTGCACAGTTAAAATCTATCCGCCACCGCCAAAATCATGCCACCTATTCTAGTGAGATTTTTGACAACCGACGGTTGCGGGTGCATATGAGCTGCGGAAATGTGTCCAAACAAAGCAATGACCCGCAGCTTGGTTGTCCCCGTTGCGGCGTTAACGGTAGTATGGTCGTACTGTTTATTCCGCACCGCCAACGGAGGGAGTCCCGCGCCGTGAACCGCGATTTCGCCTCGTCGCTCATCCAGCTCAACAACACGTTTTATCGCGAGCACTCCGCCTCCTTTTCCGATACGCGCCAGGCCCCGTGGCCTGGCTGGGTACGCACTATGGACATAGCACTCGAGCAGCTCGATGTGGCAACCATTGAGCGTCCTGTCCGCGTCTTCGATCTCGCCTGCGGCAATATGAGATTCGAGAATTTTGCCGCCGGCGGCACGCTTGCCGCCAAAGGCGTAGATGGCACGAGCCCCTCGGCGGATGCCAGCTGCCCTTTTGAATTCTACGGCGTCGACTCGTGTCAGGATTTGGCCATCGATGCACGCGGCCACGCCCTGCGCATTCCCAACCTGCACTTCCAGGAACTCGACGTGCTCGATGCCCTCATGAAGCTCAATCCCGCCGAGACGCCCGATGTGCTCTTTGACGCGCCGCTTGCCGATATCTCGGTCTGCTTTGGTTTTATGCACCACGTGCCGTCGTGCGAGTATCGCGTACGCGTGCTCGACGCCCTGGTGCGCCAGACGCGCCCGGGCGGCATCATCGCCATCAGCTTTTGGGAGTTTATGAACGACGAGCGCATGGCGCGCAAGGCCGTTCGCGCCGAGGCCCGCGCCGAGCTCACCCCACCGTTTGAGGGCTACGACTCCGCGCAGTTCGAAGCCGGCGACCATCTGATTGGCTGGCAGAACGATCGCCACGCCTACCGCTATTGTCACCACTTTGACGACCAGCAGATCACCGACCTGGTGCGCGGCGTGCGCACGTTCTACAAGAGCGGCGAGGTCCCCGTGCGCGAGCTTGAGCGTTTCCATGCCGACGGTCGCAGCGGCGAGCTAAACCGCTACGTGATTCTCAAGCGCCTGTAGCGCTGGGCCTTTGCCGCGCATCCAAGCTGCTACGCCGAACAAACCTCGTCCGACGCCACCAAATCTCTTGCCAAGGCGCACGACTGCGCCATCCGTTTATGACCAAGGAGCCTCATGGGAGCCGTCCACGTTCGCACGCCGAAGAACTTTGTGCTCGAGGAGCGCCTGGAGCGCTATGCCAATGCAATCGAGACGAGCCCCGAAGGTTATGCCGGACATTGGCGCGAGGCATGCGCGCCCGCTGGCAGCGCGCCCTTCACCCGCCTACATCTGGATCTGGGCTGCGGCAAAGGCACCTATCTGGTCGAACGCGCTCGCCGTGAACCCGACACACTCTTTATCGGCATGGACCAGGAGCCCATCTGCATCGCCTATGCCGCGCAGAAAATCTGCGAGCAGGAGCTGCCCAACGCGCTCGTCTTGCCAAGAGGCGCCGCATCGCTGCCGCGGCTGTTTGCCGCAGGCGAGCTCGATGCCATCACCATCAACTTTCCCACGCCGCAGCCCAAAGCCAAGTACGCCAAAAAGCGACTCGTGCATGTTGACCATCTAATGCTGTACCGTCCGCTTTTTGCAGGCGGCGCCACCGTCACCCTGCGCACCGATAGCAAACCGCTGCACGACTACGCCCTGGGGCAGTTTGCCGCGGCCGGCTACGGCACGCTTTGGGTAAGTGACGACGTCCGCCGTGACCACCCTGAGCATCCCGAGACCGAGTATGAGTGTCGCACGCGCGAGATGGGCGCCATCGTCTATGGCATTTGCGCCACGCCTGCCACGCAGCCGACCGATGAGCAACTCGAAGTGGGCCGTGCGCAGGAGCAGAGCCTCGCCTGCTATCTGCCCGATGACCTCGATGAGCTCACCTATGTGCCCCTAGGCATGGAAGAGGCCGTCGAGAACTTTAAGAACCGCGCCCGCAAGGGCAAGAAGCGCCTGCCGCAAGAGTCCCAGGGGCCTCTGATGGTCGCGGCGTCGGCAAACAGGCGCAAATAGGCGCCAGCGAGCGGCCCTTAAAACCTAAGTGAGTAGACTTTTTTGCAATAGCCAAGCACAGCCCGCATAGCAAAAAATAAAACCGCAGGTAGACCCCTTGCGCAAAAGCCATGTGCTCGCGATATTGCAAAAAGTCTACTCACTTAGCTGGCAACTGCACCAAACGGCTGGGTAGAACGCCCATTTCCTGCATTTTCTCGTGCGCTGGCGCCCCACGCCGCCGCTACGCCATAATGGATGGCGGACAAACGCGAGAGAAAGCAAACTCTATGGCACAAACAACTGCAGATACCGCCGTCAGCACCGTTTCCGGCGCCGGCGCCGCTAGCTCGTTCTCGGGCGGTACGGGCACCGAGGCCGAGTTCGGTTCGCTCGGCGCGCTCTCCCCCACCTGGTGGGAGCCCGAGGATGGCAGCGAGCCCGAACCGTGGCTCTCGCCCGACCAGGCCTTCGAGCGCTTCTTTGAATGGACAAGCGACCGCGGCATTTCACTGTGGGACCACCAGGAAGAAGCCCTGATGGACCTAGCCGCCGGCGATCACGTCATTTTGGGCACGCCGACCGGATCGGGCAAATCACTTGTCGCGCTGGGCATGCTCTTTATGGGCATGGCACAGGGCAGGCGCTGCTACTACACCGCCCCCATCAAGGCTCTGGTCAGCGAAAAGTTCTTCGACTTGGTACAGGTGCTCGGCCGCGACAATGTGGGCATGATCACCGGTGACACGCATATCAACACCAAGGCACCCGTCATCTGCTGCACGGCCGAGATCCTTGCCAATGATGCGCTGCGCGAAGGCGAGGACGCCGACGTGGGCTGCGTGGCCATGGACGAGTTCCACTACTTTGCAGATCCCGACCGCGGTTGGGCTTGGCAGGTGCCGCTGCTCACCCTGTCCCACACGCAGTTCATGCTCATGAGCGCCACGCTCGGCGACGTCACCGCGATTGCCGCCTCGCTCGAGGAGCACACCGGCGCGACGTGTGACCTAGTCGTTGACGCCCCGCGTCCCGTGCCGCTGAGCTACGACTACGTGACGACCTCGCTCGAGGGCACCGTGGAGCTCGCGATGCGCCGCGGCGAGGCTCCGCTCTATATCGTGCACTTTAGCCAAGACGCCGCACTTGCGACGGCGCAGTCGCTCGCCAACTTTGGCATCGCCAGCAAGGAGCAGCGCGAGGCCATTAAGGAGGCGGCCAAGGGCACGAGTTTCTCAACCGCCTTCGGCAAGATCCTCAAGCGCCTGCTCGGCTGCGGCGTCGGCGTACACCATGCCGGTATGCTGCCGCGCTATCGCCTATTGGTCGAGCGCTTGGCGCAGCAGGGCCTGCTGCCCGTCATCTGCGGCACCGACACGCTCGGCGTCGGCATCAACGTTCCCATCCACACCGTGGTGCTCACCGCGCTCACCAAGTTCGACGGTTACAAGATGCGTCGCCTGCGCGCCCGCGAGTTCCATCAGATTGCCGGTCGCGCCGGCCGCTCGGGCTTTGATACCGAGGGTATGGTTATTGCCGAGGCGCCGGAGCACGAAATCGAAAACGCCAAGCTTATGGCCAAGGCGGGCGACGACCCCAAAAAGCTCCGCAAGATCAAAAAGAAGAAGGCCCCCGAGGGCTTTGTCACCTGGAACAAGCAGACCTTTGAGCGCCTGATCGAGACGCAGCCCGAGACGCTCAAACCGCGCCTGCGCATTACGCACTCCATGGTGATTAGCGTGGTCGAGCAGGGCGGCGATGCCCGAGCCCGCGTACACGACCTCATCGAGACGAGCCTTCAGACCCCCGAAGAAAAGGCCAAGCTCGAGGTTCGCGCTGACGAGATCTTCGCCACGCTTATCGACTCTGGCGTTGTCGTGCGTACCGAGGTGCCGCCCGCGCCCGATGCGCCGGCCGACGCCGCACCGGACATCGACTACGCGCTGACGGTCGATCTGCCCGAAGACTTCGCTCTCGACCAGCCACTCTCACCGTTTTTGCTCGCCGCGCTGGAACTGCTCGACCCCGAGAGCGAGACCTACACCATGGATCTGATCTCGATGGTCGAGGCCACGCTCGAGGATCCCAAGCAGGTGCTGCGTGCGCAGGAGCGTGCCGCACGCGATCGCGCCATGGCCGAGATGAAGGCCGACGGCGTGGAGTACGAAGAGCGCCTGGAGCGTATCCAGGACGTCACGTACGAAAAGCCGCTCGAGGATCTGCTCGACGCCGCCTTTGACAAGTACTGCCAAGAGGTGCCTTGGGCGAACGACTACCAGCTCTCGCCCAAGAGCGTCCTGCGCGACATGTTGGAAAGCGCGAGCGACTTTAAGGGCTATATCCAAAAGCTCGGCATCGCCCGCTCCGAGGGCATCCTGCTGCGTTACCTGGCCGAAGCCTACCGCTCGCTCGATCGAACCGTACCCATCGAGAAGCGCGACGAGCGCCTGCGCGACATCATCTCGTGGCTGGGCTTTGTGGTGCGCTCGGTGGACTCGAGCCTGGTGGACGAGTGGGAGAACGCCGGCAACCCCGCAGCGCTCGACGCCGCGCCGCCGCAGGGCATCGACGAGGTCGTGGCCGACCGCCGCGGCTGCACCCTGCTGGTGCGCAACGCACTCTTCCGCCGCGTGACGCTCGCCGCGCGCGGACACGTACGCGACTTGGGCGAGCTTGACGGCGACTGGGGCATGGGCGAGGTTCGCTGGCAAAAGGCGCTCGAGGCCTACCACGAGCAGCATGAGGATATCCTCACCGATGGCGATGCCCGCAGCTCTGCGATGTTCAGCATCGACGAGAGCGACGAGAAGACCGAGCACGTGTGGCGCGTGCATCAAATCTTTGCCGACGAGGACGGCGACCACGACTTTGGCATCATGGGCGATGTTGACCTGGACGCCACGCAAGACGGCGGCGAGGTCATCTTTAAGAACTACCGCGTCGGCTTTATCGAAGATTTGCTCGAGGACTAACGCCTACCAAGCAGACAGAAGCGGGGCCGCCGGCACATCACCAGCGGCCCCGCTTTCTCATATACGTTCTGCCTTGCTACTCGGCGTCCTCGACCTCGTAGGCATCAGCCTCTGCCGGCTCATCGCTCGTGTCCGGAGCAACCTCGCGCGCCTCGTCAAACGCGGCCTTCATGGTCTTGTTGCCCCAGGTGAGCTTGCGAATAGTAAGCTCATCGGCTTTATTGTGAGCAAGACGCAGATTCTCGGTGCTGCGGCGCAGGTCATCCTTGGTCTTCTCGAGCTGTCGAATAGCCGCGTCGATTTCCTTGATGGCAGATTCGAACTGCTTGCTCGCCAAGTTGTAATTGCGCGAGAAGCCGTCCTTGAACTTTTCCATCTTGGCTTCGAAGTTCGTCACATCGATGTTCTGCCGCTTGTACTCCGCCAGCTCCTGCTTATAGCGCAGCGAGCCCATGGCGGCATTGCGCAACAGCGTGATGATGGGGATAAAGAACTGCGGGCGAATCACATACATCTTCTCGTAGCGGTAACTCACGTCCACGATGCCGGCGTTGTAGAGCTCGCTCTCGGGCTCCAGCAGCGAGCAAAGCACTGCGTACTCGCAACCCTTCTGACGGCGATCGTGATCGAGCTTCTTAAAGAAGTCCTCGTTCTTGTGCTTGGTCGCGGTCTCGTCGTTCTCGTTTTTCATCTCGAACATAATCGAGATAATCTCGTTGCCGTTCTCATCGCACTCACGGAAGATGAAGTCGCCCTTGGTGCCCTCGGACGCATCGTTGTCTTTCTCGAAGTACGCGTCGGGAAACGCCGTCATGCGCAGACGGTTGAACTCGGTCTCGCAGTGCTGCTCGAGCGACTCTCCCACCATCTTGGTCGACAGGCGTACCTTCATATCCTTCAGGCGCTCGATCTCTTCGTCCTTGTAGCGGATGAGTTCATCGCTCGCGCGCTTGGCCTGGGCAAGCTCAAGCTCATGCGCCGCCTTGGCCTGCTCCTCGCGCGAATCACGCACCGCAAGCTCACTCGTTAACTTGGCGCGCGCCTCGTCGCGCTCTCGCTCTGCCGTGGCGACTGCCTCCGAGAGCTCCATTTTTGCTGTAAGCTCTTGCTCACGAAGCTGGGCACGCAGGCCCTCGGCCTCACGCTCGGATTGGGTCTTAGCGTTCGAGAACTTCTCGCGTACTTCTGTCTGGTAATCGGCAAGCCTGCGATCCGCCTCGTTGCGAGCGGCATCGAGTTTACGCTGCGCCTCGGCCGCGGCGGTCGCAAGCGCCATCTCTTGGGCCGTATCCGCAGCGGCAAGCTTAGCCTGCAGCTCGGCAATCTGGGCATCGCGAGCAGCGAGATCATTCTGGGTTTCGTTGCGAACCGCCGCCTCGGCAAGCTTTGCTTCGTCGGCTTTGCGGTTGAGCTCTGCCTTCAGAGCATCAATCTCACGCTGCAGCTCAGCATTCTCCTTTTGAGCATCGGCACGGGCCTCAACCGCCGCGCGCTGGCTTGCGCTCTCGCGCTCAGTATCGGCACTCTCGAGCTTGGCGCGTAGCTCCGCAAGCTCGGCGTCGCGCTTGGCGACTTCTTGTGCCAGCTCCTGGGCTGCAGCGTTCTTCTGCTCAACGAGCTGAGCATTACGCTGAGACTCCGCCTCCCGCAGAGCAGCCTTAGAGCGCGAACGCTCGAGCTCCAGCGCTTGCTCGCCTTCACGCTGAGCCGCCTTCACGCGCTCATCCAGGTCACGCGAGAACTCCGCATCGCGCACCTGCTTGACGATATCCGCATAGCCGGACGCATCGACCTTAAAGACCTCGCCACAGTGCGGACATTTAATCTCGTTCATGACAGCTCCTCGATGGACGTAAATTTCAACCGTCTACACTCTACCGCGCCATGCGGACAAAATAGGCGCCGAAACCACCACAAAGGGGACAGGCACCTTTGTGGTGGCTTGGAGTCCTTACAGGTCGCGGTAATCAATCAGGCGAAGATCGGACTGAGCCTCGAGCCATGCCCGCAGCTCGGGGTCGACCAGCGCATCGACCTCTTTGGTACGATCGGTCGTAAGCGAGCTGTTCTCCAGGATAAAGCGATCAAGATAGCCCGGGTGGCACACAAAGACGACCGTCTCGCCATCGGCCATTTCGCGAACGGTCTGCATGATCGAGTCTTTGGGCTCGTAGCCCGGCTCCATCGAATGCATCACCATACGCAGATCAGTATCGCCGTAATGCACAACGGCAGCAGGGTCAAAGCTTGCCTTCTGCTCTTTCAGACCCAACTCCTGTGCCACCGTCGAAATCGCCCGGTTAAGGTTTTTGCTCATGACGGCATGCGCCTCAAAGTAATCGGGCTCATGTCCGGCAATCTCAACGAAGCGATCATGCTGTGCACGAATCTCGATGCAGGCCTCGTCAAAATCGATAAGCTCCTCGCCGCGCTTGAAGTGCTCGCGAAAAGTTCGGCTGCTATGGAACTCGCCGTTCTCGTTAAGCATACTCGGAATGAGCGCCGGGTCGGCACACGGCTTGCCCAGGCACACGTTGGTATGTTGACCCACCGCAATGCCGGCATCAGCAACGAGCGACCAGCCGCGCTCGGCCTCTGGCATATTGGGCATAAGGCCCGCCGAGCGCACCAGGCCCTCGTTGACACTACGGGCAATCCCCAGGTCAACAGCATACGAATAGCCAATATCGTCGGCTCGAATCAACAGCTGTTTCATAACTGCTCCAATCTATGCGAAAACCACCACAAAGGTGCTTGTCCCCTTTGTGGTGGTTTGAGATCCTCTACAGTCCAAAGAAGCTTAGAATCTGGTCGCGGCTTACGGGCTTGTAGTCGTTGGCGTCGAGGCCCACGTCGTAGCGGAAAACTGGGCGCTCCCGATCGCGGTTGCGCGTGTTGGTACGGTCTCCCCTGCTGTGGATATGCCCGTGCAGCATAATGGCGCCACGGGCCTTTCCGTTCCAGCTGAGCATGGGGTAGTGACTCATCACCAAGCGATGGCCCTTGGCATAGCCGGGGGCAATCTCCAGGTAGTCGCGCACGTCTTCCCAAATCTGCGGAGCGTCCGGGTCTTCCCAGTCGCCATCGTGGTTGCCACGGATAAGCGTTACGTTTTTGCATTCGATGCGCTCGCGCAGGCGCACCGCCTCTGTCATAGGCAAGCGATACGTGAAGTCGCCCAAGATGTAGAGACGGTCGCCCTCGGCCACACACTCGTTGATGGCATCGATGGCCTTACGGTTCATCTCTTCGACCGAGGCAAACGGTCGGTCCATATCGTGCAAGATATTCGTATCGCCCAGGTGCAAGTCGGCGGTAAACCACATCATCGTCTGTATCCTCATTTCGCAAGCGTTTAACTGGAACCAAGTATACAGACGCAACGACGCGGCAGTTACCCAAAGAGCCCGCCGAACAGACCGCGGCGGCGCTTGTCCTTCTTATTTGAACCTTTATCCTCGACGCTCTTATCTTTCCGTTTCTTACGGTCCTGCTCCAGCTCATCGTCATCGAGCAGCATATCCCACTCAAACGGATCATCCGTCAGATCAAACAGATCATCGTCATCAAACATGGCAAGCTCCATCAACGGCTAGCGAGCGTCGGCCACGTAAAGCCCCACACGCACCTGGTGCCACGGGCTACGCTCAGGAGCAACTTGTTGAACGCGAGCCTCAAAAACATCCTCATGACCGTAATACATCATCACGGGCAGCGGACCGACCTCGTTTCCCGGAACATAACCGAGCTTAGTTTTGCCGTAGTAGATAGCAACCGCATCGGGGTCATGGGGGTTATCGCGCTCGGCGCACAGCGTCAGCTTATCGCCTACCTTAAGATCGCCCAGCACCAAAGCGCCATCGGCATACTGAAATCCCGCAATATGAAAAGACAACAGAACACGTGAAGGCTCGTACATAGCAACTCCTCTAACGGCCGGAATACCCGGCGCTTAACCTTATTGAGAAGTCTACGAGCCCGTGCGGACACAAATTCACCCACCCACACCTTTTCGCTCGTTTACCGTATCTCTTGCACGACAGAGCGCTTGCAGATAAGATAGGGACACGGATGGCACCCGTTGCAGCGGGTCTTGCCAACTCCAGTACACGTTTTCATCGTGAGAAGTGGCCGTCTTCGCTTATGCGGGGGCGGTTATTTCATTCGGCCGATAAATAGGCCGAGTTCGATAGCCGCGATCAACAACGCCAATAACGAAATAACATCGCTAACGTTCATACCAAATCCCTTCTATAGGGAGTTGGCCCATCCGTGCCCCATAGCAGCAGTCTAACGCAAAATGCGGGTAATAGGAACACCTGTTCGTATTACCCGCACCTTTTTCTAATGCACAAACATGCGCACGAACTTGTGCTTCCAGCTCGCATAGGGAGCGTAGCGGAACGGCACGTCCAGCCACGTTGCCTTGTTCACGATACTCTTCTTGTGGCTAAACGTATCGAAGCTCTCGCGGCCATGGTACTGACCCATGCCGCTCGCACCCATGCCGCCAAAGCCCATATGGCTGGTTGCCAAGTGCATGATGGTGTCATTAACGCAGCCGCCGCCAAAGGGCACATAGCGCACAAAGCGTTGCTGAACCGCACGGTCCTGGCTAAAGATGTACAGGGCGAGCGGCGTCGGACGATCCGTAATAAACGTCTCGGCCTCGTCCAAGTTCTCAAACGTCAGAACCGGCAAGATGGGACCGAAAATCTCCTCCTGCATCACGGCGTCGTCCGGCGTCACACCATCCAGAATCGTCGGCTCGATCTTGAGCGACGCCTCGCGCGCCGTGCCTCCAAGCACGACCTTATCGGAATCGATGAGCCCGCGAACGCGCTCAAAATGCTTGGCGTTAACGATGTGGCCATAGTCCTCGTTGTCGAGCGGATGCTCGCCAAACATGCGGCGCGCCTCTTCTTTGATCAGCTCCAGCAGCTCATCGTGCACGTGTGCGTCCACCAGCAGGTAGTCGGGAGCCACGCAAGTCTGTCCCACGTTGAGCCACTTGCCAAAGGCAATGCGCCGTGCCGCTACGCGCAGGTTTGCCGTCGCATCCACGATGCAGGGGCTCTTGCCGCCCAGCTCCAGCGTGACAGGCGTGAGATTCTTGCTCGCGCGCTCCATGACGAGCTTGCCAACCGGAACGCTGCCGGTAAAGAAGATCTTGTCCCAGCACTCGTCGAGCAGCGCTTCATTCTCGGCGCGACCACCCTCAACAACCGTCACCAAACGCGGATCGAACGCCTCCTCGCAAATCTGCTTGAGCACCGCGCTCGACGCCGGGGCATAGGCACTCGGCTTAATGACCACGGTATTACCCGCGGCAAGCGCACCCGCGAGAGGCTCAAGCGTCAGCAAAAACGGATAGTTCCAGGGCGCCATGATAAGCGTGACACCATGGGGAACCGACTGCGTCTTGCACACACTAATGGCGTTGGCGAGGTCGCACGGACGAAGGCGCGGGCGGCTCCATCGAGCCACATGTGCGATCTGATGACGAATCTCGGAAAGCGACGTGCCAATCTCGCACATATAAGCCTCGTCATGCGATTTACCCAAATCGGTTTTGAGCGCATGGGCGATATCGTCCTCGTGGGCCCTCACCGCATCGCGCAGGCTCACGAGCGCGCGACGGCGAGCATCCACATCAAACGTAGCATGCGTTTTAAAGTAGGCGCGCTGCTCGCCGACGATGCGCGCAATTTCCTCGGTGTTCATGGCACCCTCCTAGTTCTCGTCCTCAAACATACCACCCGCAACGACCTCGTACATATGCTCCAGCTCCAAACGGCCCATTAAAAGCGGAACGGGGTACAGCGGATTGGCCTCGGCATCGGCGTGTGCCGCCATCTGCGGAATGTCAGAGCGGCGAATGCCCGTCACATATTTGGGAATGCCCAGGGCGGTGTTCATGCGATCAATCCAGTCGATAAAGGCCGCAGCCGCCACGCTGTCCGCCGCGTCGGGCGCGGCGACGCCCGCCATGCGGGACAGGTCGGCAAGCTTGGCTTCGGCGGCCTCCCCATAAGCGCGCAGCATGTGCGGCAGGATGATGGCATTGGCCAAGCCGTGCGGAATCCCGTACCGACCGCCCAGGCTGTGCGCGATCGCGTGAACATAGCCAACATAGGAGCGCGTGAATGCCACGCCCGCCTTATACGCCGCTGTAAGCATGTTGCGGCGTGCACGCATATTGTCACCATGCTCGTAAGCCTCGAGCAGACTATCGTGGATAAGCTGCACCGCCTGGCGCGCCATCTTGCGCGTATAGGACGTGGTGCTGCGTCCAATAAATGCCTCGACAGCGTGCGTCAGGGCATCCATGCCGGTCTGCCCCGTAATGGCAGCCGGCAGCCCGCGCGTAAACTCGGGATCGTGCACCGCAAAGCGCGGGATGAGCACAAAGTCGTTAATGGGGTACTTATAGTGTGTCTTGTCATCGGTAATAACCGCCGCAAGTGTGACCTCACTTCCCGTTCCGGCTGTGGTGGGAACGGCAATGAGCAACGGTAAGAGACGATGAATACGCAGCAGGCCGCGCATCTTGTTGATGGGCTTGTTGGGCTGCGCGATGCGCGCGCCTACGCCCTTGGCGCAGTCCATGGCCGAGCCGCCGCCAAAACCAATAATGGCTTGGCAACCGCTCTCGCGATACAGCTCCGCCGCTTCCTCCACATTCGAGACCGTGGGGTTCGCGCGCGTTTCGGCATAGACCGTCACGCCGATTCCCTTGGACGCGAGCGCGCACTCGAGCGGTGCCGTAAGCCCCAAACGGGCAATACCGGGGTCCGTCACGATAAGAACGTGCTGAATCGAGCGCTTTTGAAGCATCACGGGCGCATCCTCGGCGTGCTCCAAAATATGCGGCTCGGTATAGGGCAGCACCGGCAGGGCGATACGAAAAACAGTCTGATATGTTCGGCACCAGGCACGACGGGCTAGATGCATACAGGAAACTCCCTCATTTGTTGATGCGTCAACATTTGCTCGACCGATTGTACTCATCGACGGCCGCACAAGGCCTTCCAACCGTTAATCAATCAACATCTTCACATGCTCAAAATTGTTTTATTAAAAATCATTCCTAATAGGCTTCACATTCAGTCTCATTTATGGATAATAGAACTCGTCAAGACGCGCGTCCGGAGAGGGCCCATAAGGGACCGGACAAGCGCCCCATCGCCATCGATCGAAAGGATCGAATCATGAAGTTTGTTTGCCCCGTTTGCGGTTATGTGGAAGAGTTCGACGGCGACCAGCTGCCCGAGGACTTCAAGTGCCCCCAGTGCGGCGTTCCCGGTTCTCGTTTCCTGAAGCAGGAGGAGGGCCAGCTTGAGTGGGCCGCCGAGCACGTCGTGGGCGTTGCCAAGATGGAGGGTGTCTCTGAGGACATCGTCAACGACCTGCGCGCCAACTTTGAGGGCGAGTGCTCCGAGGTCGGTATGTATCTGGCCATGGCACGCGTCGCTCATCGCGAGGGCTACCCCGAGATCGGCCTGTACTGGGAGAAGGCTGCTTACGAGGAGGCAGAGCATGCCGCCAAGTTTGCTGAGCTCCTGGGCGAGGTCGTGACCGACTCCACCAAGAAGAACCTCGAGATGCGTGTTGAGGCCGAGAACGGCGCTACCGCCGGCAAGACCGACCTCGCCAAGCGCGCTAAGGCCGCTGGCCTCGATGCCATCCACGACACCGTCCACGAGATGGCTCGCGACGAGGCTCGTCACGGCAAGGCTTTCGCCGGCCTGCTCAAGCGCTACTTTGGCTAAGCCAGCCGCCTGAGACATAATCTCTAGCTCTTTGAGGCCCGGACCACATGGTTCGGGCCTTTTTCATTCCTCACGAACTTGTTAACTCCCTGAAATAGGACCACCTTAGGCATCGGCTTCTCGTCAAAAACTAAGTGAGTAGACTTTTTGGAACTTGCCGAGCACACCATCCATATTGCTTTATAAAGCCGCAGGTAAATGACTTGTTGCAAAACGGCCTGGTCGCCAAAGTGCCAAAAGTCTACTCACTTAGAACCGCAGCCGTCCACGATCGAGCTGTTTTGTGTCTAACGGGCATCTTTCCGTCAATTTCTCCCAATTTTGTCCAGTCAACGAATAGTTCAGACCGGAGCAATGTCTCAGCCCTCTGCTCATCTGAGCTTTTATCACGATATTCAGCATCGAGCATCCTGCATACGGCCTTAACGATCGCACGGAATCTACCCTCATCGGATATCTGTCTGTGTGTCAGGAGAAGTACATCGTAACCCATGGCCTGAAGGGCCGTCATGCGGTCTGCGTCACGCAAGCCATCCCCTGCGCGTCCGTGCGAGGCCTTTCCCTGACATTCAATGGCCACCTGTCGCCTGCCGTCCGGCGAAGAAAGAAGCAGGTCAATATATACACGGGACTTTCCCACAATCGCTCGAGCACTTGCGCTTAGCGCCACTTCGACATTGAGCTCTATGCCGCAAAACCCTTCGCCTCCCAGGGCTCGCGGCAGTCCAAGCAACAAATACGCCTCTACCTCAAAAGGCGACGCGGCACCCAATGGAACGAGTTGCGATACCGCCATAAATCTATTGCCGTAACGTATCCCGCAAATATCTGAACAAAAACGGTCAAGGTCTCTGCCCAAAACCAAAGCGTCTCGACGCCATAAATTTGAAGCGGTGCCGTCCTCGGACGGGCAGCGCACCCAACCGAACGTTGTCGAAATCGCGCCCGAATCAATTGCATGCGTAAGCTCCACCTCAAGTGTCGTCGGCAAAGCGCACACCGCAAACAGGCCACACATCTCCGCCAATACCAAAAGAAGCTGAAAATCCGTCAGATGCCGCGACATGATGAATGCCGTCAGCAGAGGAGACGTAATCAAAAATCCATGTTCCGTTTCCAGCACGGATTCCCTGGGGAGCTCACCGAGGAACAGCCGCTGTCTAATGCTGGCAGGACAAGTCCGCTTGTTTCTCGTCCGAACCAATGTATACAACGGAAAGCCGAGCGCAACCGCAGCCGTCGGGCTACGGGCGAGGTCATATCGCTGCCGATCTTCTTCCGGCCGTGGAAGCGGCGGACACAAAGCGCGGACCTGAGGGGGCAAACGCCAGTACCTAAAAGCCGATATGTCACAAAGCAGATCCTTCATAGGCACAGGAAAACACGAATTCCAACCCAGCCTGTCGCGCATTGGCGCGAACGCACCAAAAATGGCACCGAACGGACTGCTGAGTTTTCAACAGCCCTCCCCAACTGACCAAAAGCTTACCGAGAACTGGACGAAGTTCTGTTGAAAACCCCTTTTTTTCTCATGCAGAAGCTTTGCGCGGCAAGTGAGTAGACTTTTTTGAACATCCCCAGCAGGACGGTCGTCCTGCTTTTCAAAACCGCAGGTAGATAGCTTGTTACAAAACCGCCTGGTCGCCAAAGTTCCAAAAGTCTACTCACTTAGGTTGCAGAGTGCCCCATTAGCTGCAATTCCAAGGTAGTTAGCACTTTTGGACTCAAATCTTCATACTGAACAAGAATTTGACTTGAGTTTTCAGGGACAGATGCGCCATCGGCACACCAATAACAGTCACTGATATCGACAAAAGGGATACTCGAGCGCGTGAGGGCCCGCCCAAAAGAGCTTCCGCCCACTCCGCGCTCCGCAACCACGGTGCAGTAAAGGCCCGCTTCCGCATGTTCAATCGAGACCTCCCCCGCCGGAAACGCCTTCCGCACAAGCGCCACCAGACCATCACGCGTCTCACGAGCGCGAACGCGCACGCGGTTCACATGGCGCTCGTATTCGCCCGTCTCCAGCAATCGTGCCAGCGCAACCTGGTCGATAGAACTCACCGACGAAGCGTAAAAGCCCAACTCTCGATTGAATCTATCCATGAGCTCGTCCGGCAAAACCATATATGCCAGACGCAGCGCGGAGGACAGGCTCTTCGAAAAGGTATTGGTGTAGATCACAGACGATGCGGCATCAATAGACGCAAGCGCCGGAATGGGGCGGCCTGCCAGGCGAAACTCGCAATCGAAGTCATCCTCGATCAGGTATCGGCCCGACAGCTCGGCGGCCCAACTCAATAACGCATAACGTCGCGAAATGGTTGTCACGAGACCCGTCGGATACTGATGAGACGGCATCAGGTGCAAAACATCCGCCTTAGCTTCACGCAGGACGTCTAAGCTCACGCCCTCATCATCCAGCGGAACATGCCTGACTTCGCATCCCATGGCCCGGTAGATGCGCGTGAGGCGCAGGTAGCCAGGGTCTTCGACGGCATACACTTTGTCCGCACCAAGAAGCTGAACAAGCATTGTGTCGAGCAGCTGCGCGCCCGCACCGATGACGATGTTGTCAGGATTGACGTTCATGCCCCTCGTTCCGCGAAGATGACGCGCGATTGCGCACCGCAGCCGAGCGGTGCCTTGCGCGGGCGCGGGCGAGAAGATTTCGCGCTCGTCTTCGGACGTCAACGTCGCCCGCAGCGCGCTTTGCCAGAGGCGCGCGGCTTCCAAAGCAGAGGGAGAGAGTGCGTCGAATCGCTCGGGCTGCCCATAGGAGTCATGAACGCCGGAACTCGCAGGAGCGGCATCTCGATCAGCATCCTCCGCAGCCGAAGCCAGGACCGGAGCTTTGGGAAGCTCGCACGCATAGTAGCCGCGACGTGGCATTGAGCAGATATAGCCCTCGGCAAGTAACTGGCTATATGCATTCTCGATGGTAATGACACTAATTCCCAGATGACTGGCAAAGGCGCGCTTTGATGGCAGGTGTTCACCCGACGCAATGCGCCCGGCAACGATATCATCTCGAATTCGCTGGTAAACATACTCATAGAGCGATGCTTCACCGCGTTGCTCCAAATTGTAATCAAGCATGAGTACGTCACCTGGCCTTATCGAGCCGTTCAATCTGGTATTAGTCTGACCTTACTATTATCTCTAAAACTGATTATTCCGCTATACCCAGCTCCCCTATAGGATGTTCCGTCAAGCAATGCACATGCCACACAAGGGAGTAACCATGGCAGAACTGACCAGCAAGGCCGATCGCGTCAAACTCAATCGCGAGCTCGCGCAGATGCTCAAGGGCGGCGTCATCATGGACGTCACCACACCCGAGCAGGCACGCATCGCCGAAGAGGCAGGCGCCTGCTCCGTCATGGCGCTCGAGCGCATTCCTGCCGACATCCGCGCCGCGGGCGGCGTCTCGCGCATGAGCGATCCCAAGATGATCAAGGGCATCCAGGAAGCCGTCTCCATCCCCGTTATGGCCAAGTGCCGCATCGGCCACATCGTCGAGGCGCAAATCCTGCAGGCCATCGAGATCGATTACATCGATGAGTCCGAGGTCCTCTCCCCTGCCGATGATGTCTATCACATCGACAAAACCCAGTTTGACGTGCCATTTGTCTGCGGTGCCCGCGACCTGGGCGAGGCGCTGCGCCGTGTTGCCGAGGGCGCCACGATGATTCGCACCAAGGGCGAGCCGGGCACGGGCGACGTCGTCCAGGCCGTGCGTCACATGCGCAAGATTCAAAAGCAGATCCGCGACGTTGTTGCCCTGCGCGACGACGAGCTCTTTGAGGCGGCCAAGCAGCTGCAGGTTCCGGTCGAGCTGGTGCGCGAGGTCCACGCCACGGGCAAGCTCCCGGTGGTCAACTTCGCCGCCGGCGGCGTGGCGACGCCCGCCGATGCCGCACTGATGATGCAGCTGGGTGCCGAGGGCGTCTTTGTGGGCTCGGGCATCTTCAAGAGCGGCGACCCCGCCAAGCGCGCCGCCGCCATCGTCAAGGCCGTCGCGAACTTTACCGACGCCAAGCTCATCGCCGAGCTTTCCGAGGATTTGGGCGAGGCTATGGTGGGCATCAACGCCGACGAGATCGAGATCATCATGGAAGAGCGCGGACGCTAGTCCAAGCAGAAAGGATCGCACATGAGCGATTACGCAGACCAGACGGTCGCAGTGCTGGCGGTCCAAGGCGCCTTTGCCGAGCACGAGGCAAGGCTGCGCGAGCTGGGCGCACGTTGCGTTGAACTGCGTCAAGCCGCCGATCTGAAGCAGCACTTTGACCGCATGGTGCTTCCCGGCGGTGAGTCGACGGTACAGGGCAAGCTGCTTGAGGAGCTGGGAATGCTTGACGAACTTCGCGACCGCATCGACGGCGGCATGCCCGTACTAGGCACCTGTGCAGGCTTGATCCTGCTGGCACGCGAACTGGCAGTGCACGACGACAAGGGCACGCCGCGCCTGGCAACCATGGATGTGCTTGTAGAGCGCAACGCCTATGGTCGCCAACTCGGCAGCTTTAGAACGACGGGCCATGTCGACGGCATTGACGATGAGGTGCCACTGACCTTTATCCGCGCACCCCGCATCGTTGAGGTCCACGGCGACGCTGAGGCCCTGGCCGAAGTCGACGGCCGCATCGTCGCCGCCCGCCAAGGCAACCAGCTCGGCGTAACCTTCCACCCCGAACTCGACGAAGACACCCGCCTCCACGAACTATTCCTGCAAATGTAGGAAGAACAGAAACGAGAGATTATCCACTCTCATGCTATGTAGTCGTTGGGGACGTTCTTAAACGACTAGTCAAACAAGAACGTCCCCAACGACTAGTCATTTAAGAACGTCCCCAATGACTACCAGGTCAACGTCGTAGGTAGAGGGCGGACAGCGAGCGCCCACCAGAGCGAACAAATTGGCATGAAAAGAGGACGGCATAGACCTTCTGGTCATGCCGTCCTCTTTGAATGACAAGTTGTCGCTCTGGTGGGCGCGCAGCGTCGAGCCGTTACGGCGTTTGGTAAAACGCCGTAACTAATTAGAAGCGGTTGCCGCGGAAGCCGCCGCCGTTGCGGCCGCCACGGTCGCCACCGCGACCGCCGCGATCGTTGCCACGGTTGCCACCGAAGCCGCCACGGTTGCCGCCGCGGTCGCCATAGCCACCACGGTTGCCGCCGAAGCCACCGCGACCGCCACGGTCGCCGCCGCGGTCGCCAAAGCCGCCGCGGCCGCCACGGTCGCCACCGCGACCGCCGCGGTCACCGCCACGGCCACCGCGATCGCCAAAGCCGCCGCGACCGCCACGGTCGCCGCCGCGGCCACCACGATCGTCACGACCGCCGCGAGGACCGCGGTCCTCGTCCAGGCCCATGGCGACGAGCGGGGCGATAACCTTATCGAGGGCAGCCATCAGCTCGGTGGCCTCCTCGTAGGAAAGCTCGGGGAGGAGCTTCTCCTTCTTGTTGGCAAGCTCGACCAGGCCCTCGGCAGCATCCTCGGCAGCGAAGACGACGATCTTGCGCATATCGCCCTCGGCGTCGTCGATGCGACCGACCAGATCAGCAGCCTCGGCCTCGGCCATCAGGCCATCGAGCTCACGAAGGCGCATGCCCAGCAGGTCGGACATCTCCTTCTGCTCCATCTTGGGCTTAAGGTCGAGGAGCTTAATGGCGCGCTCGATGTTCGCCATGCGCTCGGCCTTGGCCTCCTCTTCCTTGGAAATAGCAAAGCGACGGCTGCGCAGCAGGCGGGCGGCCTTCTGCATCTTGTCCATCAGCTCTTCGTCATCGTAATCTGCGGCGGCCTCGACAACCTCGGCCTCCTCCTCGGCGGAAACCTCGTCAGCAGCCTCAACCTCGGCAGCTTCGGTCTCCACGGTCTCGACTGCCTCGACCTCGGCAGCCATGGTCTCGTTCTCGGTCTCGTTCATGATCTCTTCGTTCTCAGACATGAGACTCCTTCTTGGCCCTCTCGGGCATCATCGCCCCATTCGCGGGGCCCGTCGCGCACTCTTTGCGCTTTAAACATTCATGCCTCTCGGCAAAACGTCCATTAGTTTATGGTGTCGATTGCCAGTCTAGCTGCAGAATCTATGTGCACACATTAATGCGACATGTCGCGGTATCATGACGTGAACCAAACGAGCCCACCTTAAGGAGCCCGCCATGATTAAGCCCATCATGAAGTCCGAGTTCTTTTTACGCCTACCCTCCGAGGATGCCACCCCCGAAGACGCCGCTACCGGGCAGGACCTTCTGGACACCCTTCACGAACACGAGCATGAATGTGTCGGCCTCGCCGCCAATATGGTCGGCGTGCGCAAACGCATCATTTGCGTCAAGGACGGCGGCAAGTCGCTGCTCATGTACAACCCGCAGATTCTTGAGCAGGTCAATGCCTATCAGACGAGCGAGGGATGTCTTTCACTGGTCGGCGAGCGCCCCTGCACCCGCTATCGCCGTATTAAGGTCGAGTATCTGGACGAGAACTTCGTCCACCGCATCAAAAACTTCTCGGGCTACACCGCCGAGATCATCCAACACGAAATCGACCATTGCCAAGGCATAGTTATTTAGACAGCCAAGGAAAATAAACCGCTTTGCTCCGTCGCATGTGGATCATGTTAACGATGCAGGTTGAGCACACGACAGCGAGCGAGTCGCATTTGCGCCAAGATGACGCGAAACGAAAGGGCGCTGACCTTCTGGTCGCGCCCTTGAAGTTGAACGTCAGATTGGCGTGAATGCGGCTCGCGCAGCGTCAAGCGGTCCGCCGTTCGGTAGAACGGCGGAACGAAAAGGCTACAGAGCGTTTCAGTTGTATGGAGACTCTATCCCTTAGCTCTGACGATAGTGATCGAAGAAGTCGGCCAGGTCTTCGAGAGACTCTTTGAGCACTTCCATGCGCGGCAGGTAGACGATGCGGAAGTGGTCGGGCTCGCCCCAGTTAAAGCCGCCGCCACGCGTGATCAGAATCTTCTTCTCGTGCAGCAGGTCAAGGGCAAACTGCTCGTCGTCCGTGATGTTGAACTTCTTCACATCCATCTTGGGGAAGATATAGAACGCCGCGCGCGGCTTGACCACCGAAATGCCATCAATCTTGCTGAGCGCCTCGTACACAAAGTTGCGCTGCTCGTACACGCGGCCGCCGGGACGGATGTAGTCGTTGACAGACTGGTGGCCGCCAAGCGCCGTCTGCACAATAGACTGAGCCGGCACATTGGAGCACAGACGCATATTGGAGAGCATGTTGATGCCCATGATGAAGTCGCTCATGCAGCGCTGGTTGCCCGAAAGCACCATCCAGCCAATGCGATAGCCCGCGATCATGTGCGACTTGGAAAGACCACTAAAGGTAACGCAGGGCAGATCGGGAGCGAGAGAGGCAATCGAAACATGCTCGTAGCCGTCCATGCATAGACGGTCGTAGATCTCGTCGGCAAAAATCATGAGCTGGTGCCTACGCGCAATCTCGACGATGCCCTCGAGCACCTCACGCGGATAAACCGAGCCCGTGGGGTTATTGGGGTTGATGATGACGAGCGCCTTAGTCGCACTCGTGATCTTGGACTCCATATCCTGCAGATCGGGATACCAATCGGCCTGCTCATCGCACAGATAATGCACGGGATGACCACCGGCAAGGGTCGCGCACGCCGTCCACAGCGGATAGTCGGGGCTGGGGATCAAGATCTCGTCACCATTGTCGAGCAGCGCGTTCATCGAAAGCTGAATAAGCTCGGACACGCCATTGCCCGTGTAAATGTGCTCCATCTGAACGTTAGGCAGGCCTTTGATCTGCGAATACTGCATGATCGCCTTGCGCGCGGAGAACAGACCACGCGAGTTGGAATAACCCTCGCAGTCGGGCAGCTGCTGGCGCATGTCCTTGATGACCTCGTCGGGCGTGCGGAAGCCAAAGGGCGCCGGGTTGCCGATATTGAGCTTAAGGATGCGCTCGCCCTCGTCCTCCATACGGGCCGCCTCATCGACGACGGGGCCGCGCACGTCATACAGAACGTTATCGAGCTTGGTGGATTTAGAAAAAGTACGCATGGTGGTGCTCCTTGCAATTTGAGGTTTGGTGGTGGGCTCAGAAGTTACATCTTCGCTTGGCAACGGGCTTTTTGCATGGTCGGCGTCGCCGGCGAGCAGCCAGGTAACATCGACCTCCAAAATCCGGGCGAGCAGCTCCGCCACATCGCGTCGCGGAATCGTCTTGCCGCTCACATATTGGCTCATCTGGCTCTTGCCGAGCTTTTTGCCGAGCATCTCCGACGCACGGATCACATCCGACTGACGAACATCGCGATCGGACATAGCCTGTCGCAGACGATCGCTAAACGTCTCTTGGGCCACAGGAACCTCCTTGCTGGCAAAGTTCAATTTATAGAACACGAATTGAACCTGAGTTCAATTTAGGCAGCAGTATAGCGCCGCACATTTTCTAAAAGTTCAATTTCATAAGAAAAAGTGCTGGGCTCCAAGATTTACTCCAAAGCGGATAACGGCACGCGCGCAGTTAGAGATACTCAAGGAAACGCGCGGCCGCAAGCGAGACATCGGCCGTGCGATAAATCGCGTTAATCTGTCGATGCGGATGTCCCTCGAGCGGACGCACGGCAACGTCGAACTGACAACGACGCAGAATAAGCGCCGGAAGGATACTCACGCCCAGGCCATCCTCGACCATTGCCATGATCGCATAGTCATCCCAGGTCGACAGCTTGGAGTTCACCGACAAGCCCGCACGGCGAAACAGCGGCGTGATCTCGTCATCGCTGCCACGTTCCAGCAAAATAAACTGCTCGGCTGCCATATCGGCAAGGGAAATGGCGTCCCTCTCGGCAAGCAGAGAGCTAGCCGGCACCACGGCCATCAATTCGTCTTGCACCAACGAACGTGACGTTACGCCACCCGCTCGCGGCTCACGAGGAATAAACCCAAGATCGCAACGCCCCTGCGCCACCCACTGTTCAATCTCGGAGTAGTCACCCATCAGCAATTCGTAATCGACGCCTGGATGATCGGCACGAAAGCGCGCAATAACCGACGGCAGCACATGAGTCGCCACGCTCGAAAACGTCCCGATGCAAATCTTGCCACGCATAAGCCCGCACATTTCGTCCACCCGTCGCTGCAGGCGGCCGAACTCCTCGCACAACGCCTCAACGGCCGGCATAATCTGCTGCCCGTCGGCAGAAAGCACCACGCCCTCGCGACTACGATCGAGTACTTTAAAGCCCCAATCGGCTTCGAGGTCGCCCACCATACGGCTCACGCCCGATTGCGAGTAATTCAGTCGTTCGGCGGCGCGCGTAAAACTGCCCGCCCGCACCGTCTCGAGCAGCACTTGCATCTTTTGAATATTGGTCTCCACGATGCGCCTCCGTCTTTGCATGAGCTTTTGTCATGTCAACTATGCATTATATTCGCTTTTCTTCTAATGCCCGCTCACACATAGTGGTCTTGCACGGGTTATAGAGGGGACGGCAGTGCATGAACAAAGGGCTTATTACATATCTTGCGGCATGTTTGCTCTTTGGCTCTAACGGCATCGTTGCCGCCGCCATTGCACTGCCGAGCTCCGATATCGTGCTGCTACGTACCTTCCTTGGCGCCCTTGCACTTGCCATCATTCTGATCGCGACCCAACGGCACAACTTGCAAGCACCCTCTCATCCCCGCGAGACGGTCGCACTCATCGTGTCGGGGGCAGCCCTCGGCGCTAGCTGGATCTTCCTGTTCCGGGCTTATCAGACAATCGGCGTGGGCATCTCGTCACTGCTGTACTACTGCGGTCCCATCATCGTCATGGGCCTCTCTCCCATCGTATTTGGCGAAAAGCTCACCGGTGGCAAAATCGCCGGTTTTATCGCCGTCGCCTGTGGTGCCTTCCTTATCGCGGCACAGGGCTTAGGCGGCAGCATGCCCATCGCGGGCATTGTCTGCGGAATCGCCTCGGCCTTCTGCTACGCCCTCATGGTTATTGCCAGTAAAGGCGCACCGCATATTGAGGGCCTCGAAAACTCAACGCTCCAAGTAAGCGCAGCCTTTGTGACCGCCTTGGTGCTTACACTCGCCACCCAGGGCATGCCGTCGTTCCTGACTGCCGGCATCGCAGGCACGATCGATTGGCGCGCCGTCATTATGCTCGGCATCGTCAATACCGGCCTGGGCTGCCTGCTCTACTTTAGCGCCGTCGCCAAGCTACCCGTGCAGACCGTCGCCGTCGTCGGCTATCTTGAGCCACTCTCGGCCGTTGTGTTCTCCGTCGCGCTTTTGGACGAGGCCATGACACCGGTCCGCCTGATGGGCGCCGCGCTCATCATTGGCGGTGCGATCTTTTGCGAGCTCGCCGGTAGGCACCCAAGCGCCAAAAGCGCTGTTGCCCAAACGGCTCGCGCTTAAAAGCCCCTCTTCAGTTTCAAAGCAGAGGCGTGCCCATGGCCCAACTTGCAGCAAGGGCACACGACGGGTTCGCCTCTGTTTTGAAATGCGCCGAAACAACCTCATCTGACCACGTCCCTTTAATCCCCAGCTGGGGATTATTGTCTAAAACACCCCAATGTGCCAAACTGCTCTTGTATGTATAAAGACGGCATAAAGGTTTGCTGCCGCAACAGCAAACAGATGTCTAAAGGGAGTCCACGTGGCACACAACAATTCGGAGGCAAAGCTCCAGGGCCAGCATGCTCAGGGCAGGCACGGAGCCATCCCTCTATCCGCCGGCATGTTGCTCGTTACGCTCGGCGTCGTCTACGGCGACATCGGCACGAGCCCCATGTACACCATGAAGTCGATCGTCGCCAACAACGGCGGCATCGGCACGGTGAGCGAGGACATGATCTTGGGCGCGCTTTCGCTCGTCATCTGGACCATGACGCTCGTGACCACCGTTAAGTACGTGCTTATCGCCATGAAGGCCGATAACCACAACGAAGGCGGCATCTTTGCCCTGTTCAGCCTTGTACGCAAGGTGGCGCCGTGGCTGATCCTTCCCGCCATGATCGGCGGCGCGGCACTGCTCGCCGACGGCATCCTCACCCCCGCCGTCACGGTCACCACGGCCATCGAGGGCCTACGCACCATCGAGTGGGGTCACGCCCTGCTTGGCGACGGCCAGACCAACGTCATCATCATTACCATCATCATTATCTGCGGCCTCTTTGCGATGCAGCGCGCCGGCACCTCGTCGATCGGCAAGCTGTTCGGTCCGCTCATGACGCTGTGGTTCCTGTTCCTGGCGGGCGCCGGCCTGTTTAATATGCTCGGCAACCTGTCCATCCTGCGTGCGCTCAACCCCATCCGCGGCATCATGTTCCTGTTCTCGCCCATCAACCATTCGGGCATCATGGTGCTCGGCTTCGTCTTTCTGTCGACGACCGGCGCCGAGGCGCTCTACTCGGACATGGGTCACGTGGGCAAGGCAAACATCTATGCATCCTGGCCGTTCGTAAAGGCCGCGCTTATCCTCAACTACCTGGGCCAAGGCGCCTGGCTGCTTGCCAATAACAACAACCCCCAGATGCTCGCCATGGACATCGTCAACCCGTTCTACATGATGCTCCCCGAGCCTTTGCGCCCCTTTGCCATCGTGCTTTCGGCCGTGGCGGCCATCATCGCCTCGCAGGCGCTCATCACCGGCTCGTTCTCACTGGTCTCCGAGGCAACGCGCCTCAACCTCATGCCGCACCTGCGCATCCACTACCCCAGCGACACCAAGGGCCAGCTCTATATTCCGCTTGTCAACAACATCATGTGGGTCGGCTGCATCTTTATCGTGCTGCTGTTCCAAAACTCCGAGCGCATGGAGAGCGCCTACGGCCTCGCCATCACCGTGACTATGCTCATGACCACGACGCTTTTGACGAGCTACATCGCCGGCATCCTCAAGCACAAGCTGGGCGCCTGCCTCTTCGCCCTGCTCTTTGGCGCTATAGAGCTGTGCTTCTTTGCCTCGTGCCTCACCATGTTCTTTGACGGCGGCTACGTGATGATCTTCCTCGCAGCCCTGCTGTTTGGCCTTATGTACGTGTGGCGCCGCGGCACCGCCATCGAGCGCACGCAGACGATTCTGTTGCCCGTCTCCAAGTACATCGACCAGCTCGATCGCCTGCGCCACGACGAGACCTATCCCGTGCTCGCCGACAACCTGGTGTTCCTCACCAACAGTCCCGATCCGCTCACGCTCGACCGCGACGTGCTCTACTCCATCTTGGACAAGCACCCCAAGCGCGCCAAGGCTTACTGGTTCATCAACGTCCACGTTACCGACGAGCCGTTTACGCACGAGTATTCCGTCGAGACCTTTGGCACCGACTTCTTGTTCCGCGTGCGCCTGGATCTTGGTTTTAAGGTCAACCAACGCATCAACGCGTATCTGCGCCAGATCGTCGGTGATCTGATGGCATCGGGCGAGCTGCCCCCGCAGCACCACACCTACTCCATCTACGAGACGCGTGGCAACGTGGGCGACTTCCGCTTTTGCATGCTGCGCAAGATGCTTGCCCCCGAGACGGACATCAACCGCAATGACCATCGCGTCATGGCCATCAAGTATGCCGTCCGCCGCGCATGCGGAAGTCCCGCACGCTGGTACGGCCTCGAGAACTCGGCAATCATCATCGAGTACGTGCCGCTCTTTGCCCGCATGCGCCCCGCCGTTAAGCTCGAGCGCACCCAGGTGCCGCTCGAGGTTCAAATTGAGGAAGCCGAGGAAATGGAAGTCGACATCTTCTCGAACGACCTGGTCAACGGCAATGAAGCCGGCAAGAGCATGAACGTCGACCCCACCGAGCAGCTCGAAAGCGTTGCCGACACACCCGAGCAACAGCAGCTCGACGGACTCGAGAGCGAACAGCTCAACGACGCCAACTTCTAGCCCACCGTACGTCTAGGCAAGCGGCCCTGCACCTCAGCGAGATGCAGGGCCGCCTTTCATTGCAGCAAGACGGTGAGCTACGAACGACGCGGCTCGGGAACCACGAGTCTGTCAGGGCTCGCGCCCTCGGCATCCATAAGGCTCACATAGCGAATCGACGGGTCTTCATAGGTTGAGTAGTAGTAATTGCCCGTTCGCGCGCTAAAGCAGCCGGTGTAGATGGTCTTCTCGAACTTGCCGTCACCCATCTTAGACGCGCCCTCTACCATGGCCACGCCCTCGAGCGAACGGAACATGCGGATGACGTTTTCGGCCTCGCTATCCTTTTGCGGATAGTTGGCGTTGAGATAGGCGGCTTTAACAAAGCGACTGGGCGAATAACAGTCGCCCGGGATGCCGCGCATGCCAGCGCCGGCGCCATAGGGCTTGAGCTCGGCGCCACGCCACGTCGCCGCCGGCGGAAAATCGCTCGTCGCCGTGATGTACGTGCGCAGGTTTTCCATATGCCACGGGAAGGTCGGCTGGTTGGCAAGCGTATCGACCGGATCGTCGTAGACGTGCAGGCCATCGGCCATCATCTCAACCACGATACTGCGCTTGCCGTCGCCGATAATCCAGTGGAGTAGCGAGACGCCCAGGCCTTCGCCGGCTGACTTTGCCACGATCGCCGTGTTGCGCAGCGCCGCCTCGACCTCATCGACCGTCGAGAACGTCGCCGCCACCCACAGGGGAAACTCGTAGGCAGCGATATTGGTTTTGCCGTCAACGGGACCTTTGGCATACTCCGCATAACCCGGAAAATTAAGGCCCGCCACCGCTAGGCCCGCGTCGTTGCCGCAGTCGAAGAACATGGGATAGTTCTTGTAGTCGATGCACATGCCGATCACCGCATGTGCGGCCGTCGCATCGTCGATAAACGAGTACGGAATATGAAAACCACGTGGCATAACGCGGACTTTCTCACCATAGCCAAAGCTCCAGTCCAGGTTGCGGCCCAGATACATGTGGCCAGAATTATCGGTAAATCGAATGCTTGTGCACATAGCGCCTCCTAGCGATACGTTCTTACTAGGCCCATTGTCACCAAACAAAGATGCGCTAAACAAAAAAGCCCGGACATGACAACAATGTCACGCCCGGGCCAAAACTGCGAATGAACGTTATAAAGTCACCCTCACAGATTGGTCTAGGGTGCCACAGTGCCGCAGATCGCCCCGAACGAGGAGCGCAGCGTACTGATGGTACGTAAGCGACGAGTGAGCGGCGAGGTGCGGTGCTGTGGTCGCCCTAGACGAGTTTACCGAGACAGTGATCAATCATATGCTGGATCATTTGAGCTTCGAAGCCGACGAAGTCCTGCTTGCGCTCGCGCATCTTGCCATCGACGATCACGTCATAGGCGACCTTGCACTTGATGTAGCGCGTGGACTTGGTGATCTCGTCGTGCGTCAGGCAGCTCTCCTCCATCTTGCTGGCGCCCAAGCCAAACACCAGACGGGGGTTGTAAAGCACATGGGGCTCGCCGGCATCGTCCAGATAGACGCAGACCTTCTTGGTGACGCCGATCTGGTTGGCGGCAAGGCAACCGGCATCGTCGAGCGACTTGATGGTATCGATCAGGTCCTGGGCCACCGACTCGTCCTCGACGGTCGCAACCTCGCAACGCTGGGACAGAATAGCCTCGTCGTGGCAGAGCTCTTTAATCATACGTTCCTCCATAGGGGTCGTTGTAACTGCTTAAGTATACGGTACCTACACAATTTCATACGAAAGATACCGCCCGTCCGTTACAAACCGCCGAACATCAACATGTGGGGAACACCAACTTCACAAAGGCGATATAGTGGGTGAGTTCGTGTCAATCGGCCTAAACTCGGGGCCGAACAAGGAAAGGGTATGCATGGACGAACTATTTCACGTCAGCGAGCGCAAGTCCACGATCGGGACTGAACTTCGCGCTGGCCTGACAACATTCCTGGCAATGGCCTACATCATTGCCGTCAACCCCGCGGTGCTCTCGGGCGCCGGCATCGATGCAGGCGCGCTTGCCTGCGCCACCTGCCTGGGCGCCGGCATCATGACAATCTGCATGGGCATCTTCGCAAACCGTCCGCTCGCCTGCGCGTCGGGTCTGGGCATCAACGCCATGATCGCGGGCATCACCACCACTATGTGCGGCGGTGACTGGCACGTTGCCATGAGCGTCATCTTCCTCGAGGGCATCGTCATTTTGCTGCTCGTCCTGTGCGGCCTGCGCGAGGCCATCATGGACGCCATTCCCGTCGTCCTGCGCCACGCCATCTCCGTGGGCCTGGGCCTGTTCATCGCCATGATCGGCCTGTGCGATGCCGGTATTATCACCGCCGGCGCCGGCACGCTCGTGGGTCTGGGCGACATCACCTCCCCCACCTTTATCGTCGGCATCATCTCCATTGTCGTGACGGTTGCCCTGGCCTCCCGTAACGTGCCGGGCTCGCTGCTCATCGGCATCATCGTCGCCGTTATCGCCGGCATCCCGTTGGGTGTCACCCATGCCCCCGAGGGCCTTATCGCCCCGCTCGACTTCTCGACCTTTGGCGCTCCATTTGCCAGCACCGCCGACGGCAACATGGCCATCGTGAAGGTCCTGACCGACCCGATGCTGCTCGTCGTGGCGTTCTCGCTGCTCATGAGCGACTTCTTCGACACCATGGGCACCGCCATGGCCGTCGCCAAACAGGGTGAGTTCCTGACCGAGGACGGCAATGTCGAGGACATCCGCCCCATTCTGGTCGTTGACTCCGTGGCCGCCGCTGCCGGTGGCTTTATGGGCGTCTCCTCCATCACCACCTTTGTTGAGTCCACCTCCGGTGCCGCCGACGGTGGCCGCACGGGCCTCACCTCCGTCACCACCGGCGTGCTGTTCATTCTCGCCGCGTTCTTCTCCCCTGTCGTCTCCATCGTTTCCAGCGCCGCCACCTGCGGTGCCCTGGTCTACGTGGGTTACCTTATGATGAGCGAGGCCTCCGAGATCGACTGGTCCGATGTCTCGCAGGGCTTCCCGGCGTTCATGATTGTCGCCGGCGTGCCCTTCACCTATTCCATCTCCGCCGGCATCGGCTTGGGCTTTATCGCCTATGTGGTCGTCGCGCTCTTTAAGGGCGAGGCTTCCAAGATCAAGCCGCTCATGTGGGTTGCTGCCCTTGCCTTCCTCGTCTACTTCTTCGTAGCGTAAGGGCATAGCCTGCTAAAGCAGAGCAACAAGGCGCGGAGTCGCAATGCGGCGCCGCGCTTTTCTTTTTATCGAAGGCATGCTCGCATTGGTATGCAGCTTATCCCCCAAGGGCATTTTTGGACATTTTGCCCTCCAAACGGCACTACCGCCAGCTGAATCGTGCAGATACGCTGGATATAGTCGCATAGGCCCTATGAGGATGGGAGCAACCATGGCAGCCTTGTTCAAGACCCCCAAGCGCAATGACAAAACCTCAGGAGCCCATTTTGTCGAGCCCGACGTGCGCCATCGCACGCTGCTCGCGCACGGCAGCTGGCGCCGCGTGACGCGCCGCATCGTCGTGGGCGCCGTATGTGCCCTCACGGTGAGCTCGCTGCTCATGCCGAGCGTCTCGCTCGCGGCCGAGTGGGTCAACGTCGGCGGCATCCAATACAACGCCGCAGCAGGCGACGATGCCGGCACCTGGAACTGGGACGGCGCCGACGACATGAAGCTCAACGGCTACAACGGCGGCGCAATCGAAGCCGAAGGCAAGCTCAACGTCAGTTACTCAGGCAACAACACCGTCACTAACGACAACGGCAGTGGCATCCAGGTCACGAACGGCACGAACGAGGACGCCGAGCTCAATATTCAAGGCGGCGCATCCGATACACTCAACGTGACGTCTTCTAGTGACGCCATCATGTCCGAAGGCGACATCAACATCGACGGAGCGGGAACCGTCAACGCCACGAGCACCGAGGGCGACGCCATCGATGCCAAGGGCGATCTCACCATCAAGGGCTCAGGCAACGTCAACGCCACGGGTGATTCGGATGGCATCAGGGCGGACGACAACATCACGATTGACAGCAGCGGAACCGTCACTGCCAAGGCTACCGAGGATCAGGGTATCGATGCTCACGAGAACCTCACCATCAAGGGCGGCGGCAAGGTAGAGGCAAGCTCTATCGAGGACAATGCGATTTGGGCCAGCGGCAACATCGAGATTGCGGGCGGCAGCCAGGTCAAGGCGAGCTCCGAGGAAGACTATGCCGTTAAGGCCAAGAGCAGCCTCGCGGTCACGAACGCATCCCTTAACGCAAGTGGTGTTGGATATGGCCTTTATGTCTACAAGGGCATCACGCTCGATGGCGCGACCGTGACGGTTCGCGCAAGTGCAGAAAGTGACGATGTCAGCGCCCTCTTCACCGACGAAGGCGACATCGTCATCAAGAACGGCTCAATCGTGGATGCGTTCGCAGAGGGCGAATTCTCGACCGCAATCTCCACCAGAAACTTCTATCCCAACGAAGCGGGTGGCCACATCTACATTAGCGACTCCGTTGTCAAGGCTATAGCCCGCTATGCTGAGACCGGCGGCGACGGCCCCGACCACTACAGCGGCGACCGGGACGGCGAGACCATCCCTGAGCCTGAGGGCTTGAACATCGGCATCTTTGCGCAGACCAGTGAGGGCATCACGCCCGCGACTATCTCGATCGTCCGCAGCAAGGTCACGGCCGAGGGAGACACGGCGGCCATCTTCGCCCTTGCTATGAGCGCGGACGGCAAGGCGATCGGCACCATCGAGATCGAAGGCTCCACCATCCTGACGCCTGAAGGCGGCAAGGTCATCGACTATCGCAACAAAGAAGAGCTCAGCGACGGCGTCGTCTACGAGGCAGGCCAAACCATCGGTACGGGCGACGCCATGATCGACTCTCCCTATGACGAAGCTGTCGCCAAAAGCGCGGCCATCGTGCCGCCCGAGGAGACCAAACCCGAGGAGAAGCCCGGCGAGACTAAGCCCGAGGGCCCCAAGCCGGGTTCCAAGTCCGAGGACACGAAGACGATCAAGACCGTTGCGGCCACAACCACGGCAGCCAAGGCCACCGGCAAGCTCGCGACAACCGGCGACGCCTCGAGTGCAGCCATCGTGGCGACCGCCCTTGTGGGAACAGCCACCATCGCTGCGGGCGCTTCACTGAGCCGCAAGCGCTCGTAGACGTCCTTATATGCAGACAGGGCATTTCTAAAGCCGCCTAGACAGCCCACCGCTTAGCCACGCCACCGCCGAGCTCCCCTCCGGCGGTGGCGTTTCCTATTTGCGCCCACAAAGCGCGGCCCATCCTGCCGCACCGGCGTGCGACAATGAAGGCCAGCGATATCAGGATGCAGAGAGAAGCCCGCCATGCCAGCGCATCAAAAGCAGATAACCGTATACTCAGAGCATGCAGAAGGCGTACCCGTTATCTACCTTCCCGTCGTTATGGACAATGGCGACGACGTGTGGCAAGCATGCCAGGAGCTTGACTGCCCGCCGTTCATGCTTGTCGCCATTGGAGGGCTCGATTGGAATCGCGAGCTGAGCCCCTGGGAATGCGACGGAACCGTGCGCGATGCCGAGCCTTTTGGCGGACAGGCTGCCGGCTTTCTTGATGAGTTGTTGAACCGGATAATCCCAGAAGCTGAATCATCGCTTCCCCAGCCGCCCACCTGGCGCGGCATCGCCGGCTACTCGTTGGCAGGCCTCTTTGCGCTGTGGGCCCTTTGGCAAACCGAGTCGTTCGGCCGTGTGGCGAGCGCATCGGGGTCACTGTGGTTTCCCGGCTTTATCGACTACGCGCGCGAGAACACGATGCCGAGCACACCCGACGCCGTCTATCTGTCGCTCGGCAAAAAGGAGACCAAGACACCCAACCGCATGATGCGACACGTGCTCAACGACACGCGCGCCATGGAGGAGCTGCTCAACAATCGCAACATCCCCACGACCCTTGAGCTCAACCCCGGCAACCACTTTGCCCAAACCGACCTGCGCATGGCGCGTGGCATCCACTGGATTCTGACGCACTAACAAGCTGGCCATGCGCATCGGACGCATGGCCAGCTCATTTAACCGAGTTGAACACAGCCGCTATTCAGCGGATTCCTCGAGCTCCGAGGTATCGAACTCAAAGTCGTTACCAGGAAGAATGGCGTTGAGCACAATACCCACCAGCGAGCCCACGGCAAGACCGGAAAGCGAAATCGTCACGCCGCCCAGCTCCAGCACGATGGCACCAGCGGTGCTGTAGGCAATACCGAGCGAAAGGACGAGCACCAGGGCGGCAACCAGCACGTTGCGGTTGTTCTGGAAATCGACCTGGTTCTCGATGAGGTTGCGCACACCCACGGCGCTGATCATGCCGTAGAGCACGAGCGACACGCCGCCGATGACGCACGCCGGCATGGCGGCGATCACGGCAGCAAACTTGGGACAGAACGAAAGCACGATAGCGCAGCAGGCGGCGATGCGGATCACGCGCGGGTCGAACACGCGCGTGAGGGCGAGCACGCCGGTATTCTCGCCATACGTCGTGTTGGCGGGAGCGCCAAAGAGCGAAGCCAGAATCGTGGCAAAGCCGTCGCCAAGCAGCGTGCGGTGCAGGCCGGGGTCGGCGATAAAGTTGCGCTCGCAGGTGGAGCCGATAGCAGAGATATCGCCGATGTGCTCGATCATGGTCGCAAAGGCCAACGGCATGATGGTGATGATGGCCGTCGTGGCAAGACCGCTATCAAACTGCGGCCCAAAAAGCGCAAACACGGTGTTGTCCCACACAATGGGCAGACCGACCCACGGAGCGGCGGCAACGCCCGAAAAATCGACCTCGCCCAACGCGGCGGCAACGGCATAGCTCACCACAACGCCCAGCAGAATCGGCACGATCTTGACCATGCCACGACCCCAGATGTTGCAGATGACGATCACGGCCACAGCGATAACGGCAACAAGCCAGTTGGTCTGGCAGTTGGCAATGGCAGAGCTCGCCAGGATCAGGCCGATAGAAATGACGATGAGGCCAGTCACCACCGGCGGGAAGAAACGCATGACGCGCTTGGCCCCAAATGCACGGAAGAGTGCCGCCAGCACCGGATAGAGCAGGCCGGCGCAGGCGACGCCCAGACAGGCGTAGGGCAAAAGCTCCGCCTCGCCATTAGGCGCGATGGCCGCATAGCCCGCGATAAAGGCAAATGACGAGCCCAGGAATGCAGGCACCTTGCCGCGCGACAGGAAGTGGAAGAGCAGCGTGCCCAAACCGGCAAACAACAGCGTCGCCGAGACCGAGAGACCGGTGAGCACGGGCACCAATACCGTGGCGCCGAACATGGCAAACAGGTGCTGCAGGCCGAGTAAGAACATGCGCGGGCGGCCGAGCGACGACGCATCGTAGATGGCATCGGCGACGGCGGGCGTCGAGGATTGGGACATGAGAGTCCTTTCAAAATGGAGGGGCGCCCAGGCATAGCTGATTACCTGCCCGAACGATACGATCCGAATCATTGTACGTGATGTACAGCGACCCGCGCACCCTGCCATCTACGAACGGTACCGTTATTTCCAGACGCGCTCAGCAATACGCTTGACCAGCGCAATCTTTGCCCACTGCTCGTCCTCGGTCAGCTTGTTGCCGATCTCGCAGCTGGCAAAGCCGCACTGCGGAGACAGATACAGGTTCTCGAGCGGCACATACTTTGCGGCCTCGTGGATGCGTTCGACGATAGCGCCCTCGTCCTCGAGCTCTGCCGCCTTGGTCGTCACCAGGCCCAGCACGACCTTCTTACCGGGGGCAACATACTTAAGCGGCTCAAAGCCACCGGCGCGCGGCGTATCGAACTCCAGATAGAACGCATCGACATCCTCATGTGCAAACAGGTGCGGCGCGATAGGATCGTAGCCGCCCTCAAAAGCATAGGTCGAGTGATAGTTGCCGCGGCACACGTGCGTATTAATGACCAGGTCATCGGGCTTGCCTTCGATAGCAGCGTTATTGAGTGCCACGCCCAGCTCGCTCACCTTTTGCAGATCGACCGGACTCATGCCGGTCTTGGACACAAAATCGGTGTCGCAATAGATACCCCAGGTGCAGTCATCGAACTGGATATTGCGGCAGCCCGCAACGTACAGGTCGGCAATCACGGTGCGATATGCTACCGCAATGGCATCGGCGAGCTCCTCGTCGGTCCGGTAGACGGCACGCAGGCTCTCCTGCTGACCGTCACAGCGATCAAGCGTGACCTCAGAGAACGTCTGAATCGGTGCCGGGATGGTCTGGCGCGCGACCTGGCCTTCGCCCTCGAGCGCTTTGACGAACTTAAAGTGCTCAACAAAGGGGTGGTTCTCGCCACTGATGGGAGCGGTCACCACGGCGGTATCGGCCGTGGTCTCCTCGTCGTGGAACATATAGCCGGTGCGCGAGGCGCGACGTTCAATGCCGTTGAGCCCCCACATAAAGTCGAGATGCCAGTAGCTACGACGGAACTCGCCATCGGTAATCACCTGCAAACCGGCCGCCTTTTGCTTGGCCACCAAGTCGCGGATTGCCTCGTCCTCAACGGCCTTAAGGCCAGCGTCGTCGAGCGTGCCCGCGGCATAGGCGGCACGAGCATCCTTTACGGCCTGCGGGCGAAGAAAACTGCCAACGATATCGGCGCGGAACGGCGCCTTCAGCTGGGTCGAAGCGCTCATAGATATCTCCCTTTGCATTGGTTGCATGTATCGGGACAGAGTATGAGCCTCCGCACAGCCATCGTAAAATACGCGTTTATCGCTGTTCGCCATAGAATTTGTCTATGTAGCAATCATCAGGCAAATTCGGCGATTGCGTGATCCTGCGCGGACTAAATATGCTGACGGATCGCGTCGATATAGGCCTGCCCGTAGCGCGTGAGCGTGGTGTTCTTGCGGGTAATAATGCCAATCTCCATGTACTCGTCCACATCAAGCGGAATCGAGATAATGCCGGGGCCGTTGAGCTCATGGCTGATCACGCCCGAACACACCGTGTAGCCGTTGAGGCCCATGGCCAGGTTGAACAGCGTTGCACGGTCACGCACGCGGATATTCTTGCGGCGCTCAAACGTCGAGGTCAGCTCCTCGGAATAGTAGAACGAGTTGTAGCTACCCTGTTCATAGGACAGGAAGGGATAGTCTTCCAGGTCCTCGAGCGTCACACGGGAACGGCCCGCCAGCGGATGGTCGGCGCACACAAAGACGTGCGGCGCGGCGCAAAAGAGCCCTTCGAATACGAGCTCATTGGCCGCCAGCATACGCTCGATCACCTCGCGGTTGTGCTCGGAAAGATAGAGGATGCCCAGCTCGCTCTTCATATGGGCGACGTCCTCGATAATCTCGTGGGTCTGCTCCTCGCGCAGAGTAAAGTCGTAGCGTGCGGCATCGAACTCGCGAATCACGTCGACAAACGCGTTGACGGCAAACGAGTAGTGCTGGCAGCTCACGCTAAAGTGCGGCACCTGCTCGGACGCGCCTTTGTACTTGTCTTCGAGCAGGTCGGCCTGATCGAGCACCTGGCGTGCATAGCCCAAGAAGGTCTCGCCCTCCTCGGACACAATAACGCCCTTGTTGGTGCGCTCAAAGATATGCACACCCATCTCGTTTTCGAGGTCGCGAATCGACGCGGTGATCGAGGGCTGCGATACAAACAGACGGCGCGAGGCCTCGGTAATGCTGCCACACTCGGCAACCTTTACGACATATCTGAGCTGTTGGAGCTTCATGGCTATCCCCTTAGCTGTTCGCGAGATTCGCGTCGGCAGCGCTTGCCGGACGCATAAACGGCGGCATCTCCCCCGTCGCGGCACAGGCAGCAATCAGGTGCAGGGCCTCGGCCACCGCATCGTCTGCCGCAGCGCCAATGTGCCAGCGCGCGGCAGCCGCGACGGCCTCGTTGGCATTGGCGACTGCTACAGAATTGGGGACGGCATCGATCATGGGCAGGTCATTGTCCGAGTCGCCGAACACCGCCACCTCATCGGGCGTCAGACCCAAAACGCGCGCAAGTTCCAGCGCGGCGCAGCCTTTGTCCCAACCCGCTGGCAGGATATCGAACAGGCGCACGCGGTTGTTGGGAAACACGAGCGAGAGCTCCGGCACCTCAGCGGCAACACGCTCGCGCAGCGCCGCAAGTTCCTCGCGCGAACGGGCACTCCAGATATTCGCCTTGTATACCGGGGCATCATCGACCACGGGACGACAAGGAGCCCCTTCGCCTTTGAGCCACGCGTTGCCGCCCGACTCCATAGCGCGACGCACGCGCTCGGGATCGCTCGTCACGCAATAGGCGTCGTTGTCCCAAAAGTCATCGCCCAAGCTATAGATCTTTAGAAACGTATCGTCGGTCTCTTGCTCAAGGAAGTCGGCCAGGCGCATGAGAGCGGCACTGTCGGCCGCACGCGAAGCAACCACCTCGCCGTCAACAAACATCACCTGACCGTTGCAGAAGGCACCAGTCGAGAAGCACTCGGAGCGATTGCGGAACATCCAGCCCATCGCCGACGGCTGACGGCCCGAGACCGGACCAAAGTGCAGGCCCGCTGCCTGCATGGCATGAATGCCCTCGATGGCATAATCGCTGGCGCCGTCATGCCCAGCCGGAATCAGCGTATCGTCCATATCGGTCAGCACAAGTTTGATCATAGAGCCCCCTCGGTCATTCTCATCCCGTCTATTGTACCGACCTGCCAAAAGGGGACAGGTTTATTTTGGTAGGTTTTATCTGGGAGAACGCAAAGCCCCAGTTGCCGCCTGCCAAAATAAACCTGTCTCTTTTTGGCAGGTGCGCTAGTATAGGGAACAACAGATTCGATGCAGGAGTGCCAGAGGTGCAAGCCACAAGGCTGAGAGGGCATGGGCCCAATCCTTTGAACCTGTCAGTTAATGCTGGCGTAGGGAGCATGCCGCCTTTTGTAGGGGCGCTGTCTATGCACAGCGCCCCTTTTCTATGCCAAGGAGGCATGTGCAGTGATCGATTCGGAACAGCTTAAGCAAAACATGGTCAAGGCGGTGGAGGAGATTCGCGCCACCAACCCAATGGCCGGCTCCATCACCAACACGGTGACGATTGACTTTGTCGCCAACGCGCAGCTCGCCGTGGGCGGTTCGGCCGCCATGGTTTACCTGCCCGACGAGGGCGAGGCGCTCGTCGCCGGCGGCGGCGCCATCTACCTCAACATGGGTACGCTCTTCCCCATCTACGAGCAGACGATTCCCCGCGCGGCCAAGGCAGCACACGATGCCGGCAAGCCTTGGGTGCTCGACCCGGTGGGCCTGGGCATCGGCAGCCTGCGCACCCAGCTGGTAAGCGAGCTCAAGCAGTACAAGCCCGCCATCGTGCGCGGCAACGCCTCCGAGATTATTGCCCTTGCCGCCCTGTGGGGACTTGAGGGCGAGGCAGCTGACCTGGGTCGCGCTCGCGGCGTCGACACCACCGACACCGTCGATGCAGCTCGCGGTGCCGCTGTGGCACTCGCCCGCTACACCGGCGGCGCCGTGGTAGTCTCGGGCGAGGTCGACCTGATCACCGACGGCACGACCGTGGCCAAGTCCCACGGCGGCAGCCCGCTCATGTCCAAGATCACCGGTTGCGGCTGCTCGCAGGGCGGCGTGCTGGCCGTGTACGCCTGCGCCTCCGACCCGTTTACCGCCGCCGTCTGCGGCACTGCCGTCTACAACGTGGCCGGCACGCGTGCCGCCGCCGTCGCCGACGCCCCGGCAAGCTTTAAGGTCGCCTTTATCGACGAGCTCTACCGCGCGACTGCACAGGACATCGTCAACAGCCAGCTCGAGCTCGAGGAGGCATAAGGCTATGTCCGAGCCCGCAACCAGTGCCGGCATGAACACCCTGGTCGCCGTCGCCATCGCACCGTGCGGCACAGGCGACGAACTGTCCGCCGAGGTCGCCGAGGTCGTCCGCGTCATTCGCGAGAGCGGCCTTCCCAACCGCACCACCTCTATGTTCACCGAAATCGAGGGCGACTGGGACGAGGTCATGCAGGTCGTACGCGACGCGACCTTTGTGTTAGCGAGCAAAGGCATTCGTACCGAGGTCGTCCTGAAGGCCGACATTCGCCCCGGGTTTACCGACACCATGAACGGCAAGCTCGAGCGCATGGAAGCACAGATCAAGAAGCAGGAGGAAGCACGATGAGTATCCGCGACAACCTTGATATCTCGGCATATCTGGTACTCGGCCCCGAAAACACGCTCGGACGCCCCGTGGGTGACGTGGTAGCACAGGCGCTCGACGCCGGCTTTACCTGCATCCAGGTGCGCTCCAAGGTGGCAAGCGCGCGCGAGATCATCGCGCTGACCGACGATGCCGCGCAGGCCATCGCCAACGCCGGCAAGACCGGTCAGGTCGCCCTGCTGATCGATGACCGCCTGGACTGCGTGCTTGCCGCGCGCGAGCAGGGCATTGCCGTCGATGGCGTCCACGTGGGCCAAAGCGACATCCCCGTCGAGGTCTGCCGCAAGCTGCTGGGTCCCGACGCCATCGTGGGCCTCTCTGCCCGCTGCGAGGAGATGCTCGAATACGTCAAGACTGCCGATATGAGCCTGGTCGACTACCTGGGCATCGGCCCGCTTCACGAGACCGAGACCAAGCGTGACTGTGGACGCGCAGCCGACGGCTCCATCATCACCAAGAGCTTTGAGGACCTGGCGGCGCTCCATGCCGCAAGCCCTGTGCCCATTGTGGTGGGCGGCGGCGTTAAGACGGCCGACCTGCCGCAGCTCAAGGCTACCGGCGTCGATGGCTTCTTTGTCGTCAGCGCCGTCTGCAGCGCTGACGACCCCCATGCCGCAGCCAAGGAACTCGTCGACACCTGGCAGCAGGCGTAAGCCTAGGCCGAGCAGTTGCTCCGCAGCCTTATATCTTCAATAGCGGAAAGCGCATCCCAGTTTGGACCCCCATTCTGGGATGCGCTTTCCATATAGAGGCTCAACGGGAAACTGTGTCCCAGTCTATGGCCGAAAAGTGGGACGCATTTTCCGGTTGGGGGCCCAACGGGAAACTGCATCCCGTTTCGAGCTCAAATTCTGGGACACGCTTTCCGGAACTCGCCGTATGGGAAACTGCATCCCGTTTCGAGCTCAAATTCTGAGACACGCTTTCCCAAACAGCCCCAACGGGAAACTGCGTCCCAGTCTATGGCCGAAAAGTGGGACACACTTTCCGAAACAGCCGCCACGGGAAACTGCATCCCATTCCGAAGGCCGATTCCGGGACACGCTTTCCACCGGGCCAACGAAACCGCAGTCCTACCCTGCCAGGTACGCCTCCAGCGCCGGCAACGTAGCCTCAGCATCGCGCCGACCAATCTGGTAGATGCGCTCGAGCTCATCGGGCTCTCGGCACAGCGACGGTACCTTTACCGATTCGCTCGGCCGCACCACAAAGATCTCACCGGCTGCCTCGCGACGCGCCAAGTCATCGAGCGTAGCGTTATACACCTCGTGTCGATGCTCCAGCGCTGCGACAAACTCCGGATAATGGCGGAACACGCGCCGCAGCATAGGCATCATGCTGTTGGGCTGCTTCACAAAGCCCGCCGGCTGCGTCAGCACCATCACGTTGCGGTCGTAGCCCTGTTCGAACAGCCAGGCGCTGGGAATGGAATCCGCCACGCCGCCGTCCAGGTACTTGCGGCCCTCAATGGCGACAGGACGCGTCGCCACGGGAATCGCCGACGACGCCCGGATCCACTCGATATCGCGCTCGTCGCCATAGGGCAAGTCGTGATAGACGGCCTCACCCGTCTCGATATCGGTGCATACGCACGTAAACCGCATGGGGCAAGCGAGATAGGCATCCAAGTCGATAGGATCGCGCTCAATGGGCACCTCGTGATACGCAAACTCGGCATTAAACATATCGCCGGTACGCAGCCAGCTGGTCACGCTCGCATAGCGCTTGTCGGCGCAATAAGCCTTGTTGTAGCGGATGGCACGACCGATCTGGCGTGATTTAAAGTTGTAGCCAAACGCCGCGCCCGCCGAGACACCCACCATATGGTCGCAGGTCAAACCGCGCTCCATCCATACGTCGAGCACACCCGCCGTATACATACCGCGGTAGCCACCGCCTTCGAGCGCCAGACCCACCGTGCGTGTCGTATCCGGCAGTGCCATGCAACCATCCCCATCCTCATGCTTTTGAACGAAACAAGTATACCCGTCAACATATACCGTCTCGGTTACATTTGCCGACGCAAGCTAAGCGCTACCGCCCAGCGATTATTGCTAACGCCTGTGCATGTTTATACAAACACACCCTATAATGATGTTCACAACAACAGACAACAGCAGCTAACAGTACCAAACAATAGGCAACAAACTAACTAAACGATGCAACAACAAGGCGGGGACGAGAGTTCGCGCGTCCGTAGACCGCAGAAGGTCCCGTGGACAACAAGATCATCCGACGCAATCCATCTCGACCCCAGAAAGCCGCTCATATATGAACAACGCCAGCACCTACACCGAGACGCTCGAAAAGACCATTCAAGACCTACTCGAGCGCCAGGAAGACTTGGTTAGGACCGCCTTTACCGACCAACTTACCGGCCTTGGCAACCGCGGCGGCTTCACCCGCTCCCTCGAGGAAATCTGGGAGCAGGGCACTCCCGTAACCATGGCGTTTATCGACATCGATAACCTCAAGCACTGCAACGATGCCTTTGGCCACGACGAGGGCAACCGCTACATTATCCAGGTGAGTCTGTACCTTAAGCTCTACATAAAGGTTGGCGAAGCGGCGTTTCGCCTGGGTGGCGACGAGTTCGCCATTCTGTCTACGATTTCGACCGAGGATGACCTTGCCGAGCGCCTGGAGCATTGCCGCTCGGTCCTTCTCAAAAACAACGATGCCGAGATGCCCCGTTCGTTTAGCTATGGCGTGTCGCATGCCAATCCCAAACTGGGCGAGACCCAAAACCGCATGACGAAGGATGCCGACCACCGCATGTACGACTACAAGCTGCGCAATGCCGTGCACCTCGACCGTCGCACTATCAATCAGGTTCATACGGACGATTTTGAGATCAGCGACCGTATCTTCGATGCGTTCTCGATGCTCGATGAGGGCCGCTACTTCTTTATCGAAAACATCGACAAGAACCGCACCCTCTGGTCGCAAGGCGCGCTGCGCGACCTTGGCCTTCCATCCGAGCACATCGATGACTGCCGCGATTACTGGAAAACACGCGTGCACCCCGATGACCTCGAGGCCTATACCCAAGACATCGACCAGCTCTTTAGCAACTCCAAGCACTATCGCGTTATGCAATATCGTATGCGCAATGCCGAGGGCGACTACGCGCTTTGTCGCGTTAGGGGCTATCGCATTGACGGAAACGGAGACACGCCTTCGCTCTATGTCGGCGAGCTCGTTAACCACTCCCTCGTCGAGACGGTCGATCCCGCCACGGGACTCGGCACCCAACGCATGCTGGTCAATGCCATCGATGGCTGCCGTCGCGACGGCCACGAGGCAGGATTGATTGCCGTCCGCGTTCGCGGCACCATGCAACTCAACGAGCGCTATGGGGCAGACGCCGTCGATGCCATGCTTTCCGAATACGCCGGCCGCATGCTCTCGCTCACCCGAGGCAAAAGTCGCGTATTCCGCTCGCGCAGTGCGCAGTTTGTTGTACTTACCGACGGCCTAGGTCGCGATGCCTTCGAGCGCCTTATTAAGGATTTGGAGCATGCGGTCTCGGCCCCCGTCCAGATTGCCGACGACACCATTACCCCCACCTGCCTGGTCGTTCCCGTCTATTACGAGCGTCTGATCAACCAGGCGCCAGCCGTTTTGGATGAGCTCGACCGCCGCATCCGCGCCATCAACGGCCCGTTCCACAACAATAGCCTTTCCATACCCGAAATCGACCGCAAGGGCGCAATCGCCGAACGCATCGACTCGCTCACCGGCCTCTATCGCCCCAGCGAGTTTATGCGGCGCGCCAATGCCTTCCTCGCTACGGCACAAGGCGGCGCCTGGTGCATCGCCACGGTCGATATGGGTCACATGCGCCTGTTTAACGAATGGCACGGGCAAGCCGAGGGCGACCGCGTGCTTGCCGACGTGGGCACGGCGCTCAAGGATATCGAGAATGTGGGCATGGGCGTTGCGGGCTACTGGGGCCAGGACGACTTTTGCATTCTCGCGCCCTTTGAACACGATGCGATACACCGCATCTACCATCGCGTGCGCGCCGCCGTGGCCAAGCACGACGACGGTGTGGGTTTTTGGCCGTCCATGGGCGTCTACCCCATCAACCCCCACGAGGAAATCACCATCGACGCGCAGGCAAAGGCCATGTTTGCCAACCGCCGCGCCAAGAACGACTTTAAGGACCGCATCGCCGTCTTTCGTCCCGAGGAATACAAGCACGAGATCGCATTCCACCACACCCTCACCGAGTTCCAGTACGCGCTTTTAAATGGCCACATCACCTACTACCTGCAGCCACAGGTTGATATGGAAACCGAAGAGATCATTGGCGCCGAGGCCCTCACGCGCTGGATCGACAAGGACGGATCGTTAATTCCGCCCGCGTCCTTTATCCCGTCGCTCGAGGATAGCGGTTTTGTGGTGACGCTCGACAAGTACATTTGGCAGGGCGTCGCCTCGTGGCTACGAGAGCGCCTCGACCAGGGGCTTCACGTGGTTCCCGTCTCCCTTAACGTGTCGCGCGTGGATATCCTCGCCTGCGATGTCGCCGAGCACATGAGCGCGCTGGCAGCCCAGTACAACCTGCCGCCCGAGCTTTTGCGCATCGAGATCACCGAGACCGCCTATACCGGAGAATCCGAGGCGGTGGACAAGCTGACGGCAGACCTGCACAACCAGGGCTTTTCGACCTATATGGACGATTTTGGTACCGGCCAGTCAACGCTCGCGATGCTCAAGAACGTCAATGTCGATGTCATCAAGCTCGACCGCACGTTTGTGCCCGCCGGAAAAGCCGATGACCGGAGCCTGCAGATCGTGTCATCGATGCTTGGGATGGCGCAGTCGCTGCATTTGCCCGTTGTGGTCGAGGGCGTCGAAACAGAGGCGCAGGCAAAGCTGCTGTGCCAGATGGGCGCCCGCTACGCACAGGGCTTCCTCTACTACCGTCCTATGCCGGCGGCAGACTTTGAGGCATTGCTCGATGGCGGCTACAGCGACTGATCCGCTTGCGTGCAAAACGCCACCACTGGGGGAATACACTTGTCGCCATTGGCTAACTTACGCCCCACATTAAATTCAATTGGGGATATGATACGAATCATTGTTTCGCCTAAGGAGGTTACTCATCATGAACGAGCCCTATCGCTTGGGCGAGCAATCGATTATTACCTACCTGCAGCGACTTGCAAATGGCGTCTCATCCGCCGAGCTCGATGTCGCCGCGCTGCCTGCAGAGCTGCAGGGCATTGCGGGGCAGCTGCAAAAGACGCACGCCATCCTGCAACAAGAGCGAGAGCTGCTCGAGCGCAGCGCCTATATCGATCCGCTTACCAGCCTGGGTAACCGTGGCGGCTTTGACCGCCATGTCGAGCGACTTTGGCAAAATGGAGCCGCCTTTACCTGTGCCTATATCGATATCGATCACCTAAAGCACTGCAATGATACGTTTGGTCACGCCGAGGGCAACCGTTATATCCTGCGCATCTGCCACGTGCTTTCCCAAATGATGGGGCATGACGACATGCTGTTCCGCGTCGGCGGCGACGAATTTATCCTTGTCTCGCCCACGGCAGGCGAGGCGGAACTCGACCAGCACCTGGAGCGGGCGCGCACCGATCTTATCGAGGCGACCTCGGACGGCAAGGCGCCCATGATCGCCAGCTTTAGCTTTGGATGCTCGCATGCCGACCCGCTCGCCGGCGACTCGCTCCGCCAGATGACGATGGATGCCGATCGCAAGATGTACCGCTATAAGCTCATGCATCGCGTGCAGCAGCCAGAAGGCGGCAGCGCGCCGCAGCGCCCGGCGGATGACCATCTTCCCTGCAACGACCGCGTGTTTCAGGCAATCTCCATGAGCTCCGAGACGCGCTATCCGTTCATCCTCAACCTCGATACCGGCGAATCGCAGTGGTCGGTCAACGCCGTACGCGACTTTAACCTACCCTCGCAGCACCCCTATAACTCGCTCGATATGTGGCTTGCCCGCGTCCACCCCGAGGACCGCGACAACGTGCGCTCCGAGCTCGATATGGTGGTTAATGGCAGCTGGCACTTCCACTGCATGCAGTATCGTGTGATGGATGCCACTGGCAAATATGTGCTTTGCGACTGCACGGGCTACCGCCTAGACGGCACCGACACCGAGCCCAACATGTATGTGGGCATCATCATCAACCGCAGTCTTGCGGATACGACCGATTCCGTGACGGGCCTGGGCGATGTGCACGCCCTGGTCAACGCTATCGGCGAAATGCGGCGTGTGGCGCGCGAGGCGGGGTTCATTGCCATTAAGATTGACGATATCGCCAAGGTCAATGCTCGCTTTGGATTCGACGCAGGCGATCGCGTTTTGGCCGAAAGCGCTGCCTGTCTTATGGAGTGCTCACGCGGCAAGGGCCGCATGTTCCGCTCGACGGGACCGACATTCGTGGCACTGTTCGACGACTTTAACCCCGAGGCGGTCGACGAGATTGCAGACGAGATTGAGCGATTCCTGGGTTCTCCCGTGCTTATTGGACCTCTTGAATATCAGCCGCCCATCCGCGTAGCCACGCTTCATCTAGACGCCGTCGACCGACAGCCCGTTTCCATCCTAAACGAGCTGAATGCGCTGCTTGCCGAAGCAGCGCAAGTGCCGGGCACCCAACTAGATTAACGGCACGCGTCGCGACGCACGCCGCTACCCACATCGTGCGATAATCCTCTGCAGAAGTCACCAAGAGCAGAGGGAGTTTGTGATGAAGGTCCTTTTAGTCAACGGAAGCCCCAAGGCAAACGGCAATACTGCTACGGCACTCGCTGAGATTGCCGAGCAGCTCGGCGCCGAGGGCATCGATAGCGAAGTATTCCAGCTGGGCGCCAAGCCCATTCGTGACTGCATCGGTTGCGGCCAGTGTGGCAAACTCGATGGACGTTGCACCTTTGACGATGATGTGGTCAACGAGCTGATCGCTGCTGCCGAACAGGCCGACGGCTTTGTCTTTGGCTCGCCCGTCTACTATGCGCATCCCAGCGGACGCATCCTTTCGGCCCTTGACCGCGCGTTCTACGCGGGCGGCGCCGCCTTTGAGCACAAGCCTGGTGCCGCGGTCGCCGTTGCCCGCCGTGGCGGCACGTCAACCACCTTCGACGTGCTCAACAAGTACTTCACCATTAAGCAGATGCCCGTGGTGGCCTCCACGTACTGGAACAACGTGTTTGGCCGTGTGCCCGGCGACGCCGAGGGCGATGCCGAAGGCCTTGCCACCATGCGCAACATCGCCAAGAACATGGCTTGGCTCCTGCGCTGCATCGAGGCAGGACAGGCCGCCGGCATCGAGGCGCCTGAGGCGGATCGCGCAACGACTAACTTTATTCGTTAACCCAACAGCGGAACTACGAGAACGGCAGAACACAGCATGAACGTGCAAATATTCGGGACTAAGAAGTCCTTCGATACCAAGAAGGCGCAGCGCTTCTTTAAGGAGCGCCGTATTAAGGTGCAGTTTATCGACCTTAAGGAAAAGGAGATGAGCAAGGGCGAGCTCACAAGCGTCATGCAGGCGGTCGGCGGTATCGACAAGCTGCTCAACCCCAAGGCCAAGGACGAGGAGACGCTCGCGCTTATCCAGCATCTCACGCCCAGCCAGCGCTTCGACAAGCTACTCGAAAACCAACAGGTATTGGCTGAGCCCATCGTGCGCAACGGCAAAAAGGCCACCGTCGGCTACTGCCCCGATGTATGGGGTGCCTGGGAGTAGCCTGTGTTATTTGCCGGCTCGTGGGTATAAGAGCGAACGTTTTGGCATAAGATTCAACTGTAAGCCAAGTCTAACAAAGGAGGGCACATGCCCAACAAACCCGTGAAGATCATCATGCTTACCGGCTACCTTGGTGCCGGCAAGACCACGCTACTCAACCACATCCTCGCCAACGACGGTGGCATCCGCGCCGCCGTAATCGTCAACGATATCGGCGAAATCAACGTCGACGCCAGCCTTATCGCCGACGGCGGCCTTTCCGAGACCGACGACCTTATCCCGCTCACCAACGGCTGCATCTGCTGCACGCTTTCGGATGACCTCGCCAACCAGCTGCAGGGCATCGCCGATTCGGGCGACTTCGATTACATCATCATCGAGGCCTCGGGCATCTGCGAGCCTATCCCCATCGCCTACACCATCTCGAGCTTCTGCGACGAGGCCAAGGCGGGAGGCGAGCCCAAGCTCGCGCTCGACAACATCGTCGCCGTGGTCGACTGTGCCCGCATGTACGACGAGTTCAACGGTGGTCGCGACCTGCTGGCCGAGGATATCGACGAGGACGACATCGAGAGCCTGCTCATCCAGCAGATCGAGTTTTGCTCCACGCTTATCCTCAACAAGACCGATACTGTCACGCCCGAGCAGATCGCCGAGCTCAAGGCCATCGTGCGCAGCCTGCAGAAGGATGCCGTGATCGTCGAGGCCCAAAACGGCGAGGTCCCCATGGAGGAGCTGCTCGACACCGACCGCTTTGACTTTATGCGCGCCTACAACTCCGCCGCCTGGATCGAGGCCATGGAGCATCCCGAGGAGCACGATGACCCCGAGGTGCTCGAGTACGACATCGAGACCTTTGTGTACTCGCGTCGTAAGCCGTTTGACCTGCAGAAGTTCACCGACTTTGTTGAGCAGGAGTGGCCCGACGAGGTCATCCGCGTCAAGGGTCCGCTGTGGCAGACCGGCGATCCGGACATGTGCTACATGTTTGAGCAGGCCGGTCACCAGATGCGACTGATGGAGAACGGCCTGTTTGTCGATTCTGCGCCCGAGGGCGAGAAGCAGAAGATCATCGACGAGAACCCCGAGATCATGCAGATTTGGGACGATGAGACAGGCGACCGCATGACGAGCCTGTGCATCATCGGCCGTCACATGGACAAGGACGCGCTCATCGCCGCCCTCGACGCCTGCCTGACCGACTGGCACCGCGCCTAGGCGATACATCCCTTTACCCGCCAAACCACCACGAAGGTGCCTGTCCCCTTCGTGGTGGTTTTTCGTTTTGAGCCAAGGAGATTCATGTTCAATATTGTGCTGTATGCGCCCGAGATTCCCGCCAATACGGGAAACATCGGCCGCACCTGCGTGGTCACGGGCACCCACCTGCATTTGGTGGAGCCGCTGGGCTTTTCGCTCGACGACAAGACCGTACGACGCGCGGGGCTGGGCTACTGGCAGAACCTGGACGTGATGACGTATGCCAGCTGGGAGGATTTCCTTGCGCGCAACGGCCTCTCCCCCGCCGATGAGCGCTTGCACCTGCTAACAAAGAAGGCCCGTCGCACCTATGCGCAAAGCACCTACCGCGACGGCGACTTCCTCGTCTTTGGCAGCGAGAGCTCGGGTATTCCCGAGCCACTGCTTGCCGCGGCGCCCGAGCGCTGCGAGCGCATCCCCATGCTGCGCGACTGCGATTCACTCGATAACGCTGAGGCATGGGAGGCCCACGAGGAGTCACTCGGACATGCCGAGAACAGCCACGAAGCCATCCTGCAGCAAGACATCTGCGGTAATTTCGTCAATCCCGACGACTACCGCATCAGCGCCCTCAACCTCTCCAACAGCGCCGCCATCGTCCTCTACGAGGCCCTTCGCCAGACAGGCTTCGTCGGCATGTGACAAAGGGACAGTCCCTTTGTCACATTTGGCTGTCGCACAGTTAAATGAAATTAATCACTTTTAACTGAAATTAACTAGAATAAAATGAAGTTAATCGGCGGCATGCAAGGAGGGTCTTGTGGAATATCTCGAAAACCCGTTTACTCCTAGTTTTGGCGAGGTCCCTGCACACCTCGCTGGCAGACAGCAGATTGTCCGTGATCTGGACCGCGCCTTCTTGAGTCAGCGTAGGCGACCGGAGCTTACGTCCATCTTCTCGGGAGCGCGCGGGGCCGGCAAGACTGCACTCATGTCGGCGCTTGCAACTAAGGCGGAATCCCACGGCTGGATCGCCGTAAAGACAACCGCACTTCCGGGACTGCTTGAGGAGATCGAGCTCGGGGCGAAAAGGGCAGCGTCGCATCTCATCGACCCGTCCAGCAGCCTCGAAATCACGGGCATCGGTATCGCTTCCCTCGGCAGCATCGAGGTGAACCGCGGCCATGAGGCCTCAACGTGGAGATACCGCATGAGCGATATCATCGACCAGCTCAACGATGCCGGTACCGGGCTACTCATCACCGTTGACGAGGTGGATCCGACGCTCGACGAGATGATTCAACTCGCGGCGACGTATCAGCACTTTGTGACCGACGGGAAGCGCGTCGCCCTGCTCATGGCGGGACTTCCCAACAACGTATCGACGCTGCTGAACCACAAAACGGTCTCGTTCCTACGACGCGCGCAGCAATACCATCTTGGCCGCATCGCCGACTATGACGTGCGCGAGGCTCTAATCCGCACGATCCAGGAAAACGATCGCCTGGCAGACGCCGAGGGAATCGATAATGCTGTCCGCTCGATTGCCGGTTTTCCCTTCCTATTGCAGCTTGTAGGCTATCGCGCCTGGGACCTTACGAGCGATTCAAAGGAAATCTCATCGCGCGACTTTGACCAGGGGATCAGGATCGCGCGCGACGAAATGGACGACCGGATCCTCGCGGCAACCTATCGGGAGCTCACTGCAGAAGATAAGCGATTCCTCATTGCGATGCTCGATGACGAAGAGGAGTCCGCCACTGCCGACCTCGTCGATCGCCTCAAGCGTTCGCCACAACAGGTCTCCCGCTACCGGCGCCGCATGATAGACGCCGGTATCATTGGAGAACGCGGGCGCGGAGTCGTCGCCTTTGAATTGCCGTTCTTCCGCGACTATCTCGCTGCTCAATGCGTTAAATAGACGCCGATGTGACAAAGGGACAGTCCCTTTGTCACATCGCTTATAGATAGCAGCCGGTGATGCTCTTGGGGCAAGAGGCGATATCGCCCGGTGTGCCGGCACAGACGATTTGTCCGCCCGCATCGCCGCCGCCTGGGCCCATGTCGATCACGTAGTCCGCATTGCGAATAAGGTCGAGGTCGTGCTCGATCACGATGACGGTGGCACCCTTGGCAACGAGGCCATCGAACACACTCAGCAGCACCTGAACATCGAGCGGATGCAGGCCAATCGTGGGCTCATCGAACACGAACACGGCATCGTCCTGCACACGACCCATCTCGCTCGCGAGCTTTAGACGCTGAGCCTCACCGCCCGAAAGCGCAGGCGTGGGCTCGCCGAGTGTGAGGTAACCCAGACCCAAATCGTGCAAGGTTTGCAGACGTGCCTGAACTTTCTTGAGCCCCACGGTGGCGTCGAGGGCTTCGTCCACGCTCATATCCATGAGCTGTGGCAGCGTGAGCAGGCTGCCGTCTTTTCCCTCGCGATGGATATGCGAGGCAGCCTCGGCGTAACGAGAGCCGCGGCACGTGGGACAAACAATCTCGACATCGGGCAAAAACTGCACGTCGAGCGATATGGAACCGGTACCGTCGCACGTGGGGCAGCGCAGGGCACCGGTGTTATAGCTAAAGGCACCTGCCTTGTATCCGGCCGCCTTGGCCTCGGGCGTACGAGCGAAGGCACGACGTAGCTCATCATGAATATCGGCGTAAGTCGCCACCGTCGAGCGTACGTTGGCACCGATGGGCGTGGCGTCGATCAGGTTGGCGCGCGCAATGCCCTCGGCATCGATCCAGCGCACGTGGCCCGGCAGGCGCTCACCCGTCGCCTGCGCCTTGAGCGCGGGGATGAGCGTCTCGAGCACCAGTGTCGTTTTACCCGAGCCCGACACGCCCGTCACTGCGACGAGGCGACCACGGGGGATGTCGACTTCGAGCGGTTTGACGGTATGGATGGCATCAGTCGCCATGCGGATATGGCCCTGGTCGAACATCTCGTCGCGTACGACCTGCGGACGCAGGCGCTTGGGGTCCGAGCGCAAGAACGGCGCGATACGGCTGCCTTGAGACTGCTCGACCTCGTCAACCGTACCGGCAGCGATGACATTGCCGCCGCCCGCTCCGGCAACGGGACCCATCTCGACCAGGTAGTCCGCCTCGGCAAGCACGCGCGTATCGTGGTCGACAACAACCACGGTGTTGCCATCGCCCACCAGATCGCGCATCACACCTACCAGGCCATCAACATTTGCCGGATGCAGGCCAATCGAAGGCTCGTCCAGCACATAGAGCACGCCCGTCGAGCGATTGCGGACCACGCGGGCAAGTTGCACACGCTGGCGCTCACCCGTAGAAAGCGTGGCACCGGCGCGGTCAAGCGAAAGATAGTCGAGCCCCAGATCGACCAGACGACGAGCCGTGCTCAAAAACGAATCGCAGATGTCTGCCGCCATGGGCTGCATCTCTGCCGGCAAGGATACGGGCACGCCACGCACCCACTCAATCGCCTCGCCCAGCGTCATGGCAGCCGCCTGCGCCAGGTTGATGCCGCGCACCTGGGGCTGGCGCGCCGCCTCGGAAAGACGCGTGCCGCCGCAATCGCGGCACGGTGCCTCGCGCAAAAAGCGAGCAACGCGTTTAAGCCCCTTGTCATCCTTGACCTTGGCGAGCGCATTCTCGACGGTATAGACGGCGTTGTAATAGGTAAAGTCGAGCGGCGTGGCACCCTCGCCGTTTTTGGGAACGTAGAGAATGTGTTTCTTGACCGCGGGACCATGGAACACGATATCGCGCTCTTGAGGCGTTAGCTGGCTAAACGGCACGTCGGTGCGCACGCCCATTTCGCCGGCCACCTGTTTCATCAGGTCCCACATGAGCGTGCCCCAGGGAAGCACCGCGCCTTCGTTGATAGTCTTTGACTCGTCGGGCACCAGGCTCGCCTCGTCCACCTCGCGCATGACGCCCGTGCCGCCGCAAGTGAGGCACGCGCCGCCGCTGTTAAAGGCAAGGTCCTCGGCGCTCGGCGCGTAGAACTCGCGGCCGCATGTGGGACACGTGAGCGGCAGGCCCGCGGCCACGTTCAAGCTCGGCTCCACGCGCGCCCCGCAGTGCGGACACACGTGATGGGCGCAACGGCTAAAGAGCAAGCGCAGGCTGTTGTTGAGCTCGGTCATGGTGCCAAAGGTCGAGCGCACACCCGGCACGCTGGGGCGCTGATGCAATGCGAGCGCCGCCGGCACATGCAGCACCTCGTCCACTTGGGCGTGCTCTGCTTGCGTCAGACGACGGCGGGTATAGGTGCTGAGCGCCTCCAGGTAACGGCGCGAGCCCTCGGCATAAAGAACTCCCAGCGCCAGCGAACTCTTGCCCGAGCCCGACACGCCGGCAATACCCACGAGCTTTCCCAGCGGAATATCGATATCGATGTCCTTGAGGTTATGGACGCGTGCACCGCGCACCTCAATCGTCTGCGGACCTATCTTTTGTTCTGCCATCTTTATCACCCTACTCGTGCCACAGTATGCGATCGCGTATGTACTCGCCCAGCATGGGCACGCTAAAGCGGACGAGGCCGTATCCGGCAGCCTCGATGACGCGCTCGCGAATCAGACTTGCGCGATACTTACTCGCCCAGCTCTGGGTGCGGTCGCAGCGCTCAATAATGTCCGCCATGCGCGTCACCCCGGAACCATCGACCGCCATTGCTTCGATAAACAGGCGCTGCGGACTGCGCAGCCCGTAATACAACGGTGCGTCAACAGCTTCATAGAACTCAGAGATGGCGTCCATGTAGCCGGCCTCGACATCACGGACCTCAATATCCTGCGAGTCGCGACGAGCCGCCGACCGCCACATGTAATAGCCCACCAGCTGGACCATATAGGGATGCCCCATGCTCTTGCGCGCCGCAAGGTCCGCTGTCTCTGCATCAACGCAAAGGCCGGCGCCCCCAACCGTTTGGATGTACGCATCGCGCACCTCGGGCAGAGGGATTGACCCCAGTGTACGCTGCTGAGCTCGGCGCAAAAACGTTACGCTGGGCTCTTCGAGCAGATCATCAACCATGCTGGGCAAGCCGGCAAAGACCAGCGCAAGACCGCGCTGGTCACCGTCGGGCAGGCCTGTAGCATCCTGATCTCCGAGCACCTGCTGGTAGAGAACAGCGAGGGCCGCCAACTCCTCAATAGACGCCGACTGGGCCTCGTCAATCGCAAACAGAATGCCCTTTCCCGGTCCGAGCTTTTTAAAACGCTCGTTGACCAGCCCACGCAACGTTTCGCCCTTGGCCCGGGCAGCCTCGACCGGCATCCGGCCAAACGACGGGCCGAGTTCCATTGATGTCACGACTGGCTTATTCGAACGGAGTGCATCGGCCAAGCGATCGCATAAGCCAAGCGAAGCGGAATCAGAGACAACCATCCAGCCGTGCTCGGCAGCCAAACGCTGCATCTCCCGCAGAAGAACCGTTTTGCCACAACCGCGGTTTCCCGTAATGAGCATGAGCCTGCCGGGAGCACCGGCACCGTTATCGAGGCCTTCCTCAAAATCTTCGACAACCGACTCGCGGCCGATGAGTATCGGAGGCCGCTTGCCAGCCGTTGGCTTAAAGGGGTTTGGATTCATGGCAGCCTCCCTAGGTTGGTGCACTCTATATACAACTTATACCAACTTATACCGAGTTATACCAACGGGATGTGACAAAGGGACTGTCCCTTTGTCACATAAAGGGACTGTCCCTTTGTCACACGCGGCCGAAGAATTCGGCATCTGCCGGGCGCCAAGGGCGGAAGGTGGCGGGGTCGACCTTTACGTGCGCCTCGGCGGGGACGTCGTACCACTTGACGGTGTAGCCGGCGCCGTGAGAGCAGAAGACCGAGTCGGGCGTGTTGGGCAGATCGGCTTCGGGCTCATAGGCGGCGGCCCCGATCACGTGCTCGGCATCATGGCAGGGCGCATAGCCCGCGAACTCCAGGTACAGATGCCCGCGGCCACTCGTGTAGGCTGCGACCTCTAGGGCATAGTCCTGTACCTCAGATGCGGGGACGCGGCCTACGAACTTGGCACGATCGCCCAACATTGCCGGCGGCTCGTACTCGGCACCCACACGCGTGGCATCCGAGAGCGCACGACCCACGCACTCCCCCGGAACCTCGAGCTCAAAGCGATACCACGGCTCCAGTAGCACAGCCGCACCCGCCTCACGCGCCTGCATGAGTCCCTGGCGAATCGCGCGATATGTCGCCTGACGAAAGTCGCCGCCCTCGGTGTGCTTGGCATGCGCACGACCACCCGTAAGCGTAATGCGCACATCGGTGATGGGCGAGCCGGTCAGCACGCCCAGGTGGTCACGCTCCATGGCATTGGTGAGCGCCAGACGCTGCCAGTTCAGGTCGAGCTCGTCGGTCGAGGTCACGGTGCCAAATTGCACGCCCGAGCCCGCCGGCAGCGGCTCTAAGCGCAGGTGCACCTCGGCATAGTGGCGCAGCGGCTCAAAGTGGCCCACGCCCTCGACCGTCCGCGAGATGGTTTCTTTATAGAGGATGCCGCCGGACTCAAACGCAACCGTAAGGCCAAAGCGATCGGCAAGCACCCGCTGCACGACCTCGAGCTGCACGGCGCCCATCAACTGCAAATGAATCTGCTCGAGATGCGTGTTCCAGCTTACGCCGAGCATGGGATCCTCATCGGCAAGCTCGGTCAGTGCCCGGAACACCGTGTGGACATCGTGCTCGCCCGGCAGCACCGTATAGGTGAGAACCGGCGCGATGATCGGCTGCTCACCCATAGGCTCTGCGCCCATGGCATCACCTGGGCGAACGTGCGCGAGGCCTGTCACGGCGCAGATACTGCCGGCGGCAACTTCTTGGGCAAGCTCGTATTTCTCGCCGTTATAGATACGAACCTGGTCGACCTTCTGCTCCCAAGCCTCAGCACCGGAGCGTCCCTCAATCACCTGCTTTGCATGCAGCACGCCACCGGTCACTTTGACCCAAGCCAAGCGCTCACCGCGATCTCCACGACTGACGCGGTAGACACGCGCGGCGAACTCCTGGGGCCATGACCGCTCGCCCATCAAAGCGCAGATGCCGTCGAGTAGCTCCGCCACGCCCTGGTCCTTGAGCGCCGAACCGGCAAAACAGGGAAACAGCTTGCGCTCAGCCACCATGCGCGACAGCGTTGCGGCGGAAAGCTCGCCCGTCTCAAGAAACTCGTCGAGCGCCGCCTCGTCCAGCGCCGCAGCATCCTCTTGCACGGCACCACCCGCAAGCAGGCCCTCGGCATCCAAGCAGCCCTCGGAAAGGCGCTGTCCAAGCTGTGCCAGTAGTGCCTCGCGGCCCGGGTTCTCCAAATCAATCTTGTTGATAAAGATGAATGTCGGGATGTTATAGCGCGCAAGTAGGCGCCATAGCGTTTCGGTATGCCCCTGCACGCCATCGTTGGCGCCCACCACCAGAATCGCGTAGCCGAGCGCGCGCAATGTGCGCTCCGCCTCCGCAGAAAAATCGACATGACCGGGAGCGTCCACAAGCATAACGTGGGTGTCGCCGTGGTCGAGCACGGCCTGCGACGAGAAGATCGTGATGCCGCGCTCGCGCTCAATCTCGTTCGTGTCAAGATGCGAGTCGCCATCGTCCACACGCCCGCGCTTTCGAATGCGGCCGGCATGAAACAGCATGGCCTCGGCCAGCGTGGTCTTGCCGGCATCGACGTGCGCCAGAATTCCTATGACCGCTTGCTTCGACATGGCTCTCCTCTTATTTCAAACCCATCACACGCCGCGATAGGCATTCTCGTTCCATACCGGATGATACAATTTACGAGCCGGCGGGCGAAGCGGGCCCTATCCCCCGACCGAGCTCATCGCCCTGCGTTGCCGCGCGGCGATTTTCGTAGGTTCGCGCCTTGCGAAAGCCGGCACCTCCCCTTTTGTCTGCCCGGGCTCATCTGGGGCGGTGGCAATGCGAGCCCCACAACAACGAGGAGCCACCATGAAGGCACTGCTCAACGAATTCAAGGAATTCATCAATCGCGGCAACGTGATGGACATGGCCGTCGGCGTCATCATTGGCGGCGCGTTCACTGCCATCGTGACCTCGCTTACCGACAACATCATCAACCCGCTCATCGCCGTCATCGCCGGCGGCAGCGCCACCGAGATCTCGGGGCTGGTGGTGCCGGGCACCAATATCGACTTTGGCGCGTTCATCGGCGCGTGCATCAACTTTTTGATCGTGGCGGCTATTGTCTTTGCCATCGTCAAGGCGTTTAACAAGGCACAGGAGATTGGCGACAAGTTGGCCGGCGCCCCCGCCGAGGAGGCCGCCCCCAAGCCCGTCTGCCCTTATTGCCTGGAGGAGGTAAATGAGGGCGCGACCAAATGCTGCCACTGCGGAAGCGAGCTGCCCAAGGAGTAGCCAGCATTTCCCTAACGACGAACGTTAGTCTTTTGCCCAGCCAAAACACCACATGTAAACAGAAATGGCCCCGCTTGGGGCCATTTTTCGTTCACGCGAATTGCCGATACGTGACTCGGCCTTTACGCCTCGCGCAGCCAGTCGAAGGCGACGCGCGGCGTGCCGTCCGACACATACACGATACCGACACGCTCGAACCCAGCCTTGGCGATAGCGCTTCGCATGGGCAGGTTGTCTTGGTGCGTGTCGATGCGCAGATGGTCGACGCGATCCTTGGCAAAGGCAAACATCGCTGCCGCAACGCCATGCGTGGTGCCGTCGGATGCCACGCGGTGCAGTACGGCATACGGGACGTCGCTGCGCCATTGACCGTCCTCGATCACATCATAGGAACTGTCCGGGCCCGGCAAAAAGGCGAACGTCGCCACCACGCGACCGCTCTCCTCGCATACATAGCTACCGCCCGCAGCGATATCGCTTTTGAGCTGCTCGGCCGAGGGCGTGCCTACCGGCCACTGCGTAGCATTGCCATGCTCGCGCATAAAAGCGCGGGCTGCGTCATAGATTGCCATGACGGCGGGAATGTCGGTATCGAGGGTTTTTCTGATCATCACGCGGCGACCTCACGTTTATTGGTATCACTTTGATTGAGCAATGATACCAGCGTTTGGAGAGGGGCGCGAAGCGGATGGGAAGCAAAAAGCGAGCCGCCTGGTCAAAGGCCAAAAGCGAGTTTTTGGGCGCTGCCACCGGCGGCGATATGAGCGACTTGTTTGCGCGCGAAGGCAATCGTCGCGACGCCCTGGATGCCGAGCGCGACGAGGCTTGGCGCTATAAGTCGTGCGAGCGCAAGAACCGCTACGATACGCGCGCCGAGGCCGAGGCCGTCATGGCCGATTGCGAGAATCGTGGGCGTCGCGGCTTAGCCTGCTACAAATGCGAGTACTGCGGCGGCTGGCACCTGACGTCGCATCCTTGGAAATAGATCGCGCTGCGCCCTCGCGTTGAGCGCTACTCGGCAGATGACGGACGCGGCGGCACCAAAACGTCGTAGCGAACGGCCTTACCCGCTAGTTGATAGCTCGGCTTCATACCGGCAAGCAACGGGCCCTTCACCGGTCGTTTAATAACGACTTTACGCGGATGCACGGCAAGTGCGGCCTCGACCAACGTCTCCTCGTCGGCGCACGGCTGCTCCAAATGATGCAGCAACTGAAACTTCTTTTTGACCGCCGCGCTCTTGGTGCGCTCGGGAAACATGGGGTCTAGATATACCACATCGGGCGCGGCGAGCTCGCCTTGCTCAATCGAAGCGGCGGTCTGGTGAAGACCGGCAATGCTGTCCTCGCCCGCGTGCAGGCGCATGCGCGCCACGGCATCCGCAAGCGCAGGATCATCTGCCGCGCGGTCCAAGGCATCCTGGAGCAGCGCCGCGATTACACGGTCCTGCTCATACAAATCGACCGCAAAGCCCGCGGCGGCCAACAGCAGCGAATCCTCGCCAAAACCTGCCGTCGCATCGATTGCCCACGGATGTTCAATACCTTTCGTGCGTGCGGCCTTCACCAGCAGCTCCTGCTGCAGACGGCCCTGCTTGAGTCGCGGGAGCATGCGGGCAAAATCGGCGCGCAGCTCCATCGCGCCATCGGTGAGCGTGAGGCCCTCGGGCATCCTGGTTAGCTCAAGCCCTGCAGCCCGAGCAACAGAAAAGGGATCGACGACGCCCATGGGCACTCCTTAGCAAATAAAACGAATACATGGGCGCCATTCATGTCGGCACCCAACCGTCCGTTATTGTCCCACATGCGACATAGTCCACAGCATTCCAATGCAAAGCACCGCCATCAATCCCGTGCACACGGCAGCGATCACAGAATCACTCATGCGCCTTCCCAACGACCGCGGCTCGCGCGCCTGCTCCGCTCCGTACATCATGGCTCCTCCTTCGGTCCAGCCCTTACCATGGCCTCATCATCGCAGCGCCGCGCATACGCTGCCATCGATTTGGCTTACGCCCAGCTTTCCTTTTTGAAAGGTTGGTGGCGCCGGCAAGAAGCGCTTTCAAACGCACGCATCGCCTCGTTGAACTACAATGTGCTTCACGATATGTGCCGTAACCTGGGTGCGACAGATTTTCCGCGCCCGCATCGAAAGGACCAGCCATGAGTTCCGCTCGCAAGACGCTCAAAATCCTTGCCCTGATTTATTTTGTTCTGGGCATCGCAAGCCTCGTCATTGGAATCGCCGGCATCGCGACCGGCAAGCTCGAGTCAACCTACGGACCGAACGCCATGCTCGCCGCCGTCGTGATTATCGCCAAGGGCCTCATCGACCTCGCCGCGGGCGTTGCGGGCATCAAGGGCGCCAACAAGCCTTCGCAGGTGGACGGCGCGTTTAAACTCGGTGTTGTTGCCGCGGTCGCCACGCTCGCTCAGGCCGTGCTCACGCTTCCCGCGCTTGGCGGCGACGCCATCAACTTTGGCGCCTTCGTCATCGTGGTGTACGACCTGTTCTTTATTCAGCAGGCACACGCCGTCAAGGCCGAGAACAAGGATCGCCTGTAGGCACCTGTATCTCATACCCCCTGCAACGAACAGCAAGAAGGGCCGATCGCGCAACAACGCGGTCGGCCCTTTGCGTTTGCCCAGATAAAACCTGCCAAATAAACCTGTCTCTTTTTGGCAGGTTATTTGCCGTGGCGGTACTCGGCGATGATGAAGTCGATGTCCGTTTGGAGGGTATCGAGGTTTGCCAGGCGCTCTTTGTCCGCCGGACGCGTGCGGTAGTAGTACGGCGTCATCTGGAATACGGCCTCGATGTCCGCTTGCGTTGCCAACGTAATGTTCGCCGTCACGCGCTGCGTGCCGACCAACTCGAGCTCGGCGGTATGCGGCAGTTTTTCGTCGTTGAGGTACGGCGTGTCGTAGAGCACTTCCTTGAGCCCAAAGAGATGGCGCGCACCCGGGACCACGGTGTAGAGCGAGCCCTCGGGCGCCAGCACGCGGGCAAACTCACGCTCGCTAAAGGGAGCAAAGAGCTCAGTCACCATGTCGAACGAGCCATCCGCCACGGGGATGTCCTTCATGTTGGCGACGAAATACGTCGCGCCGCCACGCTTGGCAGCCAGGCGCACCATTTCCTTGCCCAGGTCAAAGCCGTAGGCATCAACGTTCGGCACCGAGCCCATGGCACTTGTGTAGTAGCCCTCGCCACAGCAGATGTCGAGCAGGGTCAGTGGTTTGTCCGTGGACGCCCCGCGCTCAGCCGCTCGTTCGCGCACCAGCTCGACCATCGCATCGCGCAATGGCGCATAGTAGTCGCGATTCAGAAAGTCGCGACGGCTGCGCGCCTGCGACTTGGGATCGCCCATGGAGTCGCCGCTCTTGGACGAGCGCAACAGGTACAGGTAGCCCTCGCGCGCACGATCGAACCGATGCCCGCCCGCACATGCAGCCCCACGCTCGTCGTCCACCAACGGCTCATGGCAAACGGGACACAACAACATGGCAACTCCTTAGCGCGGACAACACAGCGCCCACCATTGTCTCACGCCTCCCCCACCTAGTCATTGGGGACGTTCTTAAACGACTAGTCAAACAAGAACGTCCCCAATGACTAGTCTATGTGCTGACAGAAAAGAAACGTTCCCCCCAAGTACCGGCTGATCGCATTAGGAGTATCATCGTCTGCGCAAATTAGCATTGAAGCGCATATAAGAGATTGAGAGCGTATGGCTGATACCGCATCTAAGCACATTGACATGACGACCGGCTCGCTGTGGCGCAACATTCCCCTGTTCGCCTTCCCCGTGGCCGCGACGAGCATCCTCGAGCAACTGTCGAACCTCATCGCCACAGTCATCATCGGCAACTTCTCGGGCGACCAGGGAACCCTTGCCATGGCAGCGGTCGGCTCCAACGTTCCGCTTACCAGTTTGATGATCAACCTGTTCATCGGCCTGTCGCTTGGCTCCAACGTGGTTATCGCCAACGCTATCGGCCGCAACGACCAGAACATGGTCAAGCGCGCCGTCCACACCTCGATCCTTATGGCACTCGTGGGCTTTGTCGTCATCGCACTGGGCGAGGTCTTTGCCGAGCCCATGCTCGCCGCGCTCAACGTCCCCGCCGAGACCATGCCGCTCGCATCGCTCTACCTGCGCGTCTTTTTACTGAGCATGCCTTCGATCCTGCTCTACAACTTCGAAGCCGCCATCTTCCGCTCCGTCGGCATCACCCGCATGCCGCTCCAGGCGCTCGCCGTGTCCACCGTCCTCAATATTGGCTTGGACCTTATCTTTGTCCCCGTACTCCATTGGGGCGTCGCCGGCGTGGCCATCGCCACGGCCATCGCCTATACCACGAGCGCCGTCACGCTCTTTATCCGCCTGCTCAAGACCGACTCCGTCGTCCGCGTCACCCCGCGCGACCTTGCCATCGACCCCGTCGCCCTTAAGCGCATCGTCAAGATTGGCCTGCCCGCCGGTATCCAGAGCGCCGTCTTTGCCGTCGCGAACATCATCATCCAGTCTGCCATCAACAGCTTGGGCACCGAGGTCATGGCGGCCTCCGGCGCGGCCATGAGCCTGGAGTACGTGTGCTACAACCTGCTCAACAGCTTTAGCCAGGCCTGCACCACCTTTGTGGGGCAGAACCACGGCGCACGCCAGATCGACCGCTGCACCAAGACGCTCAAGGTCTGTCTGGTCGAAGGCGGCATTGTCGCGCTCACCACCATCGTCATCATTGTCGGCTTGGGACGAGAGATCCTGTCGCTTTTCAACAGCGATCCCAATATCGTCTCGATCGGCTATATCCGCGTGTGCTCGATCTTCCCTGCGTACGCCTTTAGCATGTTCTACGAAAACATGTCCGGCTACCTGCGCGGCTTTGGCATCTCGCTCATGCCCGCCCTCATCACCATGATCTGCGTCTGCGGCATTCGCTTCTACTGGGTCTTTTGCGTGTTCCCGCACTTCCGCACGTTCGCGAACATCATGATGGTCTACCCCATCAGCCTGGGCACCACGGCGTTCTTTATGGTCGTCGCCGTATTGCTCTGCCACCCGGCGCGCACCTATCGCGCCAGCCAGGCCAAAGTGGAAACTCGCTAGGCGCCGCACACCCACTAGCTCGCGATGTGCGAGCTCATATAATCGATGAAGCGCCTGGTGGCAATGGGCATCGTATCCCAGCTGCGCCAAGCGGCCACCACGTCGCGCGAAGGCGCCGCCACGATAGGACGCACCCGAATATCGGCCCGCATGCCCTCGACAGTACGTCGGTAGAGCATGCTCACGCCCAGGCCTTCCTCCACCATCGCCATAATGGTGTAGTCGTCGGTGACCTCGCTCGTCACGTGCGGCGACAGCCCATGCGTTGCAAAGGCGTCGAGCACCAGGCTCTGCTCGCCCTCGTCAAGCAAAATAAACGGCTCGGACGCCAAGTCCGCAAGTGTCACCTTTTCTTTCGCTGTCAGCGGGTGGGTGGCCGGCAGCAGTGCCACCAACTCGTCGTGGTACACCACACGCTTGTCCAGCCCAGCGGTAAAGCCGCGCGCCGTAAAGCAAAAATCAACCACGCCATCGTGTACCCACTGCGCATTGCGCGTGTAGTCGCCCTGCTTAAGGGTAAAGCGCACGCCGGGGTGCAGCGTTCCAAAGCCGCGGATCACGCGCGGCAGTACCGTGCGGCTTACGTTGGTAAATGTCGCAATACGAATATCAGTTGAGGACAGGCCCAGCAGCTCCTGTCGTTTGCCCTCGAGCTCGGACTCGGCCGTTACGATCTGACGCAGATACGGTAGGTATTGCTTGCCGTCGCGCGTAAGCGAAACGCCCTGCTTGCCGCGCTCGATAAGTGTGGTGCCCAGCTCGCGCTCGAGCGCCTTGACGGCCTGGCTCACCGCGCTCTGCGTATAGCCCAGCGCATCGGCGGCGCCTTTAAGGCTTCCGCAATCGACCACCATACAAACGACTTGATACCGCGATGCCATGCTATTCCCCTATCGATGCACCCGCAAAACGTTTTACCACGGGCTTTTCTACTTACATTAGCGTTTCTTAATCATACTGAAGATACATTCGCTTTACTACATCCATATCTGGGAGCAGAATCCTTTGTGCGAAACCGTTCTGTAACAAAAGGAGTCCCATGGATCGCAAAAAAGCAATCGCGCTCTCATTTTCCGTTCCCGTCGCATGGGGCTTTTCGTATCCCCTTATGAAGATCGGCATGGACAGCATGAACGCCACGAGCATCGTCGCGCTGCGCTGCATCATCGCCTTTGCCGCCTGCCTGCTGCTCTTCCACAAGCACGCGTTCCGCATCAACCGCGACCTTATGGTCCGCGCCGCCATCATCGGTGCCATCATGGCAACCGAACTCACCTGCATGTGCCTGGGCTCCAGCCTCACCTCCGCCTCCACGGCCGGCTTTTTACAGAGCCTGACGGTCGTGATCGTACCGTTTGCCAACGCCGCCTTGCTGCGTCGCGCCCCCGAGCGCAAGGTACTCGTCGGCACCGCCATCGTCACCGGCGGCATGCTGCTGCTCTCGGGCGCCGACTTTACCAGCCTGAACCCGGGCGCACTCATCATGCTGCTGTCCGCCTTTGTCTATGCCGGCCACATCATCGTTGCCAAGCGTTTTGTCGAGGAAGTCGACCCGCTGTCCCTAGGCGTTTGGCAGCTGGGCTTTGGCGGTCTGTTCTCGGGCATCGCCGCATGCGTCTTTGGCGGCTTCACGCTTCCCAGCACGCCCAGCGAGATCGTGGTCGTCGTTGCGCTCGCACTCATTTGCTCTGCCTACGGCTTTATCACCCAGACGCTCGTGCAGCCCCATGTTCCCGCCGAGACCACGGGCTTTGCCTTCTCGCTTGAGCCGGTTTGCTCTGCCGTCTTCTCGTTCTTCCTGGTTGGCGAGGTGCTGAGCCCCATCGCCTTTTTGGGCGCCGCCCTGATCCTTACCGGCGTGATGGTGGCGACCGTCGAGCTGCCGCGCCTTCATGGTCGCACGCACGCCAGCGCTGGCATGGCGGGAGCACCCGAACACGTTTCGTAAAACCCGTTCCCCACACACCCGCGGCTCAATCGTCTACAGGCGCCCTTACAATAGATACCAGCAAAGCATCTGACGTTAAGGAGCCTCATGGACGCCGCAACCCGCGACCGCAACATAGCAACTTGGTTGGGCGATGCGCCGCAGCCGGTACGTGACACCACGAATCGGCTGCTCGAGCGCATCGCCCTTTTGCGCGCCGAGCAAACGATCTATCCGGCACAGGACGATATCCTCAACGCGCTTGCCTACACGCCCGCCGAGCGGGTGAAGGTCGTCATCTTGGGACAGGACCCTTATCACGGACCTAATCAGGCCATGGGGCTGTCGTTCTCGGTTCCCGCGACGCAGACCAAGCTTCCGCCCAGCCTGCGCAACATCTATAAGGAACTCAACGCCGACTTAGGCTGCCCCCTTCCCGCTACGGGCGATCTGACCGCCTGGGCGCAGCGGGGCGTCCTGCTGCTCAACACCACGCTCACCGTACGCGAGCATGCCGCCAACTCGCACGCCAAGCTGGGCTGGAGCACGCTGACCGACCACATCATCGAGCGCTGTTGCCAGCTGCCCCAGCCGGTTGTCTTTTTGGCTTGGGGCCGCTTTGCCCAGCAAATGATCGAGGGCAAGTTCACCGCAACCGGCGCGGGCGAGGCGACCGGTAAGTACTGTCTGGCCTCCACGCACCCCTCGCCGCTTTCGGCCAACCGAGGCACGGCGGAACTCCCCGCCTTTATGGGGTCGCGCCCCTTCTCCGCTGCCAACCACCTGCTCGAGCAAAACGGCAGCAGCCCCATCGACTGGGGCTGCCTGGCTTCGTAGTCCGTCTATTCGTCTATCCAACAATCGGGATACTTATTGAGATCGATAGGGTTGGCAAGCTCGTTGATATCGCCAACGGCTTCCATACCCATCATCGCGCGCAGGCGGTTCTCGCACTCCATGATGGGCTCGTTGACGGCCTTGTTAAGTACATCAAAGGTCGGGGACATGAAAGTATCCATATCGACATTGCTAAACCATTTACTCCAAACGTAGTCGCTCTCTTCATCATCCGTAAAGGCCCCGACCATCTGTCGCGACCATGTCTTGAGCAGAGCTTCACGATCCGCATCGGCAACATCGAGCGCCACGTTACCGCCAAACGAGAACGGCATGCTCTCCATGCCACCCAGCAGCTCCGGCAACGGACAGCCAGCAGGCAGCGTCACCGTGACGCCGTTGCAGCCGGCAAAGGCATTGCTCTGGATGCCAATAACCTTATCGCACAGCTCAATTGTCTTAAGCTGCGAGCAACGTGAGAAGGCACTTGCCTCGATCACGGTCGGCCCGGTCAATATGCTCGCCAAGTCGGCATCCTCGATATCGGACGGCGCAGAGACCAAGGCAAAGGTCCCATCACCGTTGTCCTCGATCTTCCACTCATCACTCTCGGACGCATCGTCATCCGTTTTGATCACCGTCGACGCCTCGACCAGTGGCAGCCCCATCATGGTGCGCAGGCGATTCTCGGGCTCCAGCAGGTTCTCGGCCATCTTGTCCCTGACCGCTTCGGTCGTCGGCTCCGGGCCCTCTCCCATGAAGTAATCGAAGAGCATGCCCCACTCCACTTCACCATAATAGGTGTCGTAGTCGTCGTAGCCGATGAATCCGTAGACCCACGCGTTAAGGTAGTCCTGTTCCATGCCTGCGGGCACCGACAGGCGAATACGACTTGCTTCCTCGTCAAAATCGGTTGAACCGTCAAAGAAGAAACCTACGCCCGGCGACGGATAACCCAGCGTCGCAATGTCGACACCGACCGTCAGGCTCGTAAAGTTAGCGTCGTTGCCAAACACGGACGACGCAAGATAGTTTTGAGAGCCCATTCCCGTTGCCGCATCAAAGTCACCGCTGCGATCCGCCACAAACGACGCGCTCGTAAGCCTCAAGCAGTTCATGAACGCCTGGTCCTCAACTTCGAGCGTCGCCGCATGGAGCGACGCGGACGTAAGGTTCGCGCAACCATCGAAAGCCGAGACGCCGACAACGATATTGTTGTTGGGAAGATCGATGTTCAGATCGCCGGCGATGCCGGAATTCCTAAAGGCATAGCGATCGACGTATTTCAGCTTGGGCGCCGAGGACCAATCGATATCCCACACGCCTCCGGTTCCCTCAAACGCGCCCGGAAGGTCCCTAGCACCGGCAGAGGAATAGCCGCCAAAGATCTCGACGGTACTCGGCAGCAATGAAATCGTGCCGTTGAGCACCGAGGGCGCACCGAGCAGAATACTGGGCTTGCCCTCTTCATCGCCCGTATAGTATCCGTAGAGCAGCGTGACGTCGTCGCTCTGAGCGTCGCAGCCAAAATCGTAAATGCCGTTGATAGTGACAAAGCGACTATCGTAACCTTGAGTCTCGCCATCGGGTGCATACCAGGTGCAGCCTGCGGGATTGGGATTCTCGGTCGTGGCAAAGACGCCCTTTGTGGCACGCGATGCCACAAAGCCCAGGCCCGTGCAGCCCTTAAAGGCGTCGGCGTCCACCTCGATGCTATCGGGCGTGCCGATAAACACGCCCTGCAGGTTCTCGCAGTTCTCGAACGCATTGCGGCCGATCTCACGCGTGCTCTCGCCCAGATTGACAAACGTGAGCTCCGTGTCGCCCGAGAACGCGTAGGGCGCAATGGCATCCACCTCAAGCTGTTTGCCGTCGCCTGTAAGCAAGGTGCCGTTAAAGGTCGAAGGCAGGTTGCCGTCCACATCGCCCGCGGCAGACAGCAGAATTGTCTTGCCGGCATTGTCATAGTACAGGTAACCGTCTTGAGACAGGTCCATCATAATCACGCGTGCATCGGGCGCACCGGCAGCAGCTTTATGCTGCTCGACGTATGTCGCCTGTTCATCCGTGGCGCACACAATGGTTTGCACCGAACCGCCCGCAAGGCAGCCATCCTCAAGCGTAATCTCGTCGCCAAACCATGGCATGAGCACCAAGGTATCGACCGAGGTGTTGCCCGCAAAGGCACCCTTCATGATGTTGTTGGAGATCTGTACCAGTGCAATGTTAGAGCCCGTATCGAGCACGCAGTACAAATCGCTTTCTGCCTGCGAGTCCAAGCTGTACACCAAGCCCTGAGAGTACATAAGCTGCACCTTTGGATTGCTCGCCGGGGCAAGGTACACGCTGTAGGCATCGTCCAACTCGCTCGCGTGCTCGGCGATAAAATCGAGCAGGACATCATCGTCAACCACAAGGGTGCAGTCCCGCAGGGCGCTTACGTCAATCTGAGGCAGCTCGCCCTCATTAGACGCGTGTAGAACGATGCGGTCGAGCTTATTGCGGTCGGGCACAACGACACTGGCAACATCGGCGGGAACATCGAGCTCGCGCGTATCGTAGGGAACGCCCAGATACTCCTTGCCATCGCGAGAAGTCAAAATGCCATCGTCCGTTGCGGCATAGACGGGATTATCCGACGCCACGCGATAGGCATCGAGTACCTGAAAGCCGGCATTGACGTTGACGTAGCACACCGAAGACGGCAGTTCCAGATTGTTGACCTGCCAGACAAAGCCCTCACGCTGGCGACTGTCGGTATAGGCGTCGACAGCTTGCACGCCCTGCGGAACGCTCAGCGTCTCAACATCGCCATCGACCGACACCGCAGCCTCGTCCACATCGACAAGCGTCTGCAGGCGCGAGTTGTTGGGGCCGGAAGGTTCGTCGCTCAGGCTATAGTCGTTATCGAGGGTATAGCTCTGAAAACGCACCTTGTAGGCGGAATCAATCGGCACAATGTCACCGGGGATTACCACATGTCGGCCAGGCGTCAGCGTGTAGAAATAGGGCACATAAGCGTCATTCTCGCGCCAGCCTAGCAGAAGGGCATTCAGATACCCGTCCGAATCGACGTGACCCGCCTGCTTCATCAAGGCTTCCTGCGTGTTGACACTCAACAGGTTTTTCTTACGGCCCGACGAGCTCCCCTCTGAACCCAGCGAGTTCCAGATCACGTCGCGTCGGCCGAGCGAATCGGGCTGACCGACAACAAACAGGCACGATGGCGCCGGCTGAATGGTAACGGAACGGGTCGTCCATGCCGCATCCTGGGACAGACGCAGCGAGACACTAACCGTTACTGGCTGATCGGAACACAGCGTGGGATTCTGCTCACCAGCGGCATTGGTCCACGAGTTGATGCGGAAATACGGGAACGTAGCAAATTCATCCTTGGTGCAGGCGAGGTAGTAGAGCTCGTTGAAGTTCTCGCCCCAGTGGACATCCATAGCGCAGAACAGCGTCCAGGCATCGAGCATCTGGCCATCGTAGATCACATCATCGGCGGGTGTGATTGTCACCTTGTCAGGATCGACCACGCCAGTGTTGCCATTAAACTGCATGAAAAATGCGCCGGGCGAGTTCTTTTCGGACACAGGGTCCCGAACCAGATACTTATAGGAATTTGCCGTCGAATTGTTCGACCCGCCACCACCGGCGCCGCCGGAGTTCGCACCGCCGCCACCGGCCCCGTTGCCACCGGCGCCCCCGCCAGGATTGATCACGGGACCCAGAACGCCACCCGCAGAGGCGCCGCCGCTCGTCCCGTTGTTACCGGCACCGCCTGCAATCGTCACGCCGGATCCATTGGCGTTGCCGGTAACGTTATAGGCAGTCGTTCCGCTTTGGCCCGACAAACTGGCCTGCGTCGGCACATCGGCAAGCGAGGCCTCCTGCTCTCGGGCACTTGTTTCGTTGCTATCGCTCTGTTCGTCGTGGCGATTTGCCTCGGCATCCGTCGAGGTCGAACTGATTCGATAAGCCTCGCCAGATGCAGCGTCGCCATGGGCATAGGTTGCAATGTATGACGAGGGATCAAAGCTCAGACCGCCCTGCGCCAACTCAAACGCACCAACACCAAATGCGCCGACAGCAGCCACCGAAGCCGCCACGGCCACCATGCGCGAGGCGGAGGGCAGCGCAATGCGGTGCGCTATTTTATCGACAACGCGTCCATCATTAGCCTGAGCGCGCTCGCCCTGGGGCTTTTTAAGGCGTGCGGCCGCCGCGCTTTTACGCGAGGCCATATGTTGAGGTTTTTTCGATACCACGTAGATCTACTCCCTCTACAACGCATGCAGCACGCGGCGGCGGAAGCGTTCAGTTACATTCTTGGGCGCCGGCATGTTCTGATGCAGGCGCTCGGCGAAACGGCGAAGGGTGCGCAGCTCGTTAGGCTTAAGAGCATGCCCACCAAAGGTATAGGCCTGGAAGAGTCGAATGACTCGACGATAGTCCCAAGGATCGATTGCCGGAAACATCTTGGCAAAATCATCCTGGCAGTCGAGCGGCTTGGTCTCATCAAAGCTGGCAACGCCACTCTGCTCCATCACCAGCACCAAATAGCTATACAGCGCGGGCATGCAAACATCCTGATCATCGCTCGCGCAATCACGGACACGGCGGTTGCGCATCACCAACATGCGAGCAAGTAAAACAAGCATCGCGAAAGCGACTAGGGCAAACGCAAAAGCCCCCGCCTTAACCACAACGGGCATCTTGCGCGCGTCGGCCGTAGTCTTGTCACGCTTTTTCTCGGGTTTACCGGCAACGGCGCCCACATCGAGCGTCGAATCGTCGGTACCGTTGCTCCATGCCTCGCCCACGTCAACGATCCTGTCCGCATCGAGCGTTTGGCTGTAGTACCCAGGCGTGACCTCGACGGGAGTCCAGCCCTGACCATCCAGGTACACCTCGGTCCAAGCATGGGCATCGGCTGCCGTCAAATTGACTCCCTTGTCCGAACGATATGCGTCGGCGATGCTATCGGCAGAAGCCCGATATCCCTCGACATAGCGCGCCGGGATACCCTGGGACCTAAACGCAAGCGTTGCCGCCGTGGCAAAGTAGGTCGAATTGCCCTCGTGAGCCGTGCCCAAAAACCACTTCGTAAACGGCTCGGAACCAGAATATTCCAGCGGATAATCCGTATCACTCGCAAGCGTAGAGAGCATCGTGCGCACGCGGCTTATGACAGCCGCCTCCGAAACGTCGGCGTTTGCATCCCAGCTGTCACTCGAGAACAGGTACTGCTCGACTGCGCTGCGCTCGTCTTCATCTATATCCAGATAGTGCTCGCGGACAAACGAGGCGTACACCCGCTCGCTCTTTGCATACGTACTCTCAGAAGACGCCAACCACGTCGAATCGCTGATAATGTCATCTTCGGGAACGTCGTCCACGACCATCGTATACGTCTTCGAGGGCATCACGTCGGAACAAACAATCGTGGAACTGGTGAGCGAGGCATCGACGCCGCTCAAGGAGCGCAAAGTATAGGGCGCGTAGGCATACCGACGGTTGGCGCCCGATGCGTTGACCGAAACCTCGACCGTCTCGACGGCCTCTTTGCCCTCGGCCTCCGCGGCGGTATCATATGCCGCTCGCTGTTCAGCAACCGTCAGGCCATTCTTCCGCATCCACTCGCGCACGCCCGACCATTCGCCCTCATAGGACATCCAGTCCCCACGGTGCCAAGATGAGCCATCAAATGTGCTGCCCACAAAGCCCTTCATGAGCAAGTCATCACCAAGCACCGCATCTACCGTCAACGACAGCGTGGTAGTTGCGCCCTCGTTCATATCGGACGCCTGGGAAAGATCACCCTCGGGTAACGTGTCGCTGCCAAATCGAACATGCTCGATAGCATGAGTCACCGTCGAGGACATGCTCGACAGCGCAGGCATGGGCTGCACAAAAACGTTAGTCAGCAAAAAGAGAACACCGCATGCGGCGCAAAGACCGCCAAGGCCGACGATAACCTGACTAAGTCGCACGGTGGAGCCTCGCAGCTCGTGCGCGCGGCACTGAACCAGCCAGCCTGCCACACCGATCGCCATCGCCGTCGCAGAATCACCAAGCTGTAGCGCCATAGACTCGCATCCGCAGATAACGACAATCAAAAGCGAGGGCCACGAAACGCCCGGGCTTGCAAAGAGCCAGCTGCACGACCCGGCAAACAGACCACCCAGCATGGCAAAAACCATCGATTCGCAAAGCAAATCGGCACCGACGACAAGCGGAAAATACAGCTCGAAGATCGAATTGAGATGGGCGATAACCACGTTAGCAAGCGCATAGAGGCCCGCGCGCGCCGGCGGAAGCGCCAACATGAAGATGAGCGCCGCGGGCGCAACGACCATCGCCACGGTGCGGGACATCTGCCTCGTCGCAAGCGAAGCACCCATGGCACCCAGCACAACAGATGTAACGACGCTTGTCGTCAGCAGCATTCCCAGGCATGCCGCGCTAAAACAATTACCGATCGAGCAGGAAAAGGCTGCTGCCAGCAAGGTCGCCGGGACAATCGAAAGAAAAATATTGACGAGGCGGTGACTAGATTCGACGCCTCCCGCCGAAGTTAGAGTCTTAAAGTTCATGCTAGATCTCCAGACTCTTGATGCGGCCGGAGTCGACCGAAGCGGGACAATGGGTGATAACGTAGTTGGGGCCATGCTCGACGCCATATGACTCAACGGAATCAGACACGTGAAGCACCGACAGATCGGCCAGGCGGCCCATGTTCACAAAATCGGACTCGTTGACACCAGCTGCCATCAGCACGGTTTTGCTAATGCCCCGTGCTTTCACAAGTTTTGCATAGCGCTTATTTGATGTCGGGGGCACCGAAGCGAGCGGTGTGGCCATCAGCGCATCGAGCATCTTATCGAATCCGCGCCGGTCATCGACGGGATATACCCCCAGTGCGCCCTCAGATGCGGTCACGACGAGGTGATGATGCCCCTGGCGCATAAGCGCCAGAGACACCGAGGCGGTAAAACTCAACGTCGCAGACAGGGCGTCAGAACGATCCGAACGCTCAAAATCGCTTGCGAACACACCAAACAGAATGGCGATAGCATGGTCTTGCGGGCGCGAGGCCTCTCGCACCAGAACGTCATCAAAGCGTGTCGACAGCTTCCAGTGGATCGATTTAACCGCGTCGCCTTTGCGGTAGGGCCTCAGATCAAAAACCTCGGAGGGGTCCTGGCCGCTGCGGTGCGGATCGTAGCTCGTGCCCTCAAGACCAGCCGAGGCACTTTGGCGAGGATCAACCTGAATATCGACCACGCGGGGATACACGGCAAACGTCTCGCGATACGCGATATTCTCGAGGGAAAGCGATGTGAAGCCCATCTCGTCGACAAGACGCGCGGAATCGAGCGTAATGACACGGGCTCCACAGATTGACGAATCGAGTTCTAGATTGAACTCAGCCGGCCTGGCGGAGGCAGGCGCCAGGCTGACCGGATAGGTTGTATGCGCTCCCGTCAGCAGATTGCGTACCGTAAATACAAGCTCCACACGGCCGCGAAACAGCGCGGGACGGTCAAGCGTCATGTGAAGCACGAGCGGCGAGCCCACAACGCACGAGTGCGGCAGTTCAAAGTCAAGCTTGAGCGCAGCGACACTCGCGCGGCATGCGACCACCGTAATGACAGGCATAGCCAGCAGCGCCACGGCAGCGGCAAGCGCCGCGGCATTGGCGGTCAGCACAAACACAACCAGCAGCAGCACGACGGATATGACGTAGATGATCTTATTGATAATCATGGGCGGTGCGACAAACGCGGGCGGTCAACGTATCGCTAGGAGCGACCGCGAACCTGACCCATGGACGGAGCGGGAACGGCAGCAAGAATGCGGCCGAGAACATCGTCTGCCGTGATCGATTCGATTCGAGCCTGAGGGCGCAGCACAAGACGGTGGGCGCAAACGGACGTAAAGACCTCGCGCACATCCTCGGGCACCACATAATCGCGTTCGCGAATGAGCGCACAGGCACGAGCCATGCGTGTAAGGGCGATAACGCCACGGGGGCTCACACCCAACTCCACCAGCGTGTCCTCGCGCGTTGCCTCGCACAGGCGGACGATATAGTCCAAAACGGTATCGGCGACCTGCACGTTGCCCAGGTAGTTTTGGATATCGAGCAGGTCATCGCGGGCGACCATAGGCTTAATATCGTCGAGCGGATTGGAGTAGCGGCGGGTCTTAAGAATGTCAATCTGGTCCTGGCGCGACGGATAGCCAACGGACAGGCGGACCATAAAGCGGTCGAGCTGGCTATCGGGCAGCGGCTGCGTGCCCGCCGAGCCTACCGGGTTCTCGGTCGCCACGCACACAAAGGGACGCGGTACCGGATGCGTCTGGCCGTCGATAGTCACGGCGCGCTCTTCCATCACCTCGAGCAGGGCCGACTGCGTCTTTGCGCTGGTACGGTTAATCTCGTCGCCCAGCAGCATGTTGCAGTTAACGGCGCCCCACACAAAGCGGAACGTGCCGGCATCGCGGTCATACATCGTAAAGCCCGTAATATCCGAGGGCAGCGTGTCGGGCGTAAACTGCACACGCTTAAAGTCCAGGCCCAATGCGCGGGAGAGCGCCAAGGCAAGCGTGGTCTTACCGGTGCCGGGCACATCCTCAAGCAGGATATGGCCACCGGCGTAGATGGCCATCAGGGCCTTCTCCACCACATCGCGCTTGCCCAGCAGGGCACGGCTCACTTCGTTGATGATGCTGTTGGACTGTTCGACGATCACGGTTACTCATTTCCTCGATAGGCTGCCTCGGCCGTCGCGGCCGCCAGCTGAGCTTTCAAAACATTTAGGTCAATCGGCTTGCCTACGTGGCCGTTCATGCCGGCTCGGCGAGAGCGCTCCACGTCCTCGGTGTAATCGTTGGCCGAAAGCGCGATGATGGGAATGGACGCGGCGTCCTCGTGCTCGAGCGCTCGGATTTGCTCTGCCGCCTCCCAGCCATTGAGCACAGGCATCTGAATATCCATGAGGATCGCGTCGTACGTGCCCACGGGCATGCTCCGGAATCGGTCCAGCACCGCTTGGCCGTTCTCGGCGCGCTCGACCGCAGCGCCTCGCCTGGCCAGCAGCTCGATGACGATCATGGCATTAATCTCGTTATCCTCTGCCAGCAGGAACCGCTTACCCTCAAACTGATAGGTAAACGACGAGCCGACGGAATCGGGCGCCGTCTCGAGCGTCTGCTCCTTGAGTTTGAGTTCCTCGGCCTGTTCCGGCGTTGCCAAGCGCAGCGGAATATAGGCAGAAAACGTCGAGCCGCGGCCCAACTCCGTATCCACGACAATCTCGCCGCCCATCAGGTCGACCAGCGCGCTCGTAATGGCCATACCCAGGCCCGTTCCGCCATAGCGACGGGCGATAGTGCGGTCCTCCTGCTCAAACGGCTTAAAGATCTTGCTAATGTAGCGCGGGTCCATGCCCTTGCCCGTATCGCGCACGCGCAGCATGTAGCTTACGCCGTCATCCGAGCGATACATCTCGCGAATCGTAACGACAACGTTGCCACCGCTCTCGGTAAACTTGAGCGCGTTGGAGATAAAGTTGATGACGACCTGCGACAGACGCATGCGGTCGCCCATGACAAAGACGTTTTCGCAGTCTTCGAGCTCAACCGAATACTTGAGCCCCTTGTCGGCCGCCTGCGAGGTAAACATGCGCTCAAGCTCGGCGGCAAACAGGCGCATGTCAAACGGCGCGGCATCGATGCGCACGCGCCCGCTGTTCAGACGGCTCATGTCGAGCATGTCGTTAATCAGGGAAAGCAGATACGCCGAGAGCTGCGAAGCACGCGACAGGTCATCCATCAGGCGAGACTCGTCCGCGTGATGCTCGCGAGCCAGCGAAATCATGCCCTCGATGCCATTGAGCGGGGTGCGGATCTCGTGGCTCATCTGATTCATAAAGTCCGTACGCGCATTGGCGGTCTCCACCGCTTGGTCGCGCTCGGCCTCGGCCTTGGTGATGCGCTCGGCCTCGACCGTCACATCGACAGCTGTGACCAGGTATTGCGTGGCATTTTGAACGGGCACGATCGAAAAGCGAATACTGAGCGGCGAGCTCTCCTGCCTAGGACCGTTATAGGAGCAGATAAGATCCAAAGGAGTCGCACGGTCCCAATCCCTCACCTGCCGCCGTATGCGAACGCGGTCGTCATCGGGAATAAAACGATAGAGCGTCTCGATATCGTCGCGATACCGTTCCGGCGATACGCCAAACACACGCTCAAAATTTGGGGTGATATAGAGGGGGAAGCAGTCGCTGGCGCGCAAAACAAAGCCAACATTGTGCCCCTGCTCTGCAAGCGCCGCTTCGAATAGCTGGCGCGCTCGGTCCGCGTCGCGCCTCTCGTGTGAACCGAATAGCCCCAATTTGCCCCCTTGTTCTGTTTAGGGGATTATTCTACCAGCTCAAAGGCACTTTACGAAGATAAAGGCAGGCTAAAGTTTCCTTTTGTTTATACAAAAAAACGCCCGACGGCGATTTGCCATCGGGCGCTTTGTCTACTCGGGCCAAATAAACTGTGTGCGGCCGGCCTCGCCGCCGTCGATGAGCAGGCTCTGCCCGGTCATAAAGCGGTTGGTCACGCCCACAAAGTAGATCCACTCGGCAATCTCTTGCGCCGTGGCCCAGCGCTTGAGCGGCGTGAGCTCCATAATCTGCTCCCACAGGCGCTCGTCTTCCATCACGCAGCGGTTAAGCGGCGTGATGACGCCACCTGGGTCCACGCTGTTGGCGATGGCCTGCGGCGCCAAGCGGTTCGCAAGGTTCTTGGTGTAGGCGATAATACCGCCCTTGCTTGCCGCATACGCGGGAAACTCCGAGCCGGTGTGTCCACTCGCCGAACCCACGTTGACCACGGACTGAATGGAGGGTGCCGGCTTGGCGGCAAGGCCCTCCCCCGCAAAGGCATAACGCTCGGTCACGTTGATCGTGCCCGTCAGGTTGGCCGCGATATCGTCGGCCGAGTCCTGCGTGCCGGCGACATTCACGATCACCTGGGGTTCAAGATTGTCCGGAAACGTATCCGGCTCACGTACGTCAACGATCAGATGACGGTAGTGCTCGTGCTCGACCGTCGCCGGCAGCAAATCGAAGCCCACCACGTCGTGACCCTCGTCCAAAAAACGCTGCACGCATGCGGCGCCAATGCCGCCTGAGGCACCCGTGATCAATACCTGCATATCGGCTCCTTACGCCGCGGCGTGGCGCTCAAGATACTCGGCGCCTACGTTCTCGCGCTCCCAGCTGCGCACGACCTTATAGCCCACGGGGCTCAGGAAGACCTCACACAGCAGCTCGGCAACAGCGCCCGTCAGCGAGCACATGATGACCTGCACCCACGTCCAACCAAAGAACGTGTGACTCACCACGATAGCGAAGACTAGGTTGTCGATAAACTGGCCAATACCCGTGGATACATAGGAGCGGAAGGCAAAGCTCACAAAGTTGTTCTTCTTGAGCATGCGGCCGAGCGACTGGTTAAGCGTGGAGTTGACCACGGCAGAGGTGAGCATGGCGATCGAAGAGCCCAGCACCACGTACCAGGTGCCGCCGATAGTAGCGTTAAGGGCAGAGTTGACCTCAATCATGCCCGTGTCGTAGTAGGCGCCCCACATGCCCGGCGTGAGCGAGCACAGCCAAAAGCACAGGCTCACGGCCAGGTTGACTGCCAGGGCGAGGATAGAGACTTTGATGGAAGCCTTGGCGCCAAAGCGCTTGCAGATCATGTCCTGGCACAAAAACGAGACCCAGCTCACGACAAAGCCGCAGTCGAGTGCCAGATACGGCAGGCTGATGAGCTCTTTGTTGGCCAGCAGGTTCATCATGATGACGCTCACGATAAACAGTGAAACCGTTGCCGCGGGAATGCTCCGCAACAGGACCTTGTAGTCCTCCATGACCTTCTTGATCATTATGTACTCCTTTGGTTTTAGGTTTAACGAGCAGGATATCGGACCCGAACTGCTCGGCCGCCCCGGTCTTGAGACGACGGTGGGTATGATAGCCGCTCACACGGCGGCAGGCAAGCAAGCGGCGCGGCGACCCCGCAGAGCCGCCGCGCCGATGCGCTAAAACGTTACGTTGCCAAACTCCGACAGGATCAGGTCGGGGTTGTGGTCGGTTGCCCAATCCACGTTCCACGGGCTCGTGAACAGCAGCAGCTTGCCGCCGCGCATATCCTCGACACGCAGGGTGTCGCGCGTGAGCGAAAGACCCGGGATATCGATGGTGTCGGGGTCGTTTTGGATCCAGCGGATGTCCGTATAGGGCAGCGGCTGACGACGGACCTCGACGCGATACTCGGCCTTAAGACGGCGCTCGAGAACCTCAAACTGCAGCACGCCAACCACGCCCACGATAACGCTCTCCATACCGGCACCCAGCTCGCGGAAGATCTGGATGGCGCCCTCCTGGGCAAGCTCCTCCATGCCCTTCACAAACTGCTTGCGCTTGAGTGTATCGACCTGCGTAATACGGGCGAACATCTCGGGCGCGAACGTCGGGATCTGCGGATACTGCACGTGGTGCTTGCCGGAGCATACGGTGTCACCGATGCTAAAGATGCCCGGGTCGAACAGGCCCACGATATCGCCGGCGTAGGCCTCGTCCACGATAGCACGGTCATCGGCCATCATCGAGGTTCCCGTGGCCAGCTTGAGCTTGCGGTTGCCCTGCATATGGAAGGCGTCCATGCCGCGCTCGAACTTGCCCGAGCAAATGCGCACAAAGGCGATACGGTCGCGGTGGTTCTTGTCCATATTGGCCTGGATCTTAAACACAAAGCCGCTAAAGTCGTCGCGGCACGGGTCGACCGGCTCGCTGGCGAGCGTGTCGGTGTAGGCGCGCGGCGTCGGGGCTAGGCGCAGGAACTCCTTAAGGAAGGGCTCCACGCCAAAGTTGGTAAGTGCCGAGCCAAAGAACGCCGGGCTCAGCTTGCCACAGGCCACGGCATCCAGGTCGAGCTCGTCACCGGCGCCATCGAGCAGCTCAATGTCGTCCATCAGGTTCTTGTGGTTCTCCTCGCCGATGAGCTCGTCCATAGCGGGATCGCCCAGCTCGGCTTCGACCTCGGCGACCTTCTTGGTGGCGTTGGCGTGGCCGTCGCCCTCAAAGGCGATGACGCGGCGGGTCTGACGATCGAACACGCCGCGGAAGTTGCGGCCACTGCCGATCGGCCAGTTCATGGGATACGTATTGATGCCCAGGACGTTCTCGATCTCTTCCATGAGCTCAAACGGATCGCGAGCCTCGTGGTCGAGCTTGTTCACAAAGGTGAAGATGGGGATATGGCGCAGCGTGCAGACCTTAAAGAGCTTTTTGGTCTGGGCCTCAACACCCTTGGCGCCATCGATGACCATGACCGCGGCGTCGGCGGCCATGAGGGTACGGTAGGTATCCTCCGAAAAGTCCTGGTGGCCGGGGGTATCGAGGATGTTGACGCAGGCGCCGTTATAGGTGAACTGCAGCACCGAGGAGGTAACGGAGATGCCGCGCTCCTTCTCGATGTCCATCCAGTCCGAGACGGCGTGCTTGGCCGAGCTCTTGCCCTTGACCGAACCGGCGGTCTGGATGCTGCCGGTATAGAGCAGCAGCTTCTCGGTAAGCGTGGTCTTACCGGCGTCCGGGTGGCTGATGATCGCGAATGTGCGGCGCGACGAGATTTCATCCGACAGGCTTGCCATGCGGATCCTTTCTTGCGTTCTATATGTATTACGTCGATGTAACCGCACCATTGTAGCCGCGAAACGCCGCGGCAGGGCGCCTATCAGGACAAATTCATCAGTTGCGGCCTAGGCGGATGGTTGTCGACGGTGCTCCGCGGCGGTTTGTCTCGTTCTGTAACAGGTAGACAAGTTTTGGACCTCTAGATGTTACAGATCAAGACAAACAGGTGGGGCCTGCCAGCAAAATCTCAATCTGTAACAAGCAAACGGGTTTTGAGCTTTTAGATGTTACAGATCAAGACAAACGGACGGACCCGCCGGCAAAATCTCGATTCGTAACAGCTAGACCAGATTTGGCCCGCTTACTGTTACAGATTGAGACAAACGAGTAAGCCCCTCAGCAGAGTCTCGATCTGTAACATCTAGGCCCCAAAAAAGTCTCCAGATGTTACAGATTGAGACAAACGGGCAGGACGGGCGGTCAATGTCTCAATCTGTAACAAGTAACGGCCCAAAACGGGTCTAGACGTTACAGATTGAGATTCTTTTGAAGAGGGTGAGCCGCGGAACCCTAGCGCGTCGCTTGTCGACAACCAATTCTAGATCATCTCTTGCGTAACTGTGCATAGTGTATATATACTGTACTTACCGGTTATATACACGTGTAGCCCATCAGCTAAGGAGCCGCTGTGGACATTATCCTATCCAACTCGAGTGATAAACCCATTTACGAGCAGATATCCTCGCAGGTCAAAGCTCAAATACTTGCGGGCGCGCTCGCACCGGGAGCCAAACTTCCCAGTATCCGCGCACTCGCGAGCGACCTGGGTGTGAGCGTGATCACCACCAAGCGCGCCTACACCGATCTGGAGCAGCTCGGGTTTATCTGCACCGTACAGGGCAAGGGCTGTTTTGTCGCCGAGGGCAACCAAGAACTCTTACGCGAAAGCCAGCTCTGCCATATCGAAGAGCTGCTTGCGCAGGCGGCGACCCAGGCCGAAACCTTGGGCGTCACGCGCGACAAGCTGCACGAGATGCTCGACCTTGTAGCCCCCGAAACCATGCAGTAGCCATCTGCAAGAAAGGCTATACCATGCAAAACTTGCTAGAACTTAAAGGTGTTTCGCGCCACGTGAGCGACCGCTTTTCGCTTCGCAACGTCAACCTTATCGTAGAGCCCGGTCAGATCGTTGGCTTTGTGGGCGCAAACGGTGCCGGCAAGACAACGACCATCCGCGCCGCACTCGGGCTTATTAAACTCGATGCCGGTGAGGTGTCCTTACTCGGTCAGAGGGGCGGTGCTGGCGCATCCGACGAGGCACAGCGCAGCGCCCGCTCTCGCATCGGCCTTGTGCTGGACACTTGCCCCTTCCCTTCCACGCTCAAGGTTGCCGAGGTCGAGCGCGCTGTAGGCTCCGCCTACCCCACCTGGAGCCACGACACGTTCACCAGCCTCATTGACCGATTTGGCCTGGAGCCCAAAGCAAAGGTCAAGGACCTTTCCCGTGGTATGGGCATGAAGCTGCAGCTTGCCTGCGCCCTCAGCCACAAGGCCGAGTTGCTCATTTTGGACGAAGCCACGGCAGGCCTCGACCCCATGGCGCGCGAAGAGTTACTCGACGAGCTGCTTGCCTTTGTCTCCGACGGTCAGCACGGTGTATTGTTCTCGAGCCACATTACGTCTGACCTTGAGCGTGCCGCCGATCGCATCGTCTGCATCGACAACGGCTCGGTCGTTTTTGACCTGCCGCGCGAAGATATTACCGACCTCGCCGGTATCGCCCACTGCACTCAGGCACAGGCCACCGAGCTTTTGGCCTGCATCGACGGTGCCCGCGCTGCCCGTCACGCCTATAGCGTGGACGTACTGGTGCCCAACCGACGCGAAGCGCTCGAGGCCTTTCCCGAGATCGTCTGCGACCGTGCAACCATCGATGATTACCTGCGCCTAATGTTAAAAGGAGCCGCAAAATGAAACGCGCTTTTGTATCCGAGTTCGCCATCATGCGTTCGTTCATCCCGAGCATCGCGGGCGTCGGCCTCTTCATATTCGCCGTTCTGACCCTTGCCAACATGTCTGATGGCGATTCAGGCATGAGCGCTGGCACCTGCGCCGTCAGCGCCATGTCGCCCATCATGGTCATGAGTTCGCTGGCCGGCTATGACAATCAAAACGGATGGGAGCGCTACCGGGCAACGCTACCCTTCTCGCGCAAAGACATTATCTACGCGCGCTATCTGTGCATTGCCGCTTTCTCGGCCATCATGGCCTGCGCCGCCGCGCTCTTGAACATCGTCGCCCTTCCATTCCTCGGTAGCGCGGGCATCGCCTCGACGGGACAGACCATCTTTGAGATCGCAAGCGCCTCCGCAGCATCGATGCTCATCTCCCTCATCATGGTGTTTTTAGCGCAGCCGCTGTTCTTTCGATTTGGGCACATGGAGGCACTGCGCCTATCCGTCGGCCTGTTTGCCCTGCTCGGATGCCTCACGATGGCCACGCTGAGCTCTTCTAACCCCATCAGCAACTGGCTCATGTCATTTGCCGGGGCGAATCCCGATCCTGCCGTTATCGGCTTTATGTGCGCCGGAATTGCCGCACTGGCCCTCGCTTTGTTTGCGATCAGTTGCACCATCAGCACCAAAGTCTATCGAGCACGCGACCTATAATCGACAGCCGAGGGATTTAGGCGGCGCCTGCCTCATTTACCAGATGAGACGAAACAGCAACAACGTCGCCACCGCTCTTCACGGTGCACCGCCTGGCTCTTGGCAACCAAAGAAGGGCCGGCAGCATATCGAAGGTGAATGTTTTTCCGCGAAGTGAACGAGCAAAAACAGCACCCCGTTCCATCGACATTTTTAAGGGCTTAATTCCTGCGGTTTTTATCTAAGAATCCTGCGGTTTTGTTCAAAAAAGGTGTGCATGCTCCAGGGGTCCAAATTTACTCGTTCACTTCGCGGAAAACCATTCACCTTCGATTCGTACCTTAACCAAATGGCCTCTCGAAATATGGCCCTCTGTCTCAACACGGCGATATCAAAGCTTCGTGGCGCAGCGCCGTCGGCCTCGCCCTCATCGTCTTAGGCACCGCAGCACTCGCAATTTGGAAGTAGCGTCAACATCGATCGTGGTTCAGCTCGTCCATCTCGCCCGCAAATCTGTGACAAATGATATCCCCCGGGGCAGCACGCGTCGTCCTACAATAGAGGCGTCACGGGCCTTGGCCCAACCTCGATCATCCAAGGGGATGTCTTTTTGGTCATTGTTCTTTAGGGAACGGTTAATCGCATACAAATCGGAAAACGGCCGTACAACGGCCGCGGTTTGTTGCGCCGTTCCGCCTCCGTCATCTGCCACATTTGCACCTGATAGGAAAGAACAATGCAATCCCAGGAATCTCAATCATTCCCAAAAGCCAACAGCTTCAATGCGGCACTCGTGCGCTCCAAGATTATGGGGCCCAACCCCCTCAAGCTCTGCGAGGAGCTGCTTCGCGATGCAAGTATCCCCCGCAGTGTCCGCGTCTGCGACCTTGGGTCTGGCACCGGCATCACGAGCGCCCTGCTCGCCCGCGAGTACGGGCTTAACACCTATGCCGTCGATCTGTGGAGCGACCCCGTCGAGAACCAAGCGTATTTCGATTCGCTGGGCATTCCCCACAGCATCATCCATCCCGTACAGGCAAATGCCTCGCAAGGCTTACCATTCGAACACGAGTTTTTCGACGCGGTCGTAAGCATCGACTCGTACAACTACTGCGGCCGTGACCCGAATTATCTTGGTGAACGCCTGCTTCCTTACGTTAAGCAAGGCGGTATGCTTTACCTGAGCATCCCGGGCATGGTCCACGATTGCCACGACAATCTTCCCGACTGTCTGCTCAAATCTTGGACGCCCGAGTAGCTCGACTACATGCATGACATGGCCTGGTGGCGAGCCATGATTGAGCCGACCGCCGGCGTAGAGATCGTCTCGATGCGCCCCATGCTCTGCACGGCAGAAGCCTGGTCGGATTGGCTTGCCTGCGACAACGAATACGCGGCTGGCGATCGCGCCGCCGTTGAAGCCGGCGCACTCGACTGCCTCAACACCATCGCCATCGTGCTGAGGAAGCTCTAAACGACAGCCGTGCGAGGCCGCTAACATACGACCTCGCGCGGCTTCTTTTCAAAAGCGAGTCATGAGCACGTCAATTCTGACGGTCGCGCTACTTACGCAATGGCTTGGGCAGCGGGATACCCGCGGCGATGACGGCAGCGATGATCATGCAGACGATGCCCTTGAGCGGGAAACACATGAGCAGCAGACCCACGACCATAACGGGTTGACGCATAACGGCGCCCATCGTCGAGGCCGTGCAGACGGCGACGCAAAAGACCGGATCGGCACCCGTAAGCAGCGCGAAACCATAGCCCAGGCTTACGCCCGAGAAGATGACCGGAAAGAAGTGACCGCCGCGCCAGCCCAGATTAATAAGGGCGGGCGTCAGCATGGCCTTAACGAGGCCAGTCGCAATGAGCACGCCGGCGGGGATGGCCAGGTAGGTTTCCATAAGCACGTCGGCCTGCGTCTCGCCGGCAAACATGGTGTAGGGCAGGACCGTGCCGCAAATGGCGAGTGCCAGACCGGCCAACATGGCCTTGACGACAGGGCGCTCCCCTATCGCATGGGCCAGCGCCTCGCTCGTATGCTCAGAGACAAAGTAGAGCCAGCCGCAGACGGTACCGATCAGCGACAGGGGAATGAGCCAGACAAGCTCTAAGTTGCCCACCTCGGCGGCGTCGAACCTGGGCATGCCCATGCCACCGCCCACAAGTTGACCGAGCAGCAGATAGGTGCCCAGGCCGCCGGCAATCGCGATGCCGTAAACCACGGTCTTTTGCGCCTTGGGGAGTTTGATGGTGATCTCGTCGGATTCCGGCCCCTCGCCTTCGCCGTCATCGACACCCTGGCCGTCGGCGCTACCGGCAAGCGGCGCCACAAAGCCAAACACGGGCGCGGTGAACAGCGCCGTCAAGGCAGCCTGGGTGCCCAGCAGCGTGAGCTCCCTAAACTCGGCACCAAAGCGGCGCATACGGTCGCCGACCCAGCTGCACAGGCCCGCGATTACGCCGGTCAGACCGGCCTCCGGTCCAATGCTTCCGCCAAACAGCAGCGGCAGCAGCGCCGCGATCGACAGCCTGCCCAGGCTATCGTAGGGGTATCGACCATCTTGCTTGACCTTGCCCATCACCTGGTTGAGGTCATCGGTCTTGGTGCCCGTCGTCTTCTCGTACAGGCCAATCACCAGGCCGCCCAGCAGGCAGACGAAAAACGGGTACGGCAAAAAGCCAAACGGGCCGCTCGCGAGCTCGGGCGACGCGACGCCCAGCATGTGCGGAATCTCGGTCCACAGATAGTCGATGCCGTGTTCCATCGCAAAAAAGAACAGCCAGACCGCGGCGCCCGCAAACGCGCCGGTCACGGCGACGCTGATCAAAAACAGCGCACGGTTTGTAGGCTTGGCAAGTTTATCCATCGGGTCCTCCCGTGGTCTAAATTGACATAGCTGCGTTTTATTTTAGAACGGTCCTGGCGCGCATGGGCGAACCGTCTACGCCGCAAACGGCACCACCGAGCGTGACACGAACCCCGTCCAACGCTCAGTCGTTGATGATCGAGGCAATTTCGCGCAGGTCATCGGCAAAGTAAATACCCTGCTGGCGTTGCGGGCTCGACAGACCCTTCTCAATCATATGCTCGAGCAACGCCTTGAGGTCGTTGTAATAGCCGTCCAGGTTGTACAGGATGCACGGCGCGCCCAGATGCCCCAGCGACACGGCCGACATAACCTCGGCAATTTCCTCGAGCGTGCCCGTTCCGCCCGGAAAGGCGACAAACGCATCGCCGAGTTCGATCATCTTCGCCTTACGCTCGGCCATGTCGCTCGTCACGATGAGATCGTCAATGCCGTCGTGTTGAAACTCCGCTTCGATAAAAAAGCTCGGCTCCACACCCGTCACGTGTCCGCCGGCATCGAGCACGCTATCGGCAAGCGCACCCATCAGGCCCGACTTTGACCCGCCGTACACCAATGCGTTGCCGCTGGCGCCAATCCATGTGCCCAGCTCCTGCACCGCGGGCAGAAACGCCGGATCGTTACCGACGCTAGCGCCCAGGTACACGGTGATGTTCATATTCAGCCCCTTGCTGTAACGCGCAGCGCCAAATCTAGCGCTGTCGCCGGCGATACTCGCGCACGCGACGCGAAAGATCTGCGAGCTCGTCGCGGTCGAGTTCTTCCAGGTGCTCCAGATCATCCATAAAGCGCGCCATGGTGTCCTTTTGGCGCATCTTGATGAGCGTATTGCAGTAGTTCACCGCCACGCCCGTGAGCATGGCAATGTAGAAAATGCTGATGACGCTCAGGATGACGGTGATGGCGCGGGCGACCGGTGTCTCGGCAGGAATATCACCAAAACCGATGGTAGATACGGTCTCAAAGCTAAACCAAAGCCCATCGCCAAACGTAAGGGTCGTGGGCTCGGACAGCCAGACGGCCGTTGAACACAGCAGAAAAAAGGCCAGAAACACGCCCGTTATGTGGGCAAACCCCGCCTGATGCAATACATCGGCAAGCGTCCTGAGCTTTCTCATCGCGACCCCTTCCGCGGACAACCAATCACATTCGCTCGGTATTGTCCCACGCCTCCCCCACAAACGGAACTAGTCATTGGGGACGTTCTTAAACGACTAGTCATTTAGGAACGTCCCAGGCGACTAGTCATTTAAGAACGTCCCCAATGACTACTAAACGGCTGACCGTTTAACGGTGTGCTTACTTAATAGCCGAGCTGAGCTGGTATCCTTATGCGGTACTGCCTCGATTCGTTAGGATAGTTTGTGAGACCTTCCACCGTCCTTCGTTCAACCATATATCGCGCCTTGGCTATCGCGCTCGCCGCGCTTACCGTGCTGAACGCCATCGCGCCCATACCGGCCTTCGCTGCCAGCACCGACCAGCAGGTCAAAACGGTCCGCGTGGGCTGGCTCGTCAACAACGAAGGTTTCCAGGATGGCACCCCCGGCGAGCGTCTCTCGGGATGGGGCTACGAGTATCTTCAGACGCTCTCGTACTACACGCCCGGTTGGCAATACGAATACGTCTCTGGCACCTTCACCGAGCTCATGGACATGCTCGAGGCAGGCGAGATCGACCTCATGCCCAATATCTCGTACTCCGAGGAACGCGCTCAAAAGCTGCTCTACTCCTCGAACCCCGAAGGTACCGAGCGATACTACATCTACGCCAAGCCCGATCGCGACGATCTTTCCGATGGCGACCCCCAAGCACTCCAGGGCCTTACCATCGGTTGCAATCCCGGCGTTATGCAAACCATCGTCGGCCAGCAATGGCTTGCCGACGAGGGCATTACTTGCACCTATAAAGAAATCAGCAGTGGCGGCGGCCTCTTTGACGCGCTGGCAAACGACGAGGTCGATGCCATTATCATGAACGACACGATCTCGTCGCCCAGCGCCTCCCCTATGTTCTACGTAGGCTCGAGTGACTACTACTTTGCCGTTCCCAAAAGCCGACCCGATCTTATGGATGACATCAACTCCGCCATGGCGGCGATCAACCGCGTCAACCCGCGCTACAACGACGAGGTCAAGACGAGCTATTCCGCGCAAAACAGCGGGTCGTCCTCGCTCACCGCCCCTGAGACCGCTTGGCTCAAAGAACATGGCAACACGATCACCCTGGGCTATCTTACAAACCAGCTCCCCTACTGCGCCCAAAATGCCAATGGCGAGATGGAGGGCTCACTCGCTTCGCTCGCAACGACGCTGCGCGACAAGTTTGGCATTACGGTTAAAACGGTCGCTATCTCGAACAACAAGCAGATGGCAAAGGCTCTCAAAGGCGAAACCATCGACGTCGCTTTGCCATTGTTTCGCGACTACTGGCTTGCCGAACAACAGGGGGTTGTCCAGTCAAACTCAATGGGAACCGTTTCCCTTACTGCGATCCACACCGGCAGCGACCTGAACAAGGACCTCAAGAAAATCGCTTGCGCAGAAGGCGCGATCGTCAACTGTTTTGAGCTCGAGAGCCTGTTCCCCGATGCGACGGTAACCGAATACCCAAACGGCAGCGAAATGCTCAAGGCCCTCAATAAGAGAGAGGCAAGTTGCGTCATCGTCCCGAGCACACGCCTGGAAACCATCCGTGACACCTACGACATCGAGGATTTCGAAACGCAGGAGCTCACCAAGACAGCAGAACTATCGTGCTTGATTTCGCGCGGCAATCCCGCGCTGTTGGGAATCATTAATAAGGGCATCATAAATGCCGGCGAATCACTCTCCGCAAGCAGCTATTCCCCCACATCGTATTCGGCACAAGAATCGGACACGCTCCGGTTTCTCTACCGTAACCGCACCGTCATTGCCACTGTTATCATCTGCATTTTGCTCACCGGCATCGTGATCCTTGTTTGGTCGCTTCAGCGCGCACAGCAAGAACAGCAGAAGGCCGACGCCGCCAACGCCGCCAAAACCGCATTCCTCACGCGCATGAGCCACGACATCCGTACACCGCTCAACGGCATCCTCGGTCTCATCGAGATTGAAGAGCTAAAAGATGGCGATATGCAAGCCGCCCGCGAAAGCCGTGCCAAGGCCCGCGTTGCTGCCAATCACCTGCTTGCACTGATCAACGACATCCTCGAGATGGGCAGAATCGAGGAACGTAAAGTGACGCTCGAGCACGAGTCGTTTAACCTCAAGGAGCTCTGCGACGACGCGCTGGTACTGTGCAAGCTCCGCGCGTCGGAACGCGGCATTACGATGCTCGACACCAGCGAGCCCTATGCCGTCGACCAATACATGATCGGCAGCCCCACCCATATCCGACAGATCCTCATCAACCTGTTGGACAACAGCATCAAATACAACAAGCATGGTGGTGCCGTCACCTTCTCGTCTACAGTCAAACCGCTTAACGACGAGCGTGCACTCTTTTGCTTTAGCGTCGAGGACACTGGCATTGGTATGACGCCCGAGTTTTTGGCACATATTTACGAACCGTTTGCCCAGGAAGGCGACGACGCCCGCAGCAAGTTTCAGGGTACCGGCATTGGCATGGCAATCGTTAAATCGCTCATCGATATGATGGGCGGCACGATCGAGATCTCGAGCGAGCTTGGCACGGGAAGCACGTTCAATGTTCAGATTCCGCTCGATATCGACAAGAACCCTCAGGCGAGAGCGTGCGCCGACGAACAGGAAGACAATTGTTCCCTTGCCGGCATGAATGTCCTTTTGGTCGAAGACAACGAGCTCAATGCCGAGATCGCCCAGACGCTGCTCGAAACCGAAGGTATCGTCGTAACCCGCGCCGCCAACGGCAGAGAGGCGGTCGATCTTTACGTCGGTCGTCCTGCCGGCAGCTTCGATGCCATTCTGATGGACGTGATGATGCCAGGCATGAACGGCTACGAGGCGACCCGTGCGATTCGCCTGAGTGACAAGCCAGACGCGGCAGACATCCCCATCATCGCACTGACCGCCAATGCCTTTGCCGAGGACGCACAGACGGCACACGATGCCGGCATGAACGCTCATCTGCCCAAACCGCTCGATTTTGACAAACTCAAAAACATGCTCGCTTGCATCAAGAAATACGGGACCGCTTCGCTATAGTTTGTGTCTAACTAGCACGCACGGTCAGGAAGGATCCAACGATGTTTAGGCCCCTACGCAGGAAGAAGCGCGCCATTACCGATGAGGCGGCACGCGAGCTGCTCGCCACCTGCAAACGCGGCGTCTTTGCCGTCAACGGTGACGACGGCTACCCTTACGCCATTCCGGTCAACTACTTCTTTGACGCCGAGCACGACAAAATCTACTTCCACGGCGCCAAGGCCGGCCACAAGGTCGATGCCCTCAAACGCGATGACAAGGTCTGCTTTACCGTCTACGGCAACGATTATTACAAAGACGACGACTGGGCGCCCTACGTGCAAAGCACGGTCGTCTTTGGCCGTTGCCGTCTGGCAAACGATGCGCCCGCGTTTGTTGAGGACAAAGTCCGCGAGCTCGCCCTCAAGTACTACCCTTCTGCCGAAGAGGTCGAAGAGGAAATCGCCAAAGACATCAAGGGCGTTCAGCTGTACGAGATCACGATTGAGCATCTGTGCGGCAAGCAGATCAAAGAAAAATAGGCCTCCAAATCAGATCCCGCAATAGCAATATGGCCCGGCCCCAGCTTTTGTTGGGGTCGGGCCATTTTCTCTATGATGCATCGGTCGCGATTTGGGCAAGCGTCTCGACGAGCTCCTGGGAACTCACGGGCTTGCACAGATGCGCATTCATACCCGCCTCGCGCGAGAGCCTGCGGTCGTCTGCAAAGGCATTGGCACTCACGGCGATGATCGGCGTGGTCGCGGCGTCCTCGCGATTGAGTGCTCGGATCTGCCGCGTTGCCTCAAGACCATCGATGCCGGGCATCATGATATCCATGAGCACCACGTCGAACTCATACGGCGCACTGGCGGCAAACGTCTCGACGGCAGACTCGCCATCCTTAGCATGCGTTACGACGGCGCCGGCACGGTCGAGCGTAAACTGCGCGATCTCGGCGTTCAAGTCGTTGTCCTCGACCAGCAGAACTCGCAGGCCCTGAAGCGCATCGCCATCGCCCGCATCCACGCGAACTTCCTGAGGAATCTCAGAACGCTTGCACTTCTTAAACGGCAGGCGAATGGTAAAGGTCGTTCCCTGCCCCAAAGTACTCGTAAAGCTCATCGTTCCGCCCATAAGCTCAACCAGCTGCTTGGCAATAGAGGCGCCCAGGCCGGTTCCCGACGAAGCGCCTTCTACCTGCTGTTCCTCGCGGCTAAATGGCTCATAGAGATGCTGCTGGAACTCCTCGCTCATGCCGATGCCGTTGTCGGCAATCGTGTACTCATAGACTGAAGCACCATCCACCGGTTCCACCTCGCGGCAAACCATGCGAACATAACCGCCCTGTCGGTTGTACTTGACGGCATTGCCGGCGATATTGACCAACAAGCGTTTGAGATGCGTCACGCTCACCCGGGCATACGGATGGTCGAGGGTCCGCTGGTCGCAGATGATCGTCACCAAACGCTCCTCGGCCTGGCGCTCCAGAATATCGCGCACCTCACGGTTAAGCGTCACCAAATTTGTGGGAACAAGCTCCAGATCGACCTGACCGCTCTCCAGGCGGCTCATATCGAGCGCCTCGTTGGCAAGATCGAGCAGCAGACCCGATGCCGTCCAGATCTTGGAGCGGCACTCAGCTTGCTTTTGCAGATTGTCCGCATTGGCATCGCCCACCTCGACCATACCGCGAATGCCGTTGATGGGCGTACGCAGGTCATGGCTCATGCGACGCAAAAACTCGGTCTTTGCCGAGTTGGCCGACGACGCTTCGCGAGCGGCCTGCGCCAGCTTGTCACCATAATCGCGCTCCTGTTGCAGTAGGTCGGTCAGACGCCTGCGTTCGGCACGACGACGCACCATCAACGCAGCAGCGACAGCACCGCCATACAGCACCAACACGCTTGCGACGACGCCGGCGACAATCTCAAAATAGCGCTGGGCCGGAGCATAGGTATACACGTAGAACTTGCGCGCCTTGCCATACGTGCCCAGATACCATTCGCCCCCAGCGTGTACCAACCGGACCTTGCCGGCAAGGCAGCGCTCTTTAATGCCATCGACAACGATGGCGTCCGTCGCAGGCAGATTAAACACGCCCAATATGGTGGGCTCAACGGCGTTAGTCGCAACGACCTTGCCGTCGTTTTCGATCACGATATCGCCGCTATCGATGGTCTCATATCCTTCAAGCAGGCTCTGCAGCTTGAGCGTATTGCTCGCGACCGCCTTTGCACTCTGGTGTCTCACCGCAATAACGATGCCGTCGGCATCCTGTCGGGTAACGCAGCCAATATCCGCAACCGAATCGTCTTTGAGCGTGATGCGGGCGGTGTAGGACTTAAGGGGGTGGGTGGCCACCTCCAGCACGGGAGCCTCTTTAAGGTAGGCGGCAAGCCCCTCGTAGCTCAAGCCATCTGTCGAAGACCCAGCCACCAGGTTGCCCGATGCATCCGTCACGATCAGCGCGGTCACGTTGAACTGGTCGGTATATTGCTCCAGCGTGGCGTTATCGGCCGAGCCATCACGCTCCATGTCGCGCGCCGCCTCGTTGGCGATCTCCATAACGCGGATGAGATTTTTGGTTGCGTACGCGCTGTTGAACGCGTCGTAGGAAAGGCTCTGCGTCGCCACGTAGTCGACAACGTCGGCAAAACGCTGCTCGGCCTGGGCGGTCGTGTAGCCGTAGCTCAATATGCCCGCAGCCAGCGCCAGCAGCACGCCAAACGCGGCAGCTGCCGCCCATACCCACGGTGCAAGGGCACTATGCTCCTCCGCGGGACGACCAGGGAGATTGCTCATGACAGGCCCTCCACATCCAAAAACGGCGAGGGGTCGTCAAAGTACTTGGCCACCAGGCGCTCCATGGTGCCGTCGGCAAGCATGTCTTGGTAGGCATGCGTGAGCTTAACGTCGATACCGCGCGTGTCGTTGATGTCGAACGCAGTGCCCAGGCCCACCTCAAGCAGCGGCTCGTCCAAAATGCGATACGTCACGCCGTAGTCTTTTTCGTACGTGAGCAGCGACGATTCGTGCGCGGCGATCGCATCGACCAGGCCCTCGACGAGCGCCGGATTTAGAAATGAACGGTCCGAGAAACTGTAGAGCTCCTTGATTTGCGGGACGTTTTCATTTGTTCGATTAAGCAAAATGCCCTCAGGCTTGGTGGTGGACTGAACCGCCACAACCTTGCCCTCCAGATCGGCAAGCGTATAGATATCGCTCTCGGGATCGACCGCGACAACCTGACGACTCGCAAGGTACGGACCGGCCCAGCGGTACTCGCTCTCGCGGCCCGTCATGCTAAAGCTGCCCATGACGCAGTCGAGCTCGCCGCTCGCCAGCAGCTCCTTCTTCTTTTCCCAGTCGATCAGCTGGTAGTTGGGCTTGTAGCCAATACGGGCCAGCGCCTCGGTCAGAATCTCGACATCCAGACCGACGATATTGCCGTATTCATCGTTGTACACGAACGGCGGATAGAGGTCGCTGCCGACATTGAGGGTTTTAAGGTTGTCGTCTTTTGCCTGCGCAGCGTCTGCTTCTTCAGAAGAAGCCTTTTGCGCGCTGTCGCTCAGCCCGGAACAACCGACCATCGCCACGCCAAAGACGCCCACCAACGCGAGCGCAATTAATAACGTTATGGCAATCGGGCGACGGGATCTTTTCATCGAGCTCCAGACGGTCCTGCTAGCAGACAGAGTTTCCTAATAATAACAGGCCAGATAGCGTTCTCGCTCTTTGATTACCACAGCCTTACCAAACGGGGCCTTTCAGCCCATCTGCCAAAAGACCCCGCACATGCTATCTATTCGCTATGCATTAAAGACGTAACGGTCCAAGCGCTCGCAGGCTTCCTGCACGCGCGAGAGCGGCAGCGCCAGGTTCACGCGAATGTGGCAGGGCCCATGGAACGGGCGGCCATCCTGATAGCCCACGCCAACGCGCGCGCCCTCATCGAGCAGCCACTGGATGTCGCGGCCGCGCTCGCGGCACCATTCCGTGCAGTCCAGGAACACCATGTAGGTGCCCTGCGGACGGGCATAGGTCACGCCCTCAAAATGCTCGTCTACGTAATCGCAGAAGTAGTCAATGTTTGTGGCGAGCACCTCGTTGAGCTCGTCCACCCACTCGTAGCCCTGCGGCTGATAGGCGCCGATGAGTGCATGCATGGATAGGACGTTCATCTCGTTGTAATGGGTCTTATTGGACACGGCGCACACGCGGTCGCGCAGCGTCTCGTTGTAGATGATGTGGTAGCTGCCGACCAGGCCCGCCAGGTTGAAGGTCTTGCTCGGCGCGTAGAGGGCCACCGTGCGCATGCGGGCGTCCTCGCTCACCGACTGCGTCGGGATGTGCTTGTGCCCCGGCAGGATAATGTCGGACCAGATCTCGTCCGAGATCACCACGCAATCGTGCTGGCGATAGATATCCATGGCGCGCTCAATCTCGTCGCGCTCCCACACGCGGCCGCAGGGGTTGTGCGGCGAGCAGAATACGGCGGCGTGGATGTGGTTTTGCTCGAGCTTGCGCTCCATGTCCTCAAAGTCCATGCGCCACATGCCCTGCTCGTCAAGCTTAAGCGGGCTGTGGACGATGCGATAACCGGCGGCTTCGATGGACTTGGTAAAGCCGATGTAGGTGGGGCTGTGGACCAGCACCGCATCGCCCGGCTGGACATAGGCGCGCAACGTCGACACAACGCCGCCGAGCACGCCGTTTTCGTAGCCAATGTGCTCGGGGAGCAGGCCCTCGACGCCGTTGCGACGGTTCTGCCACTCGATGATGCGGTCGAAGTATTCGGCACGCGGGTGAAAGTAGCCAAACATGGGATGTTGGGCACGCTGAATGATGTGCTCCTGGACCGTGGGCACGGTGGCAAAGTTCATGTCGGCCACCCACATGGGGATGCGGTCGAAGCCCTCGTCGGGGACGCTCGGGGCCATGCCGGGGATCTCACCCCAGGAGTCAACGGCGATGGCATCCATGTCGTGGCGTTCGATGATCGAGGTAAAGTCGTATTTCATGCTGGGCTCCCATGCAAAGCGAACGGTATCGATAGGCGCTATTGTCCACCCAGCCGGAGCAGTTTTGACGCACTTTTTGGGTTGAATTTGAAGGGAGAGCGGCCCGCCATCCACTAGCCCTGTGCTTCGCTGACGGCGACCACGGTGAGCAGGTCCTCATCGACTGTAAACGATACATCGAGCCCGGCGTAGGCCAGGTGATAGATACGGTCGGGCTCGTGCTTGCTGCCCGCACGGCGCGGATCCTGGCGCAGGACCTCGATTAGACCGGGCAGCTTAGCGCTCGGGGCCATGTCTTGCAGCGTTTGCGGAAACTCGACATCGAGTTCTTGCCACGGGGCATCTTCAATCCAGCCACCGGTCGCATCCGGATGGCAGTCGGCAAACGGAATGTAGGGCTTGATGTCATAGATGGGCGTGCCGTCGCGCAGGTCGGCTCCCAGCACATGGACGATCGGGCCGTCGTCGGTGAGCTCAACGCGGTCGAGCTTGACGCAGGTAAGGCCGATGGGATTGGGGCGAAACGGGCTGCGCGTGGCAAACACGCCCACGCGCTCGGCGCCGCCCAGGCGCGGCGGGCGCACGGTCTTTGCCCACTTGGCGTTGGTGCCGGCTTTGTCCTGTGTCTTGACGTCGGCCGCAATGTCCTTGGCCGTGCCGCCGGGCGTGCCGTTTTCGAAGCGCCACAGCAGCCATAGATGCGAGAAGGACTCCAGTCCCTCGACCGCAGCATTGGAGGCAAACTCCGGCTCAAAGACAATGCGGCCCTGCAGATGAGGCGCCAAAAAGCTGTTGCGCGGAATGCCGAACTTTTGCGGCAGGTCGGTATGTATGTGTGCGATAGGTTCCATGCCGGTCATTGTACGGCATGACCGCGTGGGCCGCCGCGCACAATCCCCAACCGTGGCCGTCCCTTTTGCAGCCCCTTTTGCAACCAACGGTTGCTAGGAAGAACGCCGGCTGCCGCATATGCTTAAGCCATCAACCAGCAGAAAGGAGCCATCATGGCCTTTGCCGAGAAACTCATCGCGGTCCGCCACGCCCATCACCTCACCCAGGAGCAGCTCGCCTCCAAGCTCTACGTCACGCGCCAAGCCGTCAGCCGCTGGGAGCGCTGCGAGGTCACACCGGGTATCGATATGATGAAGCTCATCGCCGCCGTGACCGGCGAGCCGCTGTCTCACCTACTCGAAATGCCCGAGCACTACTGCCAGAGCTGCGGCATGTTGCTCACGCCTGACGACTGCGGCACCGATGCCACGGGTGCCACGACCGATCATTACTGCAAGTGGTGCTATGACCACGGCCAGTACACCTACGAGACCACCATGGAGGCGATGATCGAGGACTGCGCCCCGCGCCTGGCACAAAACACCGGTATGTCGCTGGACGAAGCCGTCTCACTCATGGGCGCCGTGCTCCCGCAGCTGGAACGCTGGCGTGCCGTCCAGCAAAACGAAGAGCGCCACGGCGCCGAGGCGCGGGCGCGCTATGGCGATGAGGCAATCGACGCGGCAAACGAAGCATTACTGGATATGGACCCCGAGACATGGAATGACATGAAAGAACTTGAACGCGCGATTCTGGGTCAGCTTTCGATCGCCATGAACGAAGGCGAAGCGTACAGCAGCGAGGCCCGCAAGCTCGTCGCGATGCATCGCCGGTGGATTGGTCTTAACTGGGGGCACGAGCCCCAAGACGAAGCTTATCTGGGCCTCGCACGCGGCTATCTTGCTGACCAGCGCTTTGTGGACTACTACGACAAGCCTTGCGGAGACGGAGCCACGGCGCTCTTGGTCCAGGCCATCGAGTCGTCACTAACTCACGCATAGACCGCGGCGGCTTTGGGTATCTCAATCGAAACCTCAACTGATTGGAGGCCTATGGCTACTCATCACGATCTCACTCTGTACGTCATGACCGGCTGCCCGTACTGCATAAAGGTCAAACGCTTTCTGGCGGATAACGGCGTGACCATCCCCGAGCGCAATATCTCGGCCGACGCCGATGCCGAACAGACGCTCATCGCCGTTGGCGGAAAGCGTCAAGTCCCCTGCCTGTTCATCGACGGCAAACCCCTCTACGAGTCAAACGACATCATCGCATGGGCACAGGAGAACCTGCTCTAGCACGCGCGATGCAACCGAACGCCCCAACCTATCCGGCCCAAACATGTACACCAGCATCCAAAGTCGACATTTTTCGATATCTTTGGATGCTGGTGTACAGCTTATTGCAGGTAGTCATCGGGGACGTTCTTAAATGACTAGTCGTTTCAGTCGGCCTTTGGATCATAGTTGCTTGAGGTCGCCTGACACCCCTGGATAGGGCGTCTGTAGATAGCCGTGGTCAAAAAAGAGCAAATATGAGTACTGTTACCACTTTAGTAGCAGCGTTTTTAATCAATTCAGAGGCTATTCAACCTTTCATGCGTCCACAAACGGCGTTATTTCTCCCCATATGTTCAATAAAAGAGACTCATAATGGGATTAAATCTCATCAAGGTGTGCATTTTTGAGCAAGATAAATGCAGCCAAAATGGCAACAGTACTCAGATTTGATCTTTTTTGGCCGCGGCCTTCCAGGCAAGCCGTTGGGGACGGCTCAAAATGACGAATCTGGCATTTGGACGCTCTTTCCTTAAATCACCAGTCGCTAAAGAACACCCAATGACTACTCGATTCGCGACACGCTGCGTCGCGAATTGGGATGGTCTCGCTGCCGAACATATAAGCACTCCCCTCTGAAAGCTCAATGAGCGTTCAAATTCCAAGCTAAAAACGAAGAAATATCGAAACCATCGATGCTCATTTCCAATCGAAAATACTAGTCAGAACAAGCTAATTAGCTTGATAAGCTGCTTGTATTTTTGTCTACAAAACTGTATACAAAAAAGAGAATCCGAGAATCAGCGCTCGACATTATGCCAATCGATAGGAGGCGCTATGGATGCTAAGCAGCTCGAGAAGATGATGGGATTTGCCCCTGGAGAGCTTGAGAAAGCCGCAGAAGCCTACGAGAAAGATGAATGGCCGAAAGGCCGTACCATCAAGTTGGGAAGGCCGCCGATCTCTGACGAGCCAAGCGTTGTTTTATCGGCGCGTGTGGGCGAATCGGTTCTTGAAGCGTTTGACGAAAAGGCGAAGCGCCATGGGCAAACACGCACAGAGCGACTCAGGGAGCTTATTACACTCGACGCGATGATTGCCTAAACTCCACTCCCCCGCCGAGCCTAAACATGTACGTCAGCATCCAAAGTCGACATTTTTCGACATCTTTGGAGGCTGGCGTACAGCTTTTGGATAGTCATTGGGGACGTTCTTTAACGACTAGTCATTTAGGAACGTCCCCAATGACATGGCAGCCTTACTCCTCGACCTCTTTCCAGCACTGGGGATCGGCCTCGTACATATCGCCCGTGCAGCCATAGGTCACCGCGGGGCAGCCGCGGCACCAGCCAACGAGTTCGCATTTGGAGCACTTCTTGAACTTCTTAAAGTCACGCTTGGCCTCCATCTGCGGCGAGAAGAAAAGCTCCTCAAGCGAGTTCTCGGCAACGTTACCAACCTTGCTCTCCATGCGACGGCACGCGTAGACATCGCCCGCGGGCAACACCGTCATGTGCCCCGTACCGCAGTGGCAGCCGTCGTAGATCATGCCGGGTTTGGCGTTCTCGGGAATGGTGAACTTGCCCTGTTCCCACAAAAGCAGCGTCCACAGATGGTCTTTGAGCTGAAAGAACGTTTTGCAGCCCGCAGCCTGGTGTAGCTCCATGCGCTCCTGCGCAGCCAGCAGCACGTCGCGGTACTTCAGCGGCTCCAAATGGAACTCGTCGCGCTTTTGGCCCGAGGTGGGACAATACCGACCAAAGGCGAACACGTCGACTTCGAGGCTCGCAGCAAGGTCAATGAGCTGCGGCAGCTCGGCGGCATTCATGCTCGAAACCGTGTTCATAATGGCAACCCAGATACCCGCGCGCTTAAGACATCCAATCGCGCGCAAGGTCTCGGCAAACGAGCCGGGCTTGCGGAAGTAATCGTGCGTTTTCTCGAGTCCGTCGAGCGAAAGCTGGTATTTGCGACATCCCAGCTCTTTCATGCGGGTACAGACCTCGTCGGTCAGATGGAACGGATTGCCCATCACGCACCACATAAAACCACGCTCGTGCAAAAGCTCGGCCAGACGCCAAAAATCGGGGTGAAGAATGGGGTCGCCGCCCGTAATGTAAAAGTACGGCTGGCGACCGATACGCTCGCAGAGGGCCTGAGCCTGATCGACAACCTCGATTATCTGCTCCCACGGCATGCGCTTAAAACCCGTGCAGGCACCGTTGGCAAAGATATAGCAATGTTTGCAGCGCTGATCGCATTCATCCGTAATATGCCACTGGAAGGCAAACGCCGGCTTTTGCATCGTGGGACCCCCTTGGTCGATGTTGAGGCTGATGACTGTATTTGGGTTACAGGCGCTCGACAGCGCCGACGGGACAATTCTCGGCACAGGCACCGCAATGCAGGCAGTGCTCGGGTTCAATGCGATACGAATCTCCCGGCTCGATGCATTTCTGCGGACAGTGCTCAAGGCAGGTGCCGCAGCCGATGCACGCATCCGCATTGATACAAAAACCCTTGGCGGGCGCAGGCGCCATGTCCTCATCGAGGGCAAAGACCGCGCGCTCAATGGGGTGGACCCCTAGGTTAAAGTAGTCGAGCACAATGCTCTTGACCTTAAAGACAATGTTGATCTGGCGCGTATCGCCGGGATAGACGTTGGCAAGATACGGCTGCTCGGCGTAAATTACATCGCGCCAGTGAGCTTGCTCGGAATCCGAGACAGGAGCAGCAACGCCGGACATGCGGATCATCTCGTTAAACCGCGTGTGGACAAGCGTTTGCGTACGTCCATCGGCCATAAGCTGGCGGGCCATCTCCTTGCCGCGCGCCGTGAGGAAGTAGATGGCGTGGAGCTCGTAATGGACAGCGCTCACGCAGCGAATTTGCGGCGCGCCATTTTCGTCCACAGTCGCCAGCGAGAGCGTCCCGGCAAGCTGCATCTTTTTGAGGCAAGTCTGAGCATCCATTACGAGTCCCTTCTTAGCGATTGCTTACTGAGCGTCGGCAGCGCCGCAAGCGGTGCCACAAGCAGGGGCGGCCTTGGGATCGGCGGTGCCGCAAGCGGAAGCAGCAGCCGGATCAGCAGAGCCGCAGGCAGGGGCGGCGGACGGATCGGCAGAGCCACAGGCAGTACCGCAGGCCGGAGCGGCCTTGGGGTCGGCAGAGTCGCAAGCGGGCGCGGGATCGGCGGTGCCGCAAGAAGCGAAGGCGGCGACGTTCTCGAGATTCTCGGACATGGCATTTCCTTTCGATTGGGGACGGCTGGGCGAAGCCGCCCGGACATAGACGCTTTTGCGCCCAAGCACATCATGCGAGGAATCCACCTCACCCAAAAGAAGGCACTAATCTATTAGCCAGTTACAAATAGGTAAGTCGTTGCCGCGAGCAACAGCGGTTGCAATAATGTAAGCAACCTACCTGATTGCGAGGTTGCTATGCTCACCAAAGAAGAACTGCCTCCCTGCCCCGTCGCCACGTGCTTTCAGCTCTTCGGCAACAAGTGGAAGATCTATATCATCCAACAACTCATTGAACAGCCGCTGGGCTTCAACGCACTTCATCGCGCTATTCCTGGCATCAGCCAAAAGGTGCTCTCGTCCAACCTTAAGGAAATGGACGCCGCGGGACTTATAACGCGCACCGTCATTCCCGAAACGCCCATTCGCACCGAATACGCACTCAGCGAGCTGGGCCAAAGCCTTATGCCCATTATCGATTCCCTTGTGGAATGGGGCACCGACTATCAACAGCTTGTGCGAAGCTCCTAGCAGCGGACGACTTCTGCAAATTGAGCGCCGTGGGGCATACCGCTCCACGGCGCTTACCTTTTTGTGCCTTCTTTTGAAGCAACGGGCTCGGTTGCACACTACTGTTGAACGCACCCGACTCGATTGAACAGGAGGCCAGCCATGAATCAAGCCGAGCGCCGCATTTGGCTTATCAAGGCATTGCTGGATGAGCGGCCAGACGGGCGCAGTATTGCCGTTCCCGCCGGAGCCAGCGATCAACGCGATTTGCTCAGGACCCTTATGAACGTACGGCCGCCCGAAGCGCTCGCGACCGAGACGCTCAACGTCCAGGATGCCTACCTGCAGCAACGGCTTGTTGAGCGCGGCGGACCGACCGATGCCGACACACTCCCCTACCGCAATCGCGTTGCCGTCTGGCGTGGGGACATCACGCTGCTTAAGGCCGACGCCATCGTAAACGCCGCCAACAGCCAAATGCTCGGCTGCTTTGTGCCGGGGCATCGCTGCATCGACAACGCCATCCACACCTACGCCGGCATGCAGCTGCGCCCGGCATGCGCCGACATCATGGACAGGCAGGGTCACGAAGAGCCGACGGCGCGCGTTAAGGTCACGCCGGCGTTTAACCTGCCGAGCAACCGCATCTTCCACACCGTCGGTCCTATCGTGTCCAGCCATAAGCCTGGCCCGCGCGAGGAATTGCTGCTGCGCCGCTGCTATACCAGCTGCCTGGAAGAAGCGACACGCCGAGGACTCGGCACGCTCGCCTTTTGCTGCATCTCTACAGGCGTGTTTGGCTATCCGCAAGAGGCCGCCGCGCGCATGGCCATCGATACCGTGCGCCACCACTTAGACAGCAACGACCCCAAGCTCAAGGTGATCTTCAATGTATTTCTCGCGTCTGACGAGTCAATCTACCGTGGCTTTCTCCAAACAGTTCGATAGATTGCAACGCGCGCTCGACGCATCCGATGCCGTGGTGGTTGGCGCCGGCGCGGGGCTCTCCACCGCAGCCGGCTACACTTATTCGGGCGAACGCTTCGAGAAGCTCTTTGGTGACTTCGCCGCACGTTACGGCTTTGGCGACATGTACTCTGGCGGCTTCTACCCCTATGACTCGCTTGAGGAATATTGGGCATTTTGGAGCCGCTATATCAAGTGCAACCGATACGACCCCATACCCCAGCCGGTCTACGAGCAGCTCTTGGATCTGGTACGCGGCCGCGACTACTTCGTGCTGACCACGAATGTAGACCATTGCTTCCAGCGCGTCGGCTTTGATAAACGACGGCTCTTTTACACGCAGGGCGACTACGGCCTATTCCAGTGCAGCAAACCCTGCTGTCAGGAAACGTGGGACAACGAGGATCTTGTACGTTACATGGTCGCCGTCCAACAGGACCTGCGCATTCCGTCTGCACTTGTGCCCCACTGCCCCCACTGCGGCGCGCCGCTTACGATGAACCTGCGCGCCGACGACACGTTTGTGCAAGACGAGGGTTGGTATGCCGCAGCCGATCGCTATCAGGACTTTTTGCGCCGGCACAGCGGCATGCGTGTGCTGTTTCTGGAGCTTGGCGTGGGAGGCAATACGCCCGTCATCATCAAGTACCCGTTTTGGCAGATGACGGCAAAAAACGAGCTTGCCACCTATGCGTGCGTCAATTTTGGCGAGGCAGTCGCCCCGGTCGAGATTGCCGACCGCAGCATTCTGATCGACGCCGATGCTGGGCTCGCGTTGGGTGCGCTTGCCGCTAAAAGCGCCCGACAGTAAGAACGCCGCCCCTCTAAACATGTACGTCAGCATCCAAAACCGACATTTTTCGACATCTTTGGAGGCTGACGTACAGCTTTTGGCGTGGCTAAGGAAAGTAGTCGTTGGGGACGTTCTTGAATGACTAGTCGTTTAAGAACGTCCCCAACGACTAACTAGCCGTGGAAGCGGGCAGTAGGCGCGAGAGGCTGTTCGCGGAAGACGCGCTCGACGGCGGCGCGGTATTCGTCGACCTTCTTGGTCTTGCGCACGAGCTTGTGGACGGTCGCGGGATCGGCGAAGGCGCATTTGGCGTAGAACCACCACTCCTTCATGCGAAAGACCGCGTTGCCGCCAATCTCGTCTGCATAGGCAGCAAACAGCATGTCGTGGAAGCGCTGCAGCTCGGCGGCGGTCGCAGCAGGACCGCCGTTGACCATACGGGCCAGCGCGGGGTTCGCTAGCAGGCCGCGTCCTAACATCACATGCCGCGTGTCGGGATAGGCCGCCACCAGCGCGTCCATGTCCTCAAGATCAAAAATGTCACCGTTGTATGCCACGGGAAACGGCGCCCGTTCCAGTGTCTCGCCGTAATAGCTCTGACGCGGCGAGCCCGTATAGCGGTCCTTTTGCACGCGCGGATGCACGATCAGCTCTGCCAGTGGCATGCGGCAATAGAGATCGAGCACGCGCTCATACTCGTCATCGTTCTCCAGCCCCAACCTGGTCTTTACCGACACCGGCAACGGCGAGCGCTCGCACACGTCGCTCAAGAACACCTCGAGCTCATCCAAGTTACGCAAAAAGCCCGAGCCTTTGCCCTTGGCAACGACCGTTCCCGAAGGGCACCCCAAGTTAAGGTTGACCTCGCGGTAACCCATGTCGGCAAGCACCTGCGCCGCCCACACAAACTCGTCCGCATTCTTGGACATAAGCTGAGGCACCACGTTGAGTCCTTGGTTGTTGGCCGGATCGATTTCCTTGAACGCTTTGCCGCCAAATCGGTTGCCCACCCGCGGCGGCGGCAAAAACGGCGTGTAGTAGCAGTCGAGCGCGCCGAAGCACTCCGCATGCACGCGGCGGAACACATGCCCGGTAATTCCCTCCATGGGAGCCAGCGATAGGATCATCAACATCCACTTTCGAATCAATGTGACAAAGGGACTGTCCCTTTGTCACATGCCCAGACGGTTTAACAGCTCTTCGCAGGCACGCGAACGCAGGCGGTACTTTTTCCATACCAAGAAGGATGCGATCTCGATAGCCGGCTCAAGCGGTACAAATCGTATATCAGAACTCGAATCGATTTGCAGCAGATGATCGATACCCATGGCACACGCCGCGCCCGAGCGAATGAGATGCGACGCGTTGCCAATCAAGTCAAAATGCCCCACTACGTTGAGGACTTCGGGGTCGAGCGTCCCGTCCGACCACGCCACCAGATCGATTGCTTTGTTCGACGTGCGTGAACTCAGCAGCAACGGCATCACGGCCAAATCCGCAGGACTCAGCACGTCGAGCGACCCCCACGGCCCATCACTCGCCACGGCAACGCCCACACGGTCGGTCTGCGGCATGCGAATCCACTCGTATTTGTCTAGGTTGACCGGCTCCAAGAGCAGGGCAAAGTCCAGCAGTCCTCGCTCCAAACGCTCCTCTGTCGCGTCGGCATTACCCGTGTAGAGCTCAATCGTTACGGCGGGATAATCGCGATGCAGCGCGGCAAACGTATCCAGCACATAGCGCATGGCCTGCGTTTCTCCCGCACCAATACGTATATTGCCGGCAATGCCGAGCTCCTGGTCACTCATCTCGGACTCGGCCTGCTCCACCAGCGCCAGAATTTCCTCGGCGCGCTGACGTAAGCGCATGCCATCCCCCGTGAGCACGCACGATCGATTGGTCCGCTCAAACAGTTCGACGCCCAGCTCACGCTCCAGATCGGCAATCTGGCGCGACAACGTGGGCTGCGTCACGTGCAACACGTTGGCTGCCTCAGTCATATTCTCCTCGCGCGCCACCGCCAAGAAGTATCGCAGGGTTCGCAGCTCCATCGCAGCCTCCAAATCCAGTCATACCGCCCTCGCAGTCTATCATTCGCATATCGTATATCTAGCTAGTCACTATAGGCAATTTACATCGTCAGCCCGCCGACATACGATATAGCCATCCCCCAGAGAAGATGGAGAGCGTTATGCAGTACACCACCCTCGGACATTCCAATATCAAGATTTCCAAACTTTGCCTGGGCGGTATGAGCTTTGGCGAGGCCAGTCCCGACTTCCACCAGTGGACCATCGGTCCCGACGAGACCCGCGCTGTCATTAAGCGTGCCCTCGACGCCGGCATCAACTTTATCGACACCGCCAACTGCTACAGCTTTGGCACGAGCGAAGAGTACATCGGCGGCGCGCTGCGTGACCTGGGCATCGCGCGCGATGACATCGTCCTCGCCAGTAAGGTGCACTTTAACGAGGGTGGCCTTTCCGCCGTGGCCATCAAGCGCGAGATCGAGGGCTCGCTCAAGCGCCTGGGAACCGACTACCTAGACCTCTACATCATCCACCGCTTTGACTACGACGTGCCCATGGAAGAAACCATGGAGGCGCTCGACGATCTGGTACGCGAGGGCAAGGTCCGCGCACTCGGCGCCAGCGCCATGTATGCCTACCAGCTGCACAACCTGCAGGTTATCGCAGAGCAGAACGGCTGGACTAAGTTCACGAGCATGCAATGCCACTACAACTTGCTCTATCGCGAGGACGAGCGCGAGATGATCCCAGTATGCCGTCAGTACGATATGGCCATCACGCCGTACAGCCCCATGGCGTCCGGTCACCTGTGCCGCCCCACGTGGGAGAGCGCCAGCACGCGCGGCACCACCGACAAGACCATGGTCAACAAGTACGACCACGACCGCGCCATCGACATGCCCATCGTTGAGCGCGTGGCCAAGGTCGCAGCCGACCACGGCGTGCCGATGTCGCAGGTCGCACTCGCATGGCACTGGGCGCGCGGCGTTGAGGCCCCCATCGTGGGCTGCTCCAAGCCGGAGCGCGTCGACGAAGCTGTAGCGGCACTTGAGCTGACCCTCTCCCCCGCCGAGGTCGACTTCCTCGAGGAGCTCTACCAGCCGCATGCGCTCGTGGGACCCAAGGGCCGCCCGGGCGAGAAGGCGCTCGCCGGCACCACCAAGGTCAAAACGACTCGTTAGGCCAAACCATGGATGAAAAGACCATCGCCAACCTACGTGACGCCGGCTGCTGCGATGCACTCATCGGCGAGCTCTCGGAGCTGCCAAGTACGTGTGCCCGTATCTGTCGCCTTAAGATCTACCGCCGCGACCTGCTCGACCGCATCCACGCCGAGCAGCGCAAGCTCGAAATCCTCGATTACCTCATCCACATCCTGCAAGAAGAATGCCAAGCAAAGGAGTAAACCATGACCGCAAAACAGACTGCGGGGCATGACGCCCTGGGCGAGTTTGCCCCCGAGTTCGCGCACTTGAACGACGACGTCCTCTTTGGTGAGGTATGGAGCCGCGAGACACAGATGCCGCTCAAGCTGCGCAGCATCGTGACCGTGAGTGCGCTGATCGGCAAGGGCATTACGGACAGCTCGCTTAAGTACCACCTTGCAAGCGCCCGTACCAACGGTGTAACGCGCGAGGAAATGGCCGAGCTTCTCACCCACGTCGCCTTCTACGCCGGCTGGCCCAACGCCTGGGCAGCCTTCAATATGGCCAAGGAGGTCTACGCCGACGACGAGGCAGAGGCCGAGGGACACGGCGGGTTCTTTGGCCTTGGCGAGCCCAATACCGCCTTTGCCCAGTACTTTATCGGCCAGAGCTACCTCAAGGCGCTCACCAACCCCGACGACTACCTGCCCATCTTCAACGTGACCTTCGAGCCGGGCTGCCGCAACAACTGGCACGTCCACCACGCGAGCAAAGGCGGCGGCCAGGTGCTGATCTGCGTTGAGGGCGAGGGCTGGTATCAGGAAGAGGGCAAGCCCGCGCAGCGTCTGCATCCCGGCGATATCGTCGAGATCCCGGCAAATGCCAAACACTGGCACGGCGCCGCAGCCGACTGTTGGTTTAGCCACCTGACCTTCGAGTTCCCGGGCGAGGACACCAGCAATGAATGGCTCGAACCCGTGGACGACAATCGATACAGCGCATTGAAGCTTTAAACCGGCACCTCGCCTAGCACAAAGACGATCGCCCGGCGGCACCAACGTTCCCGAGCCGCCCCTGCACAACGAAGGTGAATACTTTTCCGCGAAGTGAACGAGTGAAAACAGACCCCCGAAGCATCGACACTTTTGGAAGGCCATTTCCTGCGGTTTTGTCGCTCAAATCCTGCGGTTTTAGCGTCAAAAAATGCGGATGCTTCGGGGGTCCAAAATAGGTCGTTCACTTCGCGGAAAAGTATTCACCTTCGATTTGCCGGCGCGCACAAAAAACGAGGGAGCCGCCCCATGGCGGCTCCCTCGCCCATCATTCATCCCTCGGCAGCGGCTTCATGCTCCAAAAGACGACGTTCATAATCACAACAATCACCAGAACAACGCCGTCGGCAACCCAAAAGCCCATATTGAGGCCCAGCCACTCCGTAGTCCCAAACAAATCAATCCAAATCTGCGTCCAGTTCATACGAACGCTCCTCTCTGCATCGAAGTCCGCTACAACAGCTCGCCGTAACGCTTGACGTAGGCCTTCTTAAGGCTCGTCGCCAGCGCCATGTACAGCAAGATGCACGGAATCAGGAACAAGAAGTACTCGACAGGCAGCGCACCCAAGCCCAGCGTAGGACCGAGCGGGCTAAACGGGATCAACGTGAGCAGCGCAATGCCCGTCATCGTGAGCAGCATCACCGGCGCCGAAGCACGGCTCTGGATAAACGGCAGCTTGGGCGTACGGATCATATGGATAACCAAGGTCTGGCTCCACATGGACTCAACGAACCAACCAGCCTGAAACAGTGCGATGTAGGCCAGCTGCATCTGCTCCAACGCAGCGCCCGAGTAGGCGCTCGCCAGCTCGTTGAACAGCACGCCGTGACTCACGAACAGGGGGCAGAAGACAAAGTACATAAAGATGTAGGTCAAAAAGTCAAAGATGGAGCTGGTGGGTCCAATCCAGATCATGAACCTGCCGACGCTCGAGGCATCCCAGGTGCGCGGCACGCGCAGGAACTCCTCGTCCACGTTGTCCCAGGGAATCGCCAGGCAGCTGCAGTCGTAGATCAGGTTGAGCAAGATCAGCTGGATGCTCATCATGGGCAAGAACGGCAGCATGGCAGATGCGGCAAGCACACTGAACATGTTGCCAAAGTTGGAGCTCGCGGTCATCTTGATGTACTTGATCATGTTGGCGTAGGTTTTACGTCCCTCGATAATGCCCTCCTCGAGCACCATCAGATCCTTCTCGAGCAAGATGATGTCGGCAGACTCCTTGGCGACGTCGACGGCCGTATCGACCGAAATGCCGATGTCGGACGACTTCATGGCCGAGGCGTCGTTGATGCCGTCACCCATGTAGCCCACCACATGCCCGTTCGCACGCAGCACGGAAACGACGCGCGCCTTTTGGTCGGGTGTGAGCTTGGCAAACACCTGAACGTCCTCGGCCCGGCACGCGAGCTCGGCGTCATCCATAGCGGCGATATCGCTGCCGAGCAGCATGTTGTTGACCTCGAGCCCCACCTGCTTGCAGATGGTACGCGCGACCTTCTCATTGTCTCCGGTCAGGATCTTGGTGGCGACGCCGTGATTGCGCAGTGCCTCGATCGCATCGGCCGTGGACTCTTTGGGCGGATCCAAAAAAGCCAGGTAGCCGATCAGCACCATGTCGCGCTCGTCGGCGGCGCTAAAGGCACCGACGGGCGACGGATTGGACTTTTGAGCGATTGCCAGCACGCGGAAACCGTCGTCGTTAAGATCGGCTACCGTCGTCAGGATGCGCTCGCGCACCTCGTCGTCCAGCTCGCGAACGCCGCCGTCGATCTCGGCATGCGAACACACCGACAGCATCTCCTCGACCGCGCCTTTGGTGACCATCTGCGTCTTGCCGCCGCGATCGCGCACCACCGTGGTAAGGCGACGGCGCGCAAAGTCAAACGGCACCTCGTCGACCTTTACGTAGGCCTCGGAAAGATCGGTGAGGCTCGCATCGCTTTGCTCCTCTTCCTCGGTGCACTTGATGATCGCCAGATCCATCAGGTTCTTGTAGCCCGTCTGGAAATAGCTGTTGAGGTAGGCGTGACGCAAAACGCGCGAGTCCTCTTGCCCGTCGACGTTCCAGTGGTACTCCAGCACCACCTGGTCCTGCGTCAGCGTACCGGTCTTGTCGGTGCACAGCACATCCATCGCGCCAAAGTTCTGAATCGAGTTAAGGTTCTTGACGATAGTCTGCTTTTTGCTCATAGCAAGCGCGCCCTTGGCAAGACACGTCGTAACGATCATAGGCAGCATCTCGGGCGTCAGGCCCACGGCAATGCTGATGGCAAAGAGGCCAGCGTCGAGCCAATTGCCCTTCGTGGCGCCGTTGATCAAAAAGACAAACGGAACCATCACCATCATAAAGCGGATGAGCACCCACGAGACGCTGTTGACGCCCCTGGAAAAGCTCGTCTCTACGGCGTCGTCGGACAGGCTCGACGCCATGGAGCCAAACAGGGTCTGCTCGCCCACGCTAAAGACGAGCGCCGTCGCGCCGCCCGAGATCACGCTGCTGCCCATGAGGGCAATGTTCTCGAACGACGTTGCCGAATCGGACTCGGTGCAGGTTGCCGAGACCTTCTCGACCGGCTCGCTCTCACCCGTCAGGCTAGCCTGGCTCACAAAGAGGTCCTTGGCCTCGATGATCCTCACATCGGCGGGAATCATGTCGCCGGCGGACAGATGCACGATATCGCCGACCACCACGTCATCGATGGGAATCTCGGTCCTGGGGGCGTCCTTGCGGGTGACCGTCACAGTGGTCGTAATCATGTCGAGCAGCTTTTCGGCCGCATTGCCGCTGCGTGCCTCCTGGATATAGCGCAGCGTGCCCGAAAGCACCACCATCGTAGTGATGATGATCACGGTCAGCGGGTCAAAATCCTCCGGCGTGCTGCCCATCATCGATAGCGACGGGAACACCATGTCGGTCGCCGCCGAAATGATGGCCAGGAAAAACAGGATTGCCGTAAAGGGATTGACGAATGCGTCCGAAAGCTTGCGCGCCAGCGACTTTTTCTTGCCGCGCGTGACCACGTTGCGTCCGTTATCGGCCTCGCTGTGCGCAACTTCGTCGCGGGTCAGCCCGCCCAGGTTCGAGCCCACCCAGGACATGGCCTCGGTCAGCGGGATGGTTGCCGCATGCACAATACGGCCCTCCGCACGATGCCTGATCAGTTCGTTTTGCGCCTGGACCGCAGATGGCGCATGGCGCATATTCAGCTTCTTCACTTGCCTTGCTCCGTTCTCTCGATCGGATGCAGGACTGCCTAGCCGCGGCGCTTCCCACCAAGATGGGCCCGCATCGGCCGACATCGCCCTGCTCTACTGGTACTGTCACTGCCGCTCACGGTCCTCACCTCTCTTTCGTGTCTGCGACCGTCTTTAGAATAGAAAAGCCGCAAGACCGAGCACATGGCTGGTTTCTTGCGGCTTTCTTGCGATTCGGCAAGGATTGTTAGGGCGGCCTTTGGGATCGACAGAAGCGGATGGTCCAACGCACTACTCGGCCATCTTGTAGCCCACGCCCCAAACTGTCAGCAGGTAACGGGGATTATCGGGCTCGGGCTCAATCTTCTTTCGAATCTTGCGGACGAAGGCCATGATGTTGCTGTCGTCGAGCAGATACTCGTCTTTCCACACGGCGCGATAGATTTCCTCTTTACTAAAGACCGTGCCCCGGTTGCTCGCCAAAAATGCCAGGATATCGAACTCCTTGGGCGTAAGCGACACGGGCGTGCCCGACACTTTAACGGTGCGCGAGGCAAGGTCGATGGAGAGCTCACCGATAACGATGGGCTCCACGGCGGCGTTTGCCTGCGAGCCGGCGACTGCCAGTTCAATTGCCGTCAACCTGCCCGATGCGATATCGGCAAACACGGGTGCAAGCTCGAGGGCGGCGGCGTTGCCGGACGAGAACAGCGCGCTGCTGAGCTCGGCGGCCTCTGCCGGCGTAATCGCGATGTTGGTTCTGTTGGTACGCATAGAACCGCCCTAGAACAGACTGCTCGAGCGGGACAGGTAGACCCGCTTGATCGTCGAAACAACAACAAGATACAACACGCTCAGCAGCGCAACGATACCCAGATACCATACAGGCAGCGTGGCAAGGCCAAGCAGCTGCGCCGCCGGACTCAGCGCCAGAAGCGCCGAGGCGACAAGCATCGCGGCAACCATCATCACGAGTGGTCGGCACGGGCGATCCCCATCGCGAACACTCCGCGCTCGCAGGATTAAGAGCACGAGTGATTCGGTCCAGGCGCACTCCAAGAGCCAACCGGCCTGGAAGGTCGCGATAAAGGCCGCCTGACCCGCGGCGTCCAGCGCAGCAAAGGACCCACCGCACACGGCGGGGCAGACGCCCAGGAACAGAATGGCAAACGTGATGATGTCGAATGCCGAGCTCGCAAACCCAAAGTGAAGCATAAAGCTGCCGAGCCCCTTGCCCGACCACGCCTTGGGGCGAGCGATCTCCGCATCGTCGACGTTATCCCACGAAAGCGCCAGACACGTAGCGTCATAGCACAGGTTGAGCAGGAGCAACTGAGCTGCAGTTGCCGGCAAAAACGGCAGGAAAATGCTCGAGGCGGCAACCGAGCAGATATTGCCAAAGTTGGAACTCGATGCGATACGGATGTACTTGGAGGCATTGGCAAACGAAGTCCTGCCCTCGCTGACGCCCTCGGCGACCACACCCAGGTCGCGCTCGAGTAGCACCAGGTCGGCAACCTTTTTGGATTCCGCGGCCGCCGAGTCCACGACGATGCCGACATCTGCCGACGTGAGCGCCGGCACGTCGTTCACACCGTCGCCGATATAGCCGACCGTGTGGCCGGAAAGGCGAATCAAGCTGACGATATGGGCCTTTTGCGCGGGTGTGAGCTCGGCAAACACGCGGTTACGCCCCACCTGGACAAGCGCCTCGGCCTCCTCCATGGTATCGAGCATGCTGCCGGTGATGATGCTATCGGCAGGAATGCCCAGACGCGAGCAGGTCGACCGGGCAACCGAAGTCGAGTCGCCGGTGAGCACGCGAACCTCGACGGAAAGGTCGGACAGTGCGCGCACGGCGGCGCGGGCGCTCGCCTTGGGTCGGTCAAAGAAGCCTAAGAAACCGCAGAGCACCAGGTCGCCCCAGTCCGATGACGCCGTGCTGCAGGCAACGGCGAGCACCTTGATGCCATCGGCGCGCATGTCCTCGGCGACCTCGTAGGCGCTCTGGCGGCCCTCGGCATCCATGGGAACGAGCTCGCCTTTAAAGTTTGCCCAGGCACAGCGTGCACACACACTTTCGACCTCGCCCTTTACGATGGTCAGGTGACTTCCGGGGCGAGCCTGCAGCCCTAAGCAACCAAGCGTGCCGGGTGTGGCGTCGAGCTTAACGCCCGATACCTTGGTGACGTGATCAAAGGGATCCGAAGCGTGCAGGGTAAATGCACTGGCAAGGTCTTTAACGGCGAGGCGCAGCTCGGGCACGGCGCACGCATCGGCAATGGCCCGGTTAAGCTGGTTGGTCGCCGTCCCCTGGCTCGTACTCTCCAGATACGCCAGATTGAGCGTCTGTTCGCTTTCGTTGCCCAGGATATCGGTGTAGTACTCGAGCACCGCGGCGTCATCGGTGAGTGTGCCCGTCTTGTCCACGCACACCACGTCCATGGAGCCCAGCGATTCCATGGCGTCGACGTTTTTAACGATGACCTGCTTGCTCTTGAGGCGATGCGCGCTGCCCGAAAGGCAGACGCTCGTGACGACCGGCAGCATCTCGGGAACCAAGCCCACAGCCGTACCCAGGGCAAAGAGCAGAGCCTGCGCCCAGTCGCCCAGCACAAAGCCGCGAATCATAATGACAAACGGCAGCACGATAAGCATGCACCTTACCAGAGCTGCGCAGATGCTCCTGGCGCCGGCGCCAAACTGCGTGCCCGAACGAGCACGCCGCGACGACGTGGGCGGCTCCTCGGCAATGCGCGCGAGAACGGCTGCAGACGCTGTTCCATCCACGATGGTCGTTCCCGCGCGAACAGTCTGCCCTTCCCGCTTGACGGTCTGGCCGCTCTCGCCCGTGAGCGACGATTCGGAGACAAGAATGTGATCGCCTTTAGCCAAGACCGCATCGACCGGGCACAACATGCCGGCGTACAGGCGAATCGTATCGCCGGGCACCAGCTGGCCGGCATCGACCTGGACCCAGCACGTGTCAACGCGCTTCCAGACAGCAGCATGGTTCGCTTTAAACATGTGGCGGTCGAAGCTGCGCTTAGCCTCGTTTTCGTAGAACAGGCGCACCAGGCCGCCGACCAACCACATCAAAAACAGCACTGCCGGCGCAAAGACGCCCGTCTGACCTTGCGCTTGTGGCGCGACGTCGACCAAAAAAGCCAGGCCCGCCAACGCAAGCAGCAGCGACGAAAACGGATTGAAGAACGATTTTCTAATCATCGAAGCCTCTTTCTAGCACGGCTTCGATTGTATCCGAGGGCATATGCCGGCGACCCCGCCCCAGACCTTGCGACTTCCTTGCTTTTGGCAACCACGTTCGAACAATAGACACCCTCCGCTCATCTATACTCAAGGGCATATGTATATCGCCCGCGGAGAGCAATGAGAGTCGAGGACCCCATGCAGCAGCTTAGCGAGCAAGAGAAAAAGCGCATCCAGCGGTACTGCACGTACCCCAAAATCGCAGCAGCCGCGCTCATCATGGCGTTTGTCTCGTGCCTGCTGATGCTGCCGCTCCAAATGATCAACGATATCGCGTTTCACCAAAAGGAATTCCAGGCAGCGGGAATGTATACTGCCATCGCGCTCACTGCAATCGAGCTCGCCATCTTTTGTTACTGCGCGCTGGCGCCACGCTTTGGCATGCAGGGCAAACAGTGGAAAGAGCTGCAGAACAGGCTCGCAGTAGCCCAGACCAACAAAGACCGTTCCGCAGAGGTTGCCGGCGTGCTCGCTGCGCAGGCCGCCGGTCGGCTGCTCAAAGACAGCGATAACGATGTCGCGCGCAACTTGGGCGGCGCGGCAGAGATTGCCGGCGCCGTAGGAGCAGTCGCCACCGCTGCAGACGTACTTGCCGAGACCTCGAGCAATGCCGAAGCCATGGCAAACGCATACGGCGTTGCGATTCCGAGCGCCAAAAAGCAGATTATCGCTCTCGTTGTGGTGCCCATTATCGTGCTGCTTGGTGTCTACATCCCACAGTTCGCTCAGGGGAACAGCGAACTACAGGCAAGAAAGACGACTGCTGCCGAGCAGCTTGCCATTGCACAAGATGCCTTGGAACCCGTGTGCGTGCGCGTCGCGGCCGATGACCCGTACGAGTCGTATCACGACTACGGCTACCGCATTATCGGTTACCTACGCGACAATGATCTCGACACTCAAGCGGCCTACGTCTACCTTTCTTTTGATGCAGACGGAATGCTCACGGATGTCGACTACACCAGTCAAATCGACCCTAAGGCAAGCCTTGAAGACAACCTTGCTCGCGCTGAGCAAGATATCGCGACGCTCTGCGCCCCGCTCAATGGGCTGGACATTTCCGTTGCCGCGCCGGACCTTCTCGAAACATGCAGGCTGTCAGATGAATTTAAGCAGGCCTTTTTGGCAGGCTCTCTGTACGAAGAAATCAGCCTCAAGACAGAGGACGACCCCATCAGGTCCTACTACGCCTTTGACACCGATCCCGAGGAAGAGTTCGACGAATACACCCACCCGGAAATTAGCCTTATGCTTTCCGCGAAGAAGAACTAGGGGCTTACACTCCGGTTGTCGCACGCAAGCAGCGTCATCATATTGAAGGTGAATGCTTTTCCCGAGAAGTGAACGAGTGAAATCGGACCCCCGAAGCATCGACACTTTTGGAAGGCCATTTCCTGCGGTTTTGCCATTCAAATCCTGCGGTTTTAACGTCGAAAAATGCGGATGCTCTGGGGGTCCAAAATAGGTCGTTCACTTCTCGGGAAAACCATTCAACTTCGATTTGCAAGCCGCCCAACGCGGCAAAGGGAGCAGTCCTTTTGCCACACTATTCGGAGCGCAGGGCCTCCACAGGGTCCTTCTTGGACGCGCTGCGGGCCGGCAGCAGGCCGGCAACGACCGTCAGCAGCACCGAAATCGCGATAAGCGCCAACGCATCCTGCACGGGCAGGCTCATTAGATTGGGAACCTGCTTGTTCGCAAGTGCCCAGGCATTGACCGGGAAGCTCACGAGCACCACCACGACAATGGCAAAGACACCGGCGATAAGGCCTTCGATAAAGGTCTCGGCGTTAAACACGTTGGCCACGTTGCGTTTCGACGCGCCGATCGCGCGCAAGATGCCGATCTCCTTTTTGCGCTCCAGCACACTGATGTAGGTGATGATGCCGATCATGATGGAGCTTACGACCAGGCTGATGCTCACAAACGCGATGAGCACCAAACTGATGGTGTTTACGATATCGGTCACCGAGCCCATGATGATGCCCATGTAGTCGGTGTACGAGATGGCCTGCTCATCGTGGCCGGCAGCCTTGACCTGCTCGTTGTACGCATCGATATGGTCGAGCACGCGCTCCTTGGCCTCGAAGTCGCGCGGGAAAATCTTTACGGAGATGGGGTCGGCCTCGTCCGCATAACCCAGCGTGGTCAGATTGTTGTCGTAGGTGAGCTTCGATGCCTTGGCATAGCTCATCATAAGCGAGCTCAGGTCCTCGGCGTCCATGTTGAAGTGGATGGCATTGGCAAAGGCGCTCGCATCCACGTGCATGGCGCTCGCCAGGTTGGCGAAGCTCGAAGACATTTGCGTGGCCATCTGCCCCATGAGTCCTGCCGCGCCCGCTTTGAGCTGCGCCGAAACGGTCGTCGCAATCTGGTCGCTGATCGTCTTCATTACCTGGTCCATGGCGTGCTGCAAATACGGAGCCAGCTGCTTTTGCACATAGTCGGTCATCGCCCGCTGCAGGCGCTCGGCAAGAGCGTCTCCACCCAACGCCTTAAGCTGTGCCAAACACTGCTGCGCCGCGGTATCGTTCTCAAGATATGCCGAGAATGCATTCGCAAGCTTCGACGCATCCTTAAGGTCCTCGGGCGTCAGGGCTTTAAACTGATCCGACTGCATAAAGCCCGTGAACAGCTGGTTGGCGACCGCACCCACCTGCTGCATCTGCTCGGGCGTAAGCTCCAGGCCATCGAAGATGCCCGAGAAATCTGGGGTCGGCGCCTTGGCCATGATGTCGCTAAAGTCGATATCCTTGCCCACGCCCGAAAGGTCGATGTCCAACCCGGACAGGTCAATACCCGATAGGTCCATACCGCCGGCCGCGCCCGAAAGCGCAGAGGTATCGAACGAGAACGCGCTTTTGAGCGCCGCCTCATCCACACTGAACATGCTGCCCAGATCCACGCCTTGTTTGGCCTCGCTCTGTAACTCGTCGAACGACTTGCCGGTGAAGACGTCCGTCTCGGGATGGGCGAGCTGTTCCTGCACGATCTGCGAATCGGCAGCGCGCTCCATAAGTTGACGAGTCAGCGCATGCGTGTAGGCAATGCCCGGGGACAACGCGCTGGCATTGGCTGTCTCGTTGGGCCGCACCACGCCCACGATGTGCACGTCAATGCCGTCGGCAACCTTGGCGGCCATATAGTCGGCATCATTGGACATATCAGTCCACATACCGGTCTCATCATTTTTGCGATACGCATCTACCGGCGACAGCACCTTAAACGTCGTGGACAGCGCATCGTCGTAGGTAAAGTCCGTACCGGACTCGGGCATCTCCACCCCACCATCGGCCGACATGGCGCTGTTGACCAGGTCGTTAAGCTCATCGATATCCAGCGCGCCGATGCTATAGAGCGTATAGTCGCCCACCGTGCCACGGCTCGAAAGCACCATTACGGCCTCGTTGGCAGACGTGGGCCAATGACCGGCAACAACGTCGTACTGGCTATCGAGCAGACTCTGGTCGTCAATCATCTCGTTAAAGACCGAGGTGCCCATGGAATCCATGCTCACCGTGGCCGCCGAGCTCGCGCCGCCGCTCATGGCTTCGGTCATGGCATTGGGCACCAGCCGGACCGGCTTCTCGTCACCCTTCCCATCGCGGTACACGACCGGCGTCACGCCATAGCCGTACTGGATGGCGTTGACCTCTTTATCGATGCCGTCACCGCCATCGTCAAGCCATGCCTTAAAGCTCGTCATGTCGTTGGACTTAACGCTCGCAAACATATCCTTTACAGCTGTGACCACGGGAATCCTATCGGTCCCCTTAGCCTTGCTGCCTGCATTGTCGGACGAATCTTCCCCCTCCGACGCGGCGTCATCCTCAGTCCCCTGCCCGCCCATCATGGACGACAGGTCGTAATCCTGCTTGGAAATGGTGAGCGGGTAGCTCGACAGCGTATCCTCCTCGACCTTTTGGATGTAGTTGTTTACGCCGTTGGACAACGCCAAAATCGCCGCGATGCCGATAATACCGATGGACCCCGCAAAAGCCGTCATGGCGGTGCGGCCCTTCTTGGTCATGAGGTTTCGAGCAGAAAGCCCCAGCGCCGTCACAAAGCTCATCGAGGTTTTACGCGTGGGCTTGGCCTCGCGACGCGTGGCATCGGCGACATCAAACGGGTCGGAATCGTCGGTGATCTTGCCGTCCGCCAGGTTGACGATGCGCGTAGCATATTGGTACGCCAGCTCGGGGTTGTGCGTGACCATAATCACCAGACGATCGCGCGCAACCTCCTTGAGCAAGTCCATGACCTGCACAGACGTCGTAGAGTCCAGGGCGCCGGTCGGTTCGTCCGCCAGCACGATCTCCGGATCGTTGATCAGGGCGCGAGCAATGGCAACGCGCTGCATCTGCCCGCCCGAAAGCTGGCTCGGGCGCTTGTTAACATGCTCGCCCAGACCGACCGCCTTGAGCGCCTCGCGCGCACGCTGGCGACGCTCGGCATGCCCCACGCCCGTGAGCGTGAGCGCCAACTCAACGTTTTCCAAAATAGTCTGATGCGGAATGAGGTTATAGCTCTGGAACACAAAGCCGATGCGATTGTTGCGGTAGGCATCCCAATCGCGATCACGGAAGTCCTTGGTCGAAACGCCATCGATCAGCAGGTCACCGGAATCAAAGTGATCGAGTCCGCCGATAACGTTGAGCATCGTCGTCTTGCCCGAACCCGAGGGGCCCAGAATGGCCACGAACTCGTTATCGCGAAATGCCAGGCTCACATTATCGAGCGCCACCTGCGTAAACGACTGCGTGACGTACCTTTTGCAAATATCCTTGAGCTCCAGCATGGACGGCAACCTCTCCCGCGCGGGTACACTCGCCCGCTCTCCCCCGCCGTTCGTATTCGACGCGTTTGTCCTACTTTATTCCGTTTTTTAGCCCACACCAGTGAGGAATGTAACGAAGCGGTCAAAAACGTCCAGGACAGCGCTCAAAAGAAGAGGTCCCGTACGGGACCTCTTTACGGCAGAGCCTATCTTGCGGGGCAACGGGCCACTTCGCACAGCGACACGCGATCTTCGCTATGCTTTACGCGTTTTTCACTGCTCGCTATTCGCAATCGCCTGGTCGATAAGCTTATCGAGCGCCGCGCGCTGCTCGGCGGAGCTGATGGCGCCCACAATGGGCTCCCCTACGATGTTGCCGTTCTGGTCGATAACGTAGGTTGTCGGGAACGAGAACAGATTTGACGTAAACTTGCCGGCCTCGCTGTCCGACTTGAACCAGATGTTCTTATATGTCACGCCCTTCTTGCTCAGCACGTCCTTGGCATCTGCAATCTCGTCCTTGTTGCCATCGAGCGTAAAGGAATTGACGCCCACGACCTGGCCGCCCTTTTCGACAAGCTCCTTATTCAGGTTCTCAAGATCGCCCAGCTCGCCAACACACGGCTTGCAAGTGGTAAACCAAAAGTTCATGACGGTAACCTTGTTCTTGGAGAACAACTCGTCGCTGTTCACGTCGTTGCCGTCCAGGTCCTTGCCCGTAAAGCTAGGGAACTTCGTCGCCTCGCTCGAAGCATTGGCGCCAGCCGTCATGCCCGCGGCCGAAGCGTCGACACTCTCGCCCGCGCTCGGCGTGCTTCCACAGCCGGGAAACTTCTTTTCCAGGCCCTCGAGCTTGTCCTCAATCTCCTTGATCTGCTGCGCGCCGGCCTTGAGCGTCTTAAGCTCGTCTGCCGTAAACTCGTCCTTGGCGCCGTCGATGGTCTTGAGCAGGAAATCGCCGTAATTGCTGCCGTCCTCAATCATTGTCGACTCTTTATTTGCCGCATTGAATACCTTTTCCCACAGCGCATTATCGCTCGAAAGGATATCGTTCTCTTTTTGCATGAGCTTCGCATACAGCTCGGCAGCCTCGTCGGCGTTGGCCGGCTCTTGCGCAATGAGCTCCGCGATCTTTGGATCGGAGCCCGTAGATTCGCTCGCGTTGCTACCGGGCGCCGAACACGCCACAAGACACAAGGCCAGCACCGGCACCATAAACAGGGCCGCAATCTTAGAAAGCTTCATGTTCATTCCTCCGTTTTGTCGAAGCTTTGGTTACTTTTCATCACCGGTCTGGGGGAGCTTCTCTGCCGTCACACCCAACCCGTAGCGATAACTGATGGCATCAACAGGGCACGCCCCTATGCACTTGCCGCACCGGATGCACTCGGCATGGTTGGGCGAACGGGTCACATCGACATCCATCTGGCAGACCTTTGAGCACTTGCCGCACGAGACACATTTGCACGCGTCGACCTGAATCCCCAGCAAGGACACCTTGTTCATGAGCGCATAGAATGCGCCGAGCGGACAAATCCATTTGCAAAAGGGGCGATAGAACAAAACGCTCAGCACTACCACGGCAATGAGAACGACAAGTTTCCAGGTAAAGAGCTGCCCCAGCGCAGATCGAATGCCGGCGTTGGCAATGGCCAGCGGAATGGCGCCCTCGAGCACGCCCTGCGGACAGACGTATTTGCAAAAGAACGGATCGCCCATCCCCACATCGTTGACCACCAGCACAGGCAGCAATACCACAGCTAACAGCAGCACAACGTATTTGATATACGTGAGAGGTTTGAGCTTTTTCGTCGAGAGCTTTTTGCCGGGGATCTTATGAAGCAGTTCCTGCAGCCAGCCAAACGGGCACAAAAACCCGCATACAAATCGTCCCAGCAGCACGCCGAGCAAAATGAGCGTACCGGTGACGTAGTAGGAGAAGTTGAACTTAGATGAACCCACCACCGATTGGAACGACCCGATGGGGCACGCACCCGATGCCGCGGGGCACGAATAGCAGTTGAGCCCAGGTACGCAGACTGTTTTTCCCGCACCCTGATAGATGCTGCCTTTGGAAAAGTTTGGCAGATGAATGTTGGTGATGAGCGTTGCCGCCGCCTGAATGAATCCGCGAAATCGGGCCAAAACATGCGACGCAGTGTTTTCTCTTTTATCCAATTCCGATACACTCCAAGCACAGCCTAATCGCTTTGGCCAGCACGGCATCCGCCTCGCCACGCATAACGCCAAAGCACACCATGGCAATTCCGACGATCAACAAAGCGACCTGTACCACGGGTTTTACCGCTTTGAACAACCTGACCACTCCTTTCGTTACGCGACCATTGGACCATATCGACCATAAAATCCGTGTTAAGCGCGATTTGGAATGTGCAAGGAGACTGTTATGCGTATTTTGATCGTCGAAGACGAGCGAGCACTGTGCAACACAATCGCACGCAGTTTGCGAAACCTGGCATACAGCGTCGACTGCTGCCACGATGGACAGGAGGCACTCGACCTGCTGGGCGTCGAAGTCTTTGACCTCGTGGTGCTCGACCTCAATCTCCCCCGTATCGACGGCATGACCGTGCTCAGGGAACTTAGGAAAACCGACTGCGAGACCAAGGTGCTGATTCTGTCCGCGCGTGGCGAAGTATCCGATAAAGTCGCCGGACTCGATACCGGCGCCAACGATTACCTTACCAAGCCGTTTCATCTGGACGAGCTTGCGGCAAGGATCCGCAGCCTTACCCTTAGGCGCTTCGCACAAAGCGTCATAGTATTAACCTGCGGAAAGCTCAGCTTTGACACCAAGGCGCGCATCGCTTCCGTGGACAGCGAGGCTCTATCTCTTACACGCAAGGAAACGGGAATCCTGGAATACCTGATGCTTAATCAGGGGCGACCGGTAAGCCAAGAGGAGCTTATCGAGCACGTCTGGGATAGCACCGTAAACAGCTTTAGCAACGCAATCCGCGTTCACATCTCGTCGCTCCGAAAGAAGTTGCGCAGCGCCTTGGGATACGACCCGATTCGCAATCGGATTGGAGAGGGCTACGTTATGGAGGATGGCGAATGAAAAGACTTTCGCTTCAATGGCGCATAACGATCATGGCTGCGCTGCTGACGTGTGCGGCGTGCGTGCTGACGAACTGCCTGGTCGGCTATACGGGCATGCGCTACATGGATGCTATCGGCAGCGACATCTCGGCCTTTAACGCAGCCGGTGTGGATTCGCCCCAGGCGTTTGACCCAACAAAAACAGCCCTCGATGACGAGGTCACGATCGTCGTAAACGACGCACGGGAATCTTTTAGCGCGACAGCCTGGTACATCACGGCTGGAGTCACGCTACTTGGCGGTGTGCTGGCATACTTTGTGAGCGGCCGCGCGCTCAAGCCGCTACGGGATTTTGCCGCTCAGGTAGAGCGCGTGCAACCTGACAACCTAAGCGAAATCAGACTCAGCGAAGATGTGCCCGCCGAGCTACAACGATGCAGTGCCTCTTTCAACGACATGATCGCGCGTCTTGGCGAAGGGTTCTCTGCACAGCGTCAGTTTACCGGCAATGCCGCACACGAGCTGCGCACCCCGCTCGCCCTTATGCAAGCGCAGATTGAACTGTTTGTCTCCGAGCACCCCACATCGCAACCCCAAACAGCCGAGCTGCTCGGCCTGCTACAAGAACAAACCGAGCGGATGTCGCGAATGACCAAGGTGCTGCTTGAAATGAGTGAGCTCCGCAGCGTTCCCTGCGAGGACGATGTTGAACTTGGTCCCCTGTCCGAAGAAGTCCTCGCCGACCTTGCTCCACTTGCCGAGCATAAAGACATCGTCCTCAATTGCAGTGGAGGCGCTTTGATAATCGGAAGCGACACGCTCCTCTATCGGCTGGTGTTTAACCTGGTCGAAAATGCCATCCGTTACAGCCGCCCCGGCTCGACTGTCAACGTCTCCATCTGCGACAACGACAGCCACGTGTTCCTGCGAGTCGAGGACCAGGGCCCGGGAATACCCAAGCAGTACCGTGAGAGCATCTTCCAGCCGTTCTTTCGCCTGGATAAATCCCGCAGCAGGGCATACGGCGGCGCAGGACTCGGGCTAGCGCTTGTTTGGGAGATTGCAGCGCTGCACGGCGGCACGGTTGAGGTCGAAGCAAGTTCCAAGAACGGGACCACCATGCTCGCGACCCTTCCAAAACGGACCGCAGAGCCAACCGAACAGTAAAACGAAAGGGGCCCCGCACACGTTTGCGCGGGACCCCTCTCTGTCAATGCAATTCGCCCAAAAGAGTAGAAGCTTACTCCCACTCCACCGTGCCGACGGGCTTGGGGGTCAAGTCATAGCACACACGGCAGATACCGGGGACCTCGGCGGTGACACGCGCGGTGATGCGCTTGAGCAGCGCCCAGTCGAGCTCAGGGACCTCGGCGGTCATGACATCAACGGTGTTGATGCAGCGGATGATGCAGGGCCAGTCGTAGGCGCGTTTGCCCTCGCGCACGCCGGTGGCGCGGAAGTCGGGCACGACGGCAAAGTACTGCCAGATGGTCAGGCCGGCCTTGTCGATCTCCTCGCGCACGATGGCGTCGGCCTCGCGCAGCGCCTCAAGACGGTCGCGGGTGATGGCACCCAGGCAACGAACGCCCAGGCCAGGCCCGGGGAACGGCTGACGCTCGACCATGTTCTCGGGCAGACCAAGCTCGCGGCCAACGACGCGGACCTCGTCCTTGTACAGCAACTTGACAGGCTCGCAGAGCTCAAACTGCAGATCCTCGGGCAGGCCGCCCACGTTGTGGTGGGCCTTCACGCCGTCCTTGGACTCCAGGATATCGGGATAGATGGTGCCCTGGGCGAGGAAGCTGACCTCGTCGCCAACCTTGCGGGCCTCCTCCTCGAACACGCGAATGAACTCGGCACCGATAATCTTACGCTTGGCCTCGGGCTCCTCAACGTCCACGAGCTTGTCCAGGAAGCGATCGGTGGCATCCACATAGACCAGGTTGGCGTCCATCTGGTTCTTAAAGACGTCGACGACCTGCTCGCTCTCGCCCTTGCGCATAAGGCCGTGGTTCACATGCACGCAGATGAGCTGCTTGCCGATGGCCTTAATAAGCAGCGCAGCCACGACGGAGCTGTCAACGCCACCGGAAAGGGCCAGCAGGACCTTCTTGTCGCCGATCTGCTCACGGATTGCAGTGACCTGCTCGTCGATAAACGCCTGAGCAAGTTCGGGAGTGGTGATACGCACCATGTCGTCGGGACGCTTGTTGGGATCCATGCAAAGCTCCTTTTCGGTTCGATGGAAATGCGCCGCTCATATGCAGACGCACCGTCATATGACCTCATTATATGCAGAGCACGGGTCGTTTCGCATCGCCGAGCAGCAGCTTTTTGCAGGGGTGGCGGTTTTTATTTATGCCAAGGCCAGCTATGCCTCGATGACCACTTCGGGGGTAGCATCGGTGAACTTGTCCTTTATACGCTTGACGCACTCATGGACGATTACCGCCAACTCCAGTCCCAAACATCGGAGTAAAATTACTGTCATTGTTGCCAGCTGTTGGGAGATGGAAGATGGACTGCGACGATTACTCTCGCGTTCCTATGCCGTTAATGTGCACCGCCTTTGTGCCGGGGCAGATTGACGCTGCAGTTGCAGGCATTTCCGACCCCAGCTCGCGTGCCATCGCCACGGCAGAAGCGCTGTACTTTCGCGGACAGGCCGCCCTCGCTGCCGAGGCGGCACGTCCCTATCTTGGCGCAGACGATCCCGCGCTACGCTATTCCGCCTGCTTTATCTGCGGATATGCCAGTTTGTCACTCAACCGCATCGCTGACGCCCGCCGCTGCCTTGCGGGCATCCTCGATACGCCAACCGACGAGGAATCCCCCGCCACTCACGCCGTCCATATACTCTTCGCCTCGGCGGCGAGCGTCCTACTGCATCTGCCTTCTCCATATTCCGCCGATGACTTCTATCCACTTGCAGCGCATCTGCCCGAGGGGCTGCGTCTGTTTGCCAGCTATGTGATGGCCCACGCCCTCTACCTGCGTGGCGAATATGGCCGCAGCCTGGGCATGGCAGAAATCGCCCTGATTATGAAGCAAGGAAGCTACCCCGTCTCGGAGCTGTTCCTGCATCTGGCAGCCTCTATGGCCTGCATGAGCCTCAAAGACGTCGACGCCGCAAAGGCCCATTTCGAGACCGGCTGGAACATAGCACGCCCCGACGGCCTTATCGAACTCATCGGCGAACACCACGGCCTTTTGCAGGGGCTCATCGAGGCATGTCTAAAATCGCAATACCCCGACGACTTCGCGCGCATTATCGAAATCACGTACCGGTTTAGCTATGGGTGGCGACGCATCCACAACCCCGATTCGGGCGAGGACGTGGCAGACGATCTAACCACCACGGAGTTCACCATGGCCATGCTCGCCTGCCGCGGATGGACTAACGCCGAGATCGCACGCCATATGAGCGTGTCGCCGGGCACCGTTAAAAACCGCCTGTCCAGCGTGTATGCAAAGCTTGGCATTAAAACTCGCGCCGAGCTGGTCGCGCATATGCTGCGCTAGCGGCCCAAACGCCAAACGCATCGAACGCGCCCCAGCGCCCTCGTTTTCGTATTCTCAAATTTGGACATTTCGACCCTCGAACGGCACTACCGTGACGGGGCGCTTTCCCGCAGAATTTGATTATTTCCACCGATATTTGCGGGATGGGAGCCCAAGATGCTTGATCGCCGTTCGTTACTTGTCGCCGGAGCCTCCTCGCTGGCAGGCATTATGTTGCCTCGTGTGCTGGGCAGCGCAAATGCCTTCCTACTGCCGTTCACGCCCACCGAGGCTTTTGCCGACGAAGATGACCCCTTCAAGGTCCTGGTGCTATCGCGCACCATGTTCGGTGTGGTGGTGGTCGACGTCGCCAACAAGAATAATCCCATCGCAGGCGCCCAAGTCACGCTAACGTCGCGCTACGCCGCAGGCAAGCAGCTCACCGCCACTACCGACGAAGAGGGCACTGCCATCTTTGAGGTCGCTCCGCTTTCGGAGGGTTATGTAGACGAGGCAACGCTTCTCGACGCATACGACTTTAACGGCGGCATCTCTATCAGCATGGCGGGTTACCGCGATGTCGAGATCCCTCTCGCGCGCATCCAGGGCGGCACTGCCATAACCGCACCCACGCGCCCACTTTCCGATGGCGAGCCATACTTTCGCCAGCTCACGTTTGACGAATGGGACATCCAGTACGCTGACGCCACATTCATGGCAATGCCCAAGGGCGACTCCGCCAACGAGCAGCCCGACACGCACGCCTTTACCGTACAGGCCCATCTGCCGCAGGGTGGGCAGGCAACGTTGCATATCAACAAAGTGATACCCGCCGCAGGCAGCTCACCAGAGACCGTCACGCAGATCGGAGAGATTAAGGCAAGTGCATCGGGCACGAACAATCTAGCAACGTTCACGCTCGAAGACACGTTCCTCGATGCAGCCTCGGGCCTTCTGGAAGAAGGGTGCAAGCTGCGCTTTGTGCTCGACTACCAAGGCAAAACCTACACGCTCTCCTCCCCCATGGCCATTGCCACCGCGCCGGCAGCAAAGGCAGAATCGGGCTCGACAACCATCGTTCCCACCACCATGGACCAAGAGATCACTCCGTTTGATTTCCCCGCAGCGTTTCCCGGCATCGGAGGCAATAAGTTCACCTGCTGGATGCCCTCCTTTCCGATCCTCTTCGATTTCTCGTTTGCCGGATACGTGCTGTTTGGCGGAGGATACAAGCCGGCAAGTTACATGAACGATTCGGGCAATCCAGACCCGGAGTACTGGAAGAAGTCGCCGCGTGAGTCGGGCGCCAAACAGGCAAACCGTTACCTCGACGAGATGCAGGGGAAATGGAATCAGTACAAGAGCATGAGCGCCGGCTCGGGCACCGACCCAAGGAACACCAAACTGCTTCGCCACCACTGCACGCTGCTGTTTACGATGGATATCGCGGTGCAGGTGTACGGTTCGCTCGCCTACGATTGGGCGGGCAAAACCTGGGGCAACAACAACGATCCCGCATATGGCAATATTAAGGCCCTCTTCCAAGTAAGAACCGACCTCAACTGGACCGAACAGTTTACCTTGGGACCAGTGCCGTTTTTCCTAAACGTCAACCCCTGGGTGTTGGCGAAGCTGGCGCTCGCCGTAGGCGCCCACACGCACGGCAGCGGCGCGGCGTTTTTCAAAAACATCTCACTCGACTATTCCAAGACGTCGGGATCGTTCACCATCCAAATCGGCCTTGCCGTCACCTTTGGAGCCGGCGTTGCGGGCGTCGCTTCGTCTGCCGTGCGTGGCGCCGCATCCCTTACGCTGTTCATCGGCTACGAGAAGGCAGACGGCCACCAGCTTCCGCGCCTGCGCGTGGGCGCGGACGTCGATGTCGACGTGATACTCCAGTTTGTCATGTTCAAGTGGACCACCAAGGCCTGGTCGGGGTCGTGGCCCACACTTCTCGATTCGTGGAACATGTCGGTCAACAACGGCGACCAGTATGTACTCCAGCGCTCTGAGCTGGCCTTGGGTGGAGATGCGCCTTATACGCTGGATGCTTGCTTTGGCGCGACCGGCAATGCCGAGTCGAGCGGCGTAGCGCAGTTTATCGCGTCGGCCACCATCGTCACCAATGCCGAGCTGCTCGCATGCGCCGAAGTTGCAGCCACCGCCGTAAACGTCGCGCCGGTCGTGCGCGATTGGGAGCAAACGGTCACGCGCATTGAGCTCGACGCGGATGCAGAGAGCGATGACACGGGACAGGTCGAACATTTCGTCCACGCTCTGATGGAGAATGACGAAAACGCCGCGCCGATGTATGAGTACACCTACATCGGGCAGGCGACGAACGCCATTGCGGACTCGAACGCCAATTCTGCCGGCGTGTCGGAGGACGAGCGCGGCGGTATAAAGCCCTCGAGCGACAACGTACTCTTCACCGGCGTGCTCAGCGAAGCCCACATGAAGTTTGCGGAGATAGCCGGCGTGGAATGCCTGTTCCGTATCGCTTCGGTGCGCTACGGCGAGGATGGCCGTTCGCGCCTGGTGGTACACACGAAGGCAAACGGCGCGTGGTCCGCACCTATGCCGGTCGACTTCCCCCTTGGGTTTGGCGAGGGCGACGTGGAGCGCAACGGCATATTCGATTACGACTTCGACGTGGTGGAATATACGGACGGGAGAGGAAACCAAGACGCCTACGTGCTGCTGGTCTCGGGCGAGCGCCCCGCCGGCGACAACACAATGTTCGATACGGCGAGCACGGCCGGCATATTGTCCGTTGTACGCCTACGCATAAACGACGATGGCATTCGTGTGATATCGCATACGTCTTGGCGCAGCATCTCGCGCGGCCGCCTGCAGGAGGACGGTTACCACTGCCTGCAATGCCCACGCATCACGGTGGGCAAGACGCTGGTCGACGGGCGTCTTTCGGGCGCCTACCTCCACCGCCGCGGGACCACCGCAGAAAAGGCGCTGGGCGCCGAAGCAGAGGTTGCGCTGGAATGCTTCACCCTATGGTCAGATGTTTCGGGCGACAGTCTGACGTTTCGCCAGGTTCTCCGCTTTCCACAGGCGCCGTCGAGCATCGAGCTGGGAGCACCCGAGAATATCAACGGCAAAATGGTGGTGCCCGTTGCATACGAAACTGCAAACGGTTGTGGCTGCGCATCGTACGCCGTAATCGGCCAGTCCATTGCGGGTTGGGGCGTCATGTCGCCGGACGCCTCGGTCCCGCGCGTGGTACCGTGGCCGCAGCACACGGGCTTTTTGGCCACCGTCAACGAGCGGCTGCAGCATGTTACCTGGACGCGAGGCGCATCGGCGTTTGCGACGACGCCCGTGGGAGCAGCCGACTGCGGTCCGGCATCGTTTAGTATGAGCAACAACGGCAGGTGCGTCCTATACGTCGAGAATACCGACGGCAAAGTGGGGCAAACCTACGATGAAGAGGGCGAGCCGGTGGCGGTAATGGGCAAGCATTTCCGCATCTTCGCCAGCACCGTGATCGACGATCTGTTCACGGAGCCATTCGTGCTCTGCGAGTTGGAACACCCCATCGATCAGATAACGACGTTTTTGACCTCGGGCGGCATGCTCTCAGCGCTTGCCACGCACATCGTGAGCGCCGAGCAGAGCAAGGCAGAACTGCACGGCATCGAAGTGCCCTTGGTGGCATGCGCCACGCCACTGGGCGCGATAGCCAACCTGGGCGCCGTGGTACCCGGAGCGGCAAGCGAGTCGTTTACGGTAACGGTGCGAAATGACGGCAACACGCTGCTGACCGCAGGAACAGTCGATCTGTACCGAGGGGGCTCCAACCAGCCGTTCTCCAGCGCCTCCATCGGATTCGGCGCGAACGCACGCATGGCATCGATCCACGATCCGGAGCTTGCCGAGGATACATCGGCCAACGACATAGCGCATGTGAAGTACACGCTCGAGACACTGGGCGAGCGCTTTGCCACGCACCCGCTGGTAGCCGACAACGGCAACGCCGTGCTGGCACCGGGCTGCACGGCACAGTTCCGCATGAGCTTTGCCATCCCGGAGAGCTGGAGCGACGAGGTGGGCAAACGCGTCACGCTCTACGCGAAGGCGCGTGACCTGGTGGCGCTCGACCCCGTAACGCTCGAAGAGATTCGACCGGGCGCAAACTCCGCGCTAGGCGCCGTACTGCACGAGCTCCACATTCCCGACGCGGCATGCGAACGCGCAGAGGTGCTGGTGGGCGTAAGTGGCAATGCGGATACGACGGGGCTTCACGACGCCCCGATGACCGCGGACGGCGATGGCGGCTCGAGCGGCGGCGGTTCTGGCACGGGAGGCAGCTCCGGCGGAAGCGGCTCTGGCAGCGGCAAGGGCAACGACAATAACAAGAGCTCCGGAAAAGCAGGCGCGCTTGCTGGAACGGGCGACAGCAATGTCCCCCTAACCGCAGCCGCAGCAGCACTCGCCGCAGCTGGTGCCGGCCTTGTCGCCTACAGCGCCCGTCGCACCGCCCTCGAGCGTAGCGGCAGCGATGGAGCCGGAACGGATGAGTCCCGCTAGCTCTCAGCGCTTTTGCGAGCGGCGTTGACCCCGTTCGTCGAGCACAAAAGGGGCTGGCTCTGATAACCCAGAGTCAGCCCCTTGCGCATTAGATATCGCCGGCAGAGTCGAGTTCTGCTTCGATCTTGGCGCGGCGTCTTTTCGCCGTGAAAAACGTTGCGCACAGGAGAGCAAACGTGGCTACAAAAATCGTCGTTCCGTAGCATACGCCCACTGCCAAGTTCGCCGCCCAAAAGACACTTTCGAGCGGAACGATCTGCGCCTCGGCGATGCAGCGCATCGCGGCGACAACAAGCGCGCTCACAGCTCCACTGAGACCACTGATAAGCAGGAAATACCCGGCAGGAAGATGCTCAGTCTGTCCAAAACGGTTGGTATCGACATAGCCCTTTCGCGTTTGCAGCACCACGCAGATTAGCATCACGATAACGAGCCATGCATACATTGCGGCTTCGAACGGCGTTGCAAAGAGATGCGGCATTTCGCTGGCATTGCTGTGAACCCACGCGACCTGTCGAGCTATAAATTGATAGAAGAGAATTGCCAGCATGCCAAACGAAAGCAGCACGAAACCAATCTTGTAGATCTTCGCGTTCTCAGCCTCCAGGCGTTCATCCTTGGGGCCGGCATATTCGCGCCACTTTTGCACGAGTTTTAAATCTTCAAATTTCATAGCGAACTCCTAAAGAGCGTTAGGGTCGACGTCGATCTCGTCTTCCCAAAACAGGTCGTTCAACGTGACGCGCAGCGCTTTGCAAATTGCCACGCACAAGTTGAGCGTGGGATTGTAGCCGCCCGCCTCGATCAGGCCGATGGTTTGACGCGTAACGCCCACGGCCTCGGCTAAGTCGGCTTGCGAAAGGCCAGCCGCCGCGCGCGCCGCCTTCATGCGTAGGTTTTTCTTACCTGGCATGGGATTCCTTTCGTACATGTGGACAGATATCCGTTGCAACATGACAGAAATATATTGCATTTATCAGAGGATGTCAACTATATCTGTCATTTTGAAAACCGTGTCTGTCATTGCTCCCACATTGCCCTGCTGTTCCCGAACCTGCGCGGAGCACCGACTCTGTTCATCGCACAACAAAAAGGGCTGGCCCCGATTACTCGGAGCCAGCCCTGAGTCGCCTGACGTGGGAATCGCAATCCGTTACTTGAGCTTCAGCGCCTCCATCATGGGCACGGCAGCATCCCAGTCGATCTTCCAGCCAATCGACACGCGGACGGTCTCGCCCGTTGCGGGAGCCGTCGCAAACAGCGTATGACCGTTGTCGGGACCGGTAAAACGCAGCCACGTTATGCCGTTGTACTCGACCTGGTCGGTTGTTGTCTCCTTGCCTTCGTAGACCTGCTCCAGGCTTGCAACCTCTTCCTCCGGCGAACGCGGGAAGATGCTGATGTACAGGCGTCCTCCAGTCTCGTCGTGGAAGAAGTCTGCCTTTTCGCGCTCTTCGTTGGACGAATCCAGCGTGTAGCCATCGGCGGCCTCGATGCTGTACGATGCGCAATCGATGCCGGTCATATTGGCCGCGTCACCAGAATCGGCCACGCCGCCAGCCGCCTTGAACTCCTTAGTCTCACACCCCGTGGTGTCAAAGTGCATGGCCTCATGATTCTTGGCGGGGGCGTAAGCGTCTACGAACTCGACAGTGATGGGCCCGTAGTACGCCGTCTTGGGCGCCCAGAAGTAGACATACTCAACGGTCTCGCCCGGACCGATATCTTGCCTCTTGGAAAGGTCGATGCCCTCGTGAAGCTCATCGGGAGCCTCGCTTGCAACGTAGTCGAGCACGGCCGCCTTGCCGGAAGTGAACAACGGGTCGCCTGCCTCAAGATCGCCCTGGGCAGCATGCACGTTAAAGGAGTTAAACGTCCTGTTCTTCGCATTGTTGTTGGTGATCTTGACGTGCAGGTAAAAGCCGTCCTGCAGCTTAGCGTCGCCGCGATAGAACGTACCGTGGGCTACCGACTCATAGGTTATGGCAGCCACCTCGACCGTCTGCGACTCATAGGCCTTGGCCTTCTTCTCTACGGGAGCACTGCCGCCCGAACTGCCAGCCGAACCGCTCGGAGCGCTACCGCCGCAGCCCGCCACCGTACACGCCAGCACGGCCGAAAGCGTCACGATGGGAATTCCTAACAGCAGCTTCTTCGTCATGGGCTTCATCATCCTCACCGCTCCTTTCGGCTTGCAGTTCATCCGTTGTCCGGGCCTTTCGTCGTCCCCGTGGCATCGGCTTACGCTATGAGCGTATGACGAAACGCGGCACGGGCGAAGTGACCCGCGGCCCAAATAACGACCTGCCAGCATCCCTTATGGGCCAAAAGGACTCGCGCACGCACGCCCGTGGCCCATAAAACGAGACGTCTGTCCCAATGTTCGATTCGATCCGACAATCCGCACGGCACGTTTTCGATAAATGCGTCCAGCCGCATACGCGACAGGACGCATTCGACCGCCTTCAAACTTACTCGGACAGAACCGAGTCGGTTTTGTCCGAGTAAACGTGAGCATAGGCTGAGTCGTGCGCTACAATTAACTCGGACAAAACCGAGTCGGAAGGAACCGAGTAAATGGAATTCATCGGCAGGGAGCGTGAACTCGCCCGCATCAGGAAGGCGCTCATGGCGCCTGAGCAGCGCAATGTCCTCGTCTATGGAAGGCGCCGCGTTGGCAAAAGCGAACTCATCAAGCAGGCGCTAGCCGATTTGTCGGACGCCGCAACGGTCTACTACGAGTGCCGCCAGACCTCCGAGGCGGACAATCTCGAGAGTCTTTCCGCCCTCGCAGCCGAAGCATTGGGCTTTCCGCCGCTCGCCTTCTCGAGTATTCGCGAACTGATTGAGTTCCTATTTGTTCAGGCAAAAAACAAGAATGTCACCCTCGTTCTCGACGAATATCCCTACCTAAGAGATGCGGTCAAAGGTCTGGACAGCATCCTTCAGACCTCAATCGACGCTCACCGGGAAGACTCGCGTTTGAGCATTGTCCTGTGTGGTTCCTACGCTGAGATCATGAAATCCCTTATCGAGCATGAAAGCCCCCTCTACGGGCGCATTGACCTCACGCTCGAGCTTAAACCCATGGATTACTTTGACGCTGCGAAGTTCTATCCCGCGTTCTCGCCCGAGGACAAGGTGCGGCTCTATAGCGTTTTTGGCGGTATCCCCTTTTACAATCGCCTCATCGATCAGTCCCAAAGCGTACGCGACAACATCATCGAACTTGTCACAGAACCTGGCGCTCGTCTCGAAAGCGAAGTACCGTCCTATCTCAGCGCCGAAATCTCAAAGATGACCAACGCCAACGAAGTCTTCGGGGCTCTCGCTCAAGGTTACTCGCGTTGGGGAGACGTGCTGGCACAGTCGCACGTCTCGAGCGGCCCTGCTATGGCCGATGTGCTCGACAAGCTCATATCGCTCGAAATCGTCCAAAAGCGTGCACCCATCAACGACCCTACGAACAAGCGTAAGTCCGGCTACTTTGTAGTGGACCCGCTTTCGCTCTTTTACTATCGCTACGTCTTCCGCAATGCCTCGGCGCGTCAGCTGCTCGATCCGGAAGTCTTCTATGATCGCCACGTCTCCCAAGACTTCGAGGAAAACTACGTTCCGCATATGTTCGAGGAGATCTGCCGTCAATACCTCGTGCGGCAGAACAGGGCCGGCAAGATCGAACCGGCTTTCGACGCCATAGGCAAGTACTGGTACGACGATCCCGCAAACAAAACGAGCGGTGAATTTGATGTAGTAACGCAAGACCCCGAGGGTTATGCATTCTACGAGGCCAAGTTCCGCAAATCCCCCATCACGCAAAAGATGGTTGATGAGGAAATCGCCCAAGTCGAAGCAACGGGACTCAAATGCCATCGCTACGGGTTCTTCTCCCGTTCTGGCTTTGAAGCCGACGGTGACGATCGGACTATCTTCGTCGACTTACCGCAGATGTTTGAGTGAGCGTGATTCTTGGCGCGGCAATGCACCGGGTCCACCTCAATAGCATTCGATTTCGTTTAGTAGATCTAGGTCCCTATTAAATAAAACTCGTCTGTATCCAAATTCGTTAAACAACGCCGCGTCACTGCTAAACGATTTAACTAAACTCCGAACGATTGTTCGATGGATTTCGTGTTGGGTGGAATCGCCTTTGGGCTGGGCTATGCTACCTTGACTATCTATATGACTAAAACGCAGCAAAGGAGCATCGAGAGAGCGAGCATGGCAAAAAACACCGCAAACTATGGTAACGACAGTATTCGCCAGCTTAAGGACGAGGAGCGCGTACGCCTGCGCCCCGCCGTTATCTTTGGCTCGGATGGACTCGACGGCTGCGCGCATGCTGCCTTCGAGATCCTGTCCAACGCCGTTGACGAGGCGCGCCAGGGCTACGGTAAGCTCATCACCCTCACCGCCTTTCGCGATGGCTCCATCCAGGTAGAGGACAACGGCCGCGGCTGCCCGCTCGACTGGAACCCTTCCGAGAAGCGCTTTAACTGGGAACTCGTCTTTTGCGAGCTCTACGCCGGCGGCAAATACAACAATAACCAGGGCGGCGACTACGACTTCTCACTCGGCACCAACGGTCTGGGCTCCTGCGCGACCCAGTACGCCTCCGAGTACATGGACGTCACGGTTTGGCGCGATGGCAACAAGTACTCCCTGCACTTTAAAAAGGGCAAGGTCGTCGGTGCCAAAAAGAAAGCGCTCGAGATTGAGCCCAGCGACGAGAACCGCACCGGTACCACCATCAAGTGGCGTCCCGATCTTGAGGTCTTTACCTCCATTAGCATTCCCCACGATTGGTATCGCGAGACCATGCGTCGCCAGGCCGTGGTCAATGCCAACGTAACCTTCCGCCTGCGCATCGAAGGCGACGATGGCGAGTTTGCCGAAGAGGACTTTTGCTATCCCAAGGGCATTGAGGACTACGTGCTCGAGAAGGTCGGTGCCGACTACCTCACCGAGCCCTTCTTTATCGAGGCCGACCGTCGCGGTCGCGATCGCGAGGACCTGCCCGACTACAACGTAAAGATCACCGCATGCATGTGCTTCTCGCGCACCTTTATGATGCAGGAGTACTACCACAACTCCTCTTGGCTCGAGAACGGCGGCTCACCCGAGAAGGCTGCCCGCAGCGCCCTGACCAGCGCCATCGATGCCTACATCAAGCAGCAGGGTAAGTACAACAAAAACGAGAGCGGTATTAAGTGGCAAGACGTCCAGGATTGCCTGGTGCTGGTGACCAACTGCTTCTCCACTCAGACGTCCTACGAAAACCAGACCAAGAAGGCCATCAATAACCGCTTTATCCAGCAGGCCATGACCGCCTTCTTTAAGGAGCGCCTCTCGACCTATCTGATCGAAAACAAAGACGCCGCCAACAAGATTCTGGAGCAGGTGCTCATCAACAAGCGCTCGCGCGAGAACGCCGAGAAGACACGCCAGAGCATCAAGACCAACCTGCAGCAGAAGACCGATATGGCCAACCGCGTGCAGAAATTCATCGACTGCCGCTCCAAGGACAAGAACCGTCGCGAAATCTACATCGTAGAGGGCGACTCGGCAGCAGGCGCCATTCGCACCTCGCGCGATGCCGAGTTCCAAGGCGTCATGCCCGTCCGCGGCAAGATTCTCAATTGCCTAAAGGAGGATTACCCGCGCATCTTTAAGTCCGACATCATCATGGACCTCATGCGTGTGCTGGGCTGCGGCGTGGAGATCAAGGACAAGCGCATCAAGAACCTGGGTGCGTTCGACCTGGATAACCTCAACTGGAACAAGGTCATCATCTGTACGGACGCCGACGTCGACGGTTATCACATCCGCACGCTCGTGCTCACCATGCTCTACCGCCTGGTGCCCACGCTTATCGATGAGGGCTACGTATATATCGCCGAGTCGCCGCTCTACGAGATCAACTGCAAGGAGAAGACCTACTTCGCCTACACCGAGCTCGAGAAGAACGGCATCCTCAAGGAAATTGGCGACCAAAAGTGCTCCATCAACCGCTCCAAGGGTCTTGGTGAGAACGATCCGGACATGATGTGGCTCACCACTATGAACCCCGAGACGCGCCGCCTGATTAAGGTGGAACCCGAGGACGTCACCAAGATGGAAACCATGTTCAACCTGTTGCTGGGCAACGACGAGGCGGGCCGCAAGCGCCACATCTCCGAGCACGGCAAGGAATACCTGGACCAGCTGGACCTGCAGTAGCAGCAAATCGATAACGACGGCCCTAAAGAAGTTCAAGAGGAAATCGTGGCAAAGAAGAAGACGAAGAACCAGCCAAAGAAAAAGCAGGTCAACGCCGAGAACGTCATCGGCCTGCACTCCGAGGTCACCGATCAGCCGATCACGCAGACGCTCGAGGTCAACTACATGCCCTACGCCATGAGCGTCAACGTCTCGCGTGCGTTCCCCGAGATCGACGGCTTTAAGCCCTCGCACCGCAAGCTGCTCTACACCATGTACAAGATGGGTCTGCTCAAGGGCGAGCGCCAGAAGAGCGCCAACATTGTGGGCCAGACCATGAAGCTCAACCCGCACGGCGACGCTGCCATCTACGAGACGATGGTGCGTCTGGCAACTGGTAACGAGGCGCTGCTCGCCCCCTTTGTGGAATCGAAGGGCAACTTTGGCAAGTACTATTCGGGCGACTTGAGCTACGCCGCCTCGCGTTATACCGAGGCCAAGCTCTCCCCCATCAGCGCCGAGATCTTCAAGGATATCGACAAAGACCCGGTCGACTTTGTCGACAGCTACGACGGCGCCATGAAGGAGCCGCGTCTGCTGCCCACCACGTTCCCCAACATCCTCGTCTCGGCCAACAAGGGCATCGGCGTCGCCATGGCGTCCGACATCTGCGGCTTCAACCTCAACGAGGTCTGCACCGCCACGATGCACTACCTGCAGGATCCCGACTGCGATCTGCTCGAGTACATGCCCATGCCCGACTTCTCGACCGGCGGCGAGATCATCTACCGCCGCGAGGAGATGGAGAAGATCGTTGAGACCGGCCTGGGCAGCTTCCAGATTCGCTCCCGCTGGCGCTGGATCCCCGAAGAGCGCATCATCGAGGTCTACGAGATCCCCTACACCACCAAAACCGATGTCATCATCGAGCGCATCGTCAAGCTCTCCAAGGAGGGCAAGGTCAAGGAGATCGCCGACATCCGCGACGAGACCGACCTTTCGGGCCTGCGCATCGCCATCGACCTCAAGCGCGGCGTCGACCCCGACAAGCTCATGGCCAAGCTCTACCGCTCGACCACGCTGCAGGATTCGTTCTCGTGCAACTTTAACGTGCTAGTCGACGGCTACCCCCGCGTTATGGGCGTGCGCCAGATCTTGCACGAGTGGGTCAAGTGGCGCATTGAGTCCACGCGCCGCCGCATCAACTTTGACCTGGGCAAAAAGTCCGAGCGCCTGCACCTGCTGCACGGCCTTGAGGCGATCCTGCTCGACATCGACAAAGCGATCGCCATTATCCGTGGCACCAAGCTCGAGGCAGAGGTCGTGCCCAACCTTATGCGCGGCTTCGATATCGACGAGACCCAGGCCGAGTTTGTTGCCGAGCTTAAGCTCCGCAACATCAATGAGGAGTACATTCTCAACCGCACCAAGGACATCGCCAAGCTCGAGGGCGAGATTGCCGAGCTTGAGGAGATTCTCTCCAGCGAGAACAACATCAAGAAGGTCATCAGCGACGAGCTGGCCGCCGTCAACAAGAAGTACGTAATGCCGCGCCGCACGGGCAGGATTGAGCCCCATGAGGTCGTCGAGGTGAGCCTGGAGCCCGAGGTCGAGGAGTACCCCGTCACCATCATGCTCTCGCGCGAGGGCTACCTCAAAAAGATGACCGACCGCGTGCTCAAGAAGGCCGCCACGCTCAAGTACAAGGACGGCGATAAGCCCTTTATCGAGTTCCCATCCTCCAACACGCACGAACTGCTGGTCTTTACCAACAAGAGTCAGGTGTACAAGTGCAAGGTCGCCGCATTTGAGGACACTAAGTCGGCACAGCTGGGCTCGTACCTGCCGACCGATCTTGAGATGGAACCCGACGAGAGCGTCATCTGGGTTATCGATCCTGAGGACTACAAGGCCGACGTGCTGTTTGTCTTTGAGAACGGCCGCGTGGTGCGCGTCGCGCTTGCCGGATACGTCACCAAGACCAACCGCAAGCGCCTGAAGAACGCCATCTACGGCGGCAGCAAACTGCTGTATGCCCAGGTGCTCAAAGATGATCGCGACATCGCGTTGGTGTCGAGTGACTACCGTCTGATGAACTTCAACACGTCGCTGCTCAAGACCAAGACGACCACCAACACGCAGGGCGTCCAGGCCTTTACCGCCAAGAAGGGCCGCTCGGTCACCACGGTGGGCACGACCGAGGAAATCCTTGGCGCCGGCGTCTCGGCCGAGAAGTTCACCGCACAGAGTCTGCCCTCAGCCGGTGCCCTCATGAAAGAAAACGACATGCCGAGCTTGTTTGACTAGGACGACGGCAGTCGAGCTGGTCCAAGCCACAAACCAACGGGGCCCGGAGCGCAGTAAATACTGAGCTCCGGGCCCCATGCATTACAGCAGCATCATCCCTATAGACAAAATGCCGCATAAAGCGGAACAGACATAAGCCCATCATTCATTCCAAAGGGCTTAGTGGATAGCCTGACAAGGCGCACGCCCGGATGGGTCTTTTTAAGTGAGGACAGGCTTCGAGATCTTGTGTTCTCCCCCGCCTTGACTTCAATTGCAGACAAGCATCCCTGCTTCTCTACTACAAAGTCGATTTCCGCACGATTATCTCGCGCCCAATAATGCAGCGGATAACCCATGGCTGAAAGCTGCTGGGCAACGTAGTTTTCGGTAAGTGCGCCCATGAATGTGCCGCCGATGCCGGCGAGGATATCGGCTCGTTGAGCACCGGCCTTGGAGACGAGCAGCCCAGTATCCGCCTGATAGATTTTAAAAGCAGAAGAGTTAACGAAGGCCTCTAAAGGGCTTTCGATCTGCCCGACCAGGCTGCAGCGCGCCACCGTACCCGACAACACAAGCCAGTCGAGAGCGTCTCCAAAGAGAGACGCATTGCCCCCCGCCCGCACTACCTTGTATTGAAATTTTCGGTTCTCTTTGGCAAGCTGCTGCGGAATGGAATCGAAGCACGCGCGCGTCTTTGCGCTCAAACGTTCATCGGCATATTTGTTCGTGTCAGCAGAATATCCGTCGAGGATTATTCGATGCTTTTCGGCGACGTCGATGACCGACTGAACCTCAGCATACGTTTGAACAGCTTCGGGCATTCCGCCAACAACAAGATACTGTCGATAGAGTCTCAGCGCTTCGTCATGAAGACTAGGGGCAAGAGGGCTCATCGATTCGAATGACGAGCGTATCTCGTCTGCCAGTCGCTCGTACCCCATCGCCCAAAGAAATTCTTCGAAGTCGAGTGGGGCCATCTCGATCAAATCGGTCTTTCCAACGGGGAACGAATACGACTGATGATTAATGGCAACCCCAAGAAGCGACCCGGCAGCCGCAACGTAATACTCGGGGGCGTCTTCACAAAAGTACTTAAGGGAAGTAAGTGCTTCCTCACACGCCTGGATCTCGTCGATGAACAGCAGAGTCTTACCTGGGACGACGCGCTGTCCCGTACGAGCTTCAATCGCACGCACGATCGAATGGGGATCGAGACCGCCCGAAAAGTCTGCCCGAGCCGACCGATCGTTCTCAAGATTAATGTAGACAACCGATTCGAAAAGATCTTGCGCGTACGTCCTGAGCAGATAGGTCTTGCCACACTGGCGAACGCCCTTAACCAACAGAGGTTTCCTATCGATTTTGTCTCGCCATTCCTTAAGGAGCCTGTCTGCTTTACGGCGCATGAGCGTCCTTTCCTCATGAACTATTGTTTGACAATATTTTAACGCAGATTAATTCTATTTTGATTATTTTTCTGCGTTAAAAAATCACTCCAGGTGACCCGCTCCAGGTGACCCACGCATGCATCGACGTTAACCTTAAAAAGGACGCCGCCTAGGGGGGAGGTCAAAAACGGGAATAGAACTCCCGTTTTTCACTCCTGCAATCCCGCAGTACAAGGCATGCTAAACCGTTAGCAAAAGTTGCAAAAATTAGCAAAACTTGCAAAGAAGCAGCCATGGAGTACAGCAAGAACCCCTTTACCCCGACGTTCGGAAGCGTCCTCTATCAATGCTGGTGAATTCATACAAGATCAAAGGAGTCACTGTCCCGGAAATGAATGGCGGAACGGGAGAGAGATGCTTACCGTTATCGACATCGTGCTCCGCCTCATCACAAGCTGCACCGGCACCGTTTTCCGACCGTATTTTTGCCCGCCATTGTGGTTGAAACGGCCTCTCAGCATAGAGGGAAACAGCTTCCCTCTCCCGGTCCGATAGTTCTTTGGGACCCTCAAAATTGTAGTCCTCGCTCAGGAGTCCGCTGCGCCAATAGGCGAGCGGAATGGGCCACTCTTCGTCCAGCGCACGGCGACGAACCTTGAGCCAGCGCTCAGCCCTTCAGAACATCTCCCATCAGCTCGGAAAGCTCGGGGACGGCCCGCATATACGCTTCGTAGCCGAGCCTACCCATGCACCCCATAAGGCCGTCGAACGCAAACAGAACAGCCAGATTGTCCGGGCCTCTTCTCGCGCATCCGCGCGAATCCTCGCAGCTCCTCCCTATTGCCAGCGCGAGCTTCCTGCCGAACGTCCCGTTGGCCGCGCCCGGCTTTAACAACGGTGCGAGCGGGCTATGGAAGACCTGTTCTCCAAACTGTCGCAGCGTCTCCTCCGAGGCGAGGTCGACCCGGCCATCCAGCGTCTTTTCAACGATCGCGTTTACGGCGTCGTCTTCAATCTCGTCGACGACATCTCCCACATTTCCATAATGGTAGTAAAACGCGGGCTTGCTGACCTCGGCCCGCAGGCATAGCTCCTTTACGGTGACCTCGGACAGGGGCTTCGCTGAGCAAAGATCGGTCAGTGCCCCTTTGATGGCCCGCTTCGTCTTTATCACCCTAAGATCCATCCCGATTTCCTGCCTCTTTCCGTCTATGCGTTAGATATCTTTCCCAAGCCTCGAACTCAGTAATTGAATCGCCATTGATGCTATCAGATTATCTAACTGTAGTAAGAAAGCTAAACACCGTCTTAAGTGAGGGACATCGATGGCAAAACAAAATGCCCAGCTCAAAAGCATTACCACGTACGGATCTAGGGATTACCTGACGGCGATTCCCGGTGATGGCGCACGAACCGCCAGCGAGCCCGCGGGCTTCGTCCCCCTTGGCAGCTCGCACAGCTGTGGCAAGGACATCACCTGGTTTGCGCTTGATGAGCGTGGCTTAACGGAGCAGGTCGAAAGTGCGCCCGACATCGCAGGCGCAGTCGAGGAGGCAATGCGGGGTGCCGCACGCGGCAGGCGCGGAACCGTTCCCCCAACTGCCGAGGTGCTCGCAGAGTGGAAGTTCTTCCTTCCCGCAAACGTTGGGAAGCAGAACGCCTTGACCTACTTTAAGCTGGTTTATCAGTACGTTGCGAGGTTGTCCGGAATCGTCAACGTGCTTGGCGGCCGTCTTCGCGACGACGAGCTTTCCGTGTTCTTCATCCCCGGGGGACTTGGACGCCGCGGCGAGAACGCCCGTGTTCGAAATACGATGAGCCGAGAAGAATACCTTGGTTTTTACAAGGAGCTCAAGGGCTATCTTGCCGAAGAGATGGGGTTTACCCCCAACCTCGACGCAGATGACGGCATGTTTGTAAGCCTCGGCTATAGCCAAGACGAACGCGCGAAAGCGATCGCAGACCGTGAAAGCGCGGCGGAGATGGCGAAAAACCTGGGCAGCGCACTGGAATCTCAGGCGCAGGACTTTGCAAAGAACGCAAGGAAGATGTTCGACGGCTTCGGGAAATAACGCCGCAATAGGGCGGGCATTGTTTTTCCGTTGAAAAGCGGGCAGCTTGTGCAAGCGTCGCCAACCGAGAGTGGATAATCTCCCCCTTTGAGCCTTACCTGGGACCCAAGTGGGAGATTATCCACTCTCGTTCATCAGGCGTCCGAAAATCAACGCTCATGTGTCCGTATTTCCACGCTCGTGCAACACAAACAGAGGCATCGCGGACATTGATCGGCGCCGATGTGGGTCTAGGTGAATTATCGGATCAAGCGCCCTTTCGCGCGCAAACCGCCTGCAGGCCTCCCTCAAAATAGGCACCAAGTAGTTCTTGGGCATGGACGAACTCGGGCCCCCGTCTCCAACCGAGCAGGCGGTTGACCGCGAGATTTCCCTGAACGTTGTGGACAAAAAGCAGATAGGCGTCCTCACGCGAAAGCCCGGTTCTCTCCATAATCTGGGGAACCACCTGCTCGGCCCCGCGTTCGATGACGCGCTGTGCCACGCGAGCGTACGCGTCGTCATCCGAGTAGAGCAGATAATAGTCATCGTTTGCCGGCGGACGCTGACAAAGGGGCCCAGGCTCCGCTCCCTCGAGCGGAGGCGCCGCCGCCAGAGCCTCATCGATAAGCGCGTCAAGCAGCGCAAACTTGTCCTCGTAATGTAGATAGAACGTACCGCGGTTGATATCCGCGCGACGGCAGATATCCGCCACCGTCATCTTTGCGAAGCCGGCCTCGGCCAGCAGCGCGAAGAATGCCTCCCGTATGACCGAGAGCGTATAACGTCGCCGACGGTCGATCTTCCCCGCTTCCATGGTTCCTCCGTCCGATCTGCCCAACAATGCTCAGCAAGCGTCCGTTTATCGACAGCAACTCACAGCTGTTCATTGCCCTCGCATTAATCAACATGGATACTTTTTATAGACACCTGTTTATTATAGCTGAAAGGGACATTGAATGACTCCGTATGAGCAGCTCGTCGTCGAGCTCACCAACCGGTCGTTTTCCCATCAGGCCGCTTACCGCAGCGGCGGCACGCCCTATGACCTGAGTGACCGCGAGCCTGAGCCCTACGACCAGCAAATCAAAACGTTTGCCCGTATGATCGAGGAAGCCGACTGCGTACTTGTGGGAGGGGCCTCCGGACTCTCTGCGGCGGGCGGCGGCGACTTCTACTATGAGGACAACGCGACCTATCGCAGGCATTTTGGCAAGTTCGCCGAGCGATATGGTTTCAAGGGGGCTTTCGAGGGGTCGTTCTATCGCTGGCCCACCGCCGAGGCGCGCTGGGGATACCTGGCAACCTTCCTCGACACCACGCTCAACGCCCCTTTGCGCGAACCTTATAAAGACCTTGATGCCATTCTTGGCGATAAGGACTTCTTCGCGCTCACCACCAACCAGGACACGCAGTTCATGAAGATCTACCCCTGGGAGAAGGTGGCCGAGATCCAAGGAGACCACCGCTTCTTCCAATGTTCTCGTTGCTGCACCGATGACGCATGGGATGCGATCGAACCGATTTCCCGCATGGTCGATGCCATGGGTGACGGCTTGGAGGTCCCCACTGAGCTTGTACCGCGCTGCCCTTACTGCGGAGCCGAGGCGTTCCCATGGGTTCGTGGCTATGGCAACTTCCTGCAGGGCAAGCTCTACGAGGAACAGTACCGCAAGGTCTCCGACTGGCTCGACGCGCACGCGCGGCAGAAGATTCTTTTCCTTGAACTGGGCGTGGGCCGCATCACACCTGCGTTTATCCAGGAGCCGTTCTGGGCCCTCACGGCGCAGCTGCCGCAGACGAGCTACATCGCCGTGAATAACAAGACGCAGTTTCTTCCCCGCGCGATTGAAGAACGGGGCATGGCGATCCGCGCCGACATCGCCGACGTGCTCGCCGATGTGCGCAAGGCGCTAGGAAGGTAGCGTATGGTAGCGGCAACAGCAGTTCGCGTCCGCCGGGCGCTTGCCGAGGCTGATCTCATCGTCATCGGCGCTAGCAACGGGTTCGACATGGCGGAGGGGCTCAACCTTTTCCGTGCCGATAACCATTTTTGGGAAGCGTACGGGGACCTCGCCCAGACCGCCGGCATTGGCTGCATACTGCAGGGACTCGCCTCCCCGGATGCAAATGTGCGACGCCAATGGGCAGAGCGATTCTATCAAAAGGAGTATCTCGAATATGAGCCCAGCCCGCTCATGAACGGGCTACGACGCTTTACGGAGCACGCCGACACCTTCGTAATCACCTGCAATATCGACGGGCACTTTGCTCGCGCGGGGTTCAGTGAGAACCGCGTGCTCGAGACTGAAGGAAGCATACGCACGTCGATTGACGAAATGCGTCTCGCTCATCCAGATGCCCTCGCCACGGCCCAGCTCGAAGAGCTTACGCGCCTTGCGCAAGTCCATCACAATGGCAGGGTTGTCATCCTCGAGCTTGGCGTGGGGCTGCGCAACGGCATCATAAAGCGCATGCTCGCTCAGGTCGCAAACGCCAGCGAACACGTCACCTACATCGTGTTCAACTACAACCAGGCCATGGCGCCCGACGCTTCATGCGAGACGATTCTCGTTGAAGGCGATATGGCCCCGGCTTTCGAGGAGGTCGCCCGATGCCATCTCTAGAAAGAGAAGCAAGCAGGCTTTGCAGCCTCATCGACGACGCCGACACCGTTGTCGTTGGCATCGGATCGGGCATGTCGAGCGCCGCCGGGTTCAACCATTACAACCGCGCGGGCATGATGCGCGCCGGAATGGAGGACTGGCAGCAGGCATTTGGCTTCAAGAGCCTTTTCGACGGCTTCTACCACCTCTACCCCAGCCTCGAGCAGCAGTGGGCCTACTACGCGCGATACATCGATTTCATGCTGTGCGAGCCGGCCTCACAGCCCTATCTCGACCTGCGGTCCCTTATCGGCCAAAAGGACTACTTTATCCTGAGCACCAACGTGGACACCCAGGTCGAGAAGACCTTCCCCGCCGAGAAATTCTGCAACTACCAGGGAAGTTTCGCGTACCTTCAGTGCAAGCAGCCGTGCTGCGACGAGCTTTTCGACGCGAGCCCCTACATCGAGCGCATGCTCGCGGGCATGGCGGGGTTCGAAGTCCGCAGTGAGGACATCCCTCGATGCCCGCACTGCGGTTGGCAGCTTGTGCCATGGGTGCGCGACGACACGTTTTTGCAAGGTGCGGCATGGCGCGAGAGCCTCGAGCGATACGAGCATTTTGTGCGCGAGCGCAGCAACAGTCGCGTGCTGTTGCTGGAACTTGGCGTGGGCGAGATGACTCCCGGCATCATCACGCTCCCCTTCTGGAGCATGACCGCAAAGCTACCGGATGCGCACCTACTGAGCGTCAACATCTCGGGCGATTCCGCCCCACTGCAGCTTGGGGACAAGGCGGAGGCGATTCAAGCGGATTTGGGCATGTTGCTCTCGTCGGCGCAGGCAGGCGACAAGTAGCACGGCGGAGCTTTTGCACATTCGACAAAACATACGGGAGAATATGACATGAAACGCGACGTGAAAATAACGATATTGAAGTCCGAAGTCGAAAAACAGCTAGCCGAGGATTACGCGATTCCCAACTTCGGCCCTTGCCCTTTCCATAAAGCCGGGCAGGTGTTTGTCAGCGATGGGGAACACAAGCCGAAAGGCCTGTGCGAATACGCATGGAAGCCCATAGAAGCAATGGTTGCATCGCTCTCCCGCGGCGAGCTCCTTCAGCCAAAAGGGACATGGATGCGCGATGACGACAAAGGGGTGTTCGCCTGCGTGGACGGGCTGCGTCCGGTCATCATGCTCATAGAAGCGGTAGACCCGGAATAGGTTTAACAATCAGGATGCGAGCAGGGGGCAAAGCGTGAACAGCGTTGCGCCCCCTGTCTACGCATCAGAGGCTAAAGTCCGCAACCGAAGGCGCGCAGAGTTCTTGCTTTGATGCTCTCCAAAGAATGCGCTCCGCTTCCTAACCGAAAATGCCTTCAGTCGATTGCATGGGTCAGTGTTGCCGACAGCAGGGATTAATCACGTCGTTTTCCCAGGCAAGTATTTGGGGCGCACACGCGGCGTTCAAAAATGCGGAGCGACTCCGCATGGCTCGAAACTGAGCCGAGGTGCCCTACTTCTCGCCCTCCAGCAGTCCCACCACCACGATGCAGGGGCGATTGTGCTTAAGCATGAGCTCGCGGGCGCGCTCGACGAGGTCGAAGAAGTCCTGGGAGATGGATACGATCTTCATCGGTTACGCCCCCCTTCATACGAAGCGGGGCCCGCATCGCTGCAGGCCCCTACAGGTGGGCGATATTCTACGCCTTGCGGCACCCCGTCGCCCACGGAGGTTAAACGTACACGTAAGCCGCACTCTGAAAGCCGCGGCTTCCGGCAAGTAGTTTATACCACGAAAGGTCGCTTTCAATGCGCATAGCTCGCAAAATAGCACTCGCTGGGCCGTCACCCCTGACCGTTACCCTCCAATCTTCATTGGAGTCAGCAGGTCAATTCATATAGTCATGGGGGGTTTATCCTAAAGGGATTCAAATTTATACCCCCATAACTAAGGAATTTTCTACTCCCACTCGATGGCTTTGGTTCTGCCGTCCCGTCATTCCAGTTGCATCCAGTTTTCGGCATCGACACGGAACGCGTGCCGCCGAATGACGCGATGTCGCGTTTCGTCGGCTTCGGGGACAAAAGTTGGGACAACCTCAAAAACTTTTTTCAAACTCAGGGCTTTGAGTTTTTGTTTTTGTCCCAAAGTGCGCGGCGGGTCGCCTTTGGAGGCTCGATGGCGCCGAAAACGCCCGTTTTGAAACTCAACCGCCCTTTTGCCTGCAAGCCGCCAGCTGCAATCGCAAGTGAATCAACGCGAGTGGCTTGCGCGCCATTTGCAAAACCCCAGGTCGCAGGTCTTCGCCATTCGTGAACAAAGTGAGTAGTCTCAGGTGGCTTGCTTATGAGTTGGCGAACGGGCCTTCAGGATTCAGGGCAAACATGCTGGTAGAATAGGATTCTCAAATCAATGACAGGAGAACGAGCATGGCCGAACCCCACGATAGGAAGCCGATCCTCACGATCGAGCAGCAGATAGAGCACCTCAAGCAGAAGGGCGTAGCCTTCGAGCTGTGTTCCGAGGAAGAGGCCACGGACTACCTGCGCGACAAGTGCAACTTCTTCAAGCTCGCATCCTACCGCAAACTCTTCTCGAAATACGAGGGAGGCCCGCGCGACGGCCGCTACGTAGACCTCGACTTCGGCCAGCTGCGCCTGCTCGCGGCGCTCGACCAGGAGCTGCGCCACGCCCTGCTCGGCATGACGCTCGACATCGAGCATTTCCAGAAGGTGACACTGCTTCGCGAGATGGAGGACCGCGGAGAAGACGGCTACGCCATCGTGGCCGACTACATGGCATCGCTTACCACTGCAAACAGGGAGTACCGCCTGCGCGAGCTCAAGATGAGCGGCCGCAGCCCCTACAGCTCGAGCCTCTACGCGAAGTACTCCGGCGACATGCCTGCCTGGGCCTTCCTTGAGCTCACCTCGTTCGGCACCCTCATCGACTTCGTGCGCTTCTGCGCCAGGCGATGGGGCGACAGGCGCCTCGAGGCCTCCCACTACGACCTCAAGCGCGTGAAGTCCGTCCGCAACTGCGCCGCGCACGGCTCGTGCCTGATCAACTGCTTCGCCGAGAGGGGCGCCGCCCGGGGCTCGGCGTCCAGCGGCGTCTCCCGAAGGGTCGCCGCCGTGGGAATTCCCAAGGCGACCAGGAGGAAGTGGATGGGGAATACGGCCATGCAGGAGGTTGCGACCGTGCTCGTGGCGCACTCCGGCTTGGTACCCGAGGGCTCCTCGCGCTCGCGCGCCGCATCCGAGCTCGCCGAGATGTTCGCCAAGGCCGACGGCGAAACCGAGGCGCTGCCCGACAAGGGGCCCGACGCCGCAGCTCGCTCCGCGCTCGAGTTCCTTCGCAGGTTGACAGAATCGCTCGGCTTGGTAGAATAGCCTGCAGATAGCAAAACCTTCACGGTTTTAGGGGCGGACTTGCGCAAGCGACTCTGCCCTATTTTTATATTCACTCGCTATAGGAGACGGGTGATACCTGGGTCAATGACAGAACTGAGAAGCCCGGAATAATGGAGCCAGT
>CAKUEW010000004.1 GCA_934646815.1 uncultured Collinsella sp.
GAAGGAAGGGGATGAAGGGAAGGAAAGACGGCGCCGTGGCAATGGCGTAAGGCAGGAAGGAAAGGAATGGCAGGTCGTTTGCGGAGGCCGGGATATCCGTGATGCCGGAGCTGCTCAGGGCACGGCAATATGCGAGCTCCGCGTCATTGGTCTCTCGGTCTCCCACGATGGACCCGGATTGGAAGCCCTCGTCCATGAGCGCGTAGTAGCTCTCGGCAGAATCGAGAAAGGCGGCGTCGGTTTGAGCGGCGAGGGCGGCGTTCGCGTATCTTGCAAGCTCAGCGTCATCTTGCTGCTCTGGCGATAGGTCTGTGCCGCTGGCCTGGGGCGCGCGCGTATTGAATGCGTCGACAAAGCCCTGCATGCCCTGTTTCATAAAGAAGGGCCCGTAGATGGGTGAATTGAACGCAATGGGGATGGAGAAGGCTGCGGCAAGAACGAGCGTAGAGATCCATACGGCCCTGTCTCTTAGGATTAGTTTGAGAAGAAGTCGACAGTACATTTAGAAGCACCTACATTTCTCAAGTCATCGTTAGATTAATAATGACAGACCGAATGAAGATGCGTGCGACGGGGGCGAGGCGAATGGCTGAGCGGTATCGATACGCGGATTCAACGGTATTATATTGACCACATAGATTATTAACTTGCATTTCTAACAGTTAAGGAGACGGGTGCTTTCCAGCACACTCCTTCGATGATGCCTTCCGCTAGTTGCTATGCTGGTTTCAGCCAACAAAGAATGTGCCCGGGCGCTCAGGTTCACCGTTAGCGTTGGCAACATATGAGATGGGCCAGACCCTTGCCGCGCGCCGATTGCGCGAGAGGTGTCGGGCTCCATGTTTATTCCACCTGCTTGTTATCAACCAGCTTCGTTCAACGTCAGACATTCAAGATGTCAGACGTTGAACCTGCGCCAAAGACGCAGCTGGGGCTACTAGTTGCCTACAATCGCTCGCGAAGCTCGCCTGTTCGTGCGTGAATGTCTGACAGCTCCGTCAGACATTGTCGGACATTTGATTGTTCGACAAATGCGCACGTGGTCGCGTTCGCAAAGATTACTGAACGGTCGATGGTGCGTTGAGACCGGAGCAAACGGCGGATGCCAGAAAAATGGCCTCGCAGAATCGCACCCATGGTTGATAAAATTGACCGCCCGGGCGCAAGTGTTTCAAGCCACGAATCGGTCGAGCAATTGCCAAAAGGAAGGCCCATACAGGATTGCACGGGCCTTACATCAGATCAAATTTGAGCTAGAAGCACCAAGCGGGGCAGACGCAACACCATCTCGTCGCGGCCTCGGCGAGCGACATATCGCAGTCGAGGTAGACATCGAGGAAGCCCTCAGATCCCGCACAGGGGGACCGCGATGGTGGCCACCGCGCCGCCCGAGGGGCTGTTGGCGAGCGAGACGGAGCCCCCGTGGACGCTCGCGGCCTCGGAGGCGACGTGGAGGCCGAGCCCGTAGTGGCGGCCTCCGTCACGCGAGGAGCGGGAGGAGTCGTCTGTGAAGAGGCGCTCGCAGCCGCGTTCGAGGGCGGCGGGAGAAAAGCCCGGTCCGTCGTCGGCGACCTCGATGACGAGGTGCCCGCCCGCGACGTCGCAGGAGACAGCCACGCGCGAGCGTGCGTGCTCGGCGGCGTTGGCCACGAGGTTCGCGGCGGCTCGCGCCAGGGTGGTTCGGTCGAGCGGGGCCTCGGGCGCGCCCGCGACAGCGGGGCCCGTGGCCGCGTCGAGCGCCACGCCTCGCGCCCGGGCGATCTGGGCGGCTTCGGCGAGAACCTGCTCGCAGAGCTCGGCCGGCCGCATGGGGACCCTCTCCGCCCCGCCGGACCCGCGCGAGGCCTCGATGAGCAGGCGCACGTAGCCGTCGAGCCTTTCGACACCGCCGGCTATGTCACGCGCGGCGGCCGAGAGGTCGCCGTCATTCTCGTCTTCCAGCTCCTCCGCCACGAAGTCGGCGTTGGCGCGCAGCACAGTGAGCGGCGTCTTGAGGTCGTGGGCGAGTGACGCCATCTGCTCGCGCTGCCCCCGCTCCGCGGCCCAGCGGGCCTCGAGCGACTCGGCGAGGGAGGCCCGCATGGCGTCCATCGCTGCGAGGACGTCGTTCACCTCGCGCACGTTGGTGCTGCCAACCGCGAAGTCGAGCTCCCCCGCGCCGACGCGCCTCGCCGCCTCCGCGAGCGGCGCCATCTTGCGCGAGATCACGCGGCTCGCGCGGCGCGCCACAAGTGCGAGCGCGAGCGCGCTTCCCGCCGTGGCGCCGACGAGCATGAGGTTCTGCGGGTTGGGAAGCAGGCCGGCGAGGTCGCGCGAGACCCACTGCGGCAGATACTCGCTGACGAGCGCGCAGGCCCCGCCGCCCTTGAGCGGGAACGCGGCGTAGGTGAGGCCCGAACCCCCGCCCTCGATCTCCACTGTGCCCGGATCCGCTGCGAGTGCCGTACGGGCCATTTCCGTCGCGTCCTCGAGCCGCGTGCTCTCGAGGTCTGTCATCAGCACGTATCCGTCCTTGTTCAGGATGAGGTAGCGGTATGCCGTCGGCACGTCCTGCTGCCCGCAGACGCCGTCGCGTGCCAGGTCCGCCGCGACCTCGCGCGCATTGGCCGGCCCCCAGCTTGCCTCGTAGACGAAGCCCGCGTTGATCGCCACGGAGAGCACCATGAACGAGGCGACCCACGCCATGGCGACCGCCGCGAACGCGTAGGCGAAGTAGCGCGCGATGACGAAGGAAAGCGGCATGCCCCCGCGACCTCGCGCCCCGATCCTCAGAGCTGCCACTTGTACCCCATCCCCCAGACGGTCGCGATCGGATCGGCGCCGGCCTCGGAGAGTTTCCTCCGGGCGCGGCTGACCTGCATGGATATGGCCGCGTCGTCGGCGTCACTCTCCCAGCCGAGCACCGCCTCGCGTATCTGGGCGCGGCTCATGACCTGCCCGGGGTGGCGGGCGAGGTACTCGCAGATGGCGTACTCGGTGGGCGTGAGCGGCACGGCCTCGCCGCCCACGGCGAGGCCGCGTGCCCCGAGGTCGATCCGCACCTCCCCGAAGGAGAGGGCGTGCGAGCGCGGCCGGCGCTCACGGCGTAGATGGGCCGCGACCTTGGCGCGCAGTTCCGCGGTCCCAAAGGGCTTGCGGACGTAGTCGTCGGCGCCCAGGCCGTAGGCGGCCACGGCATCCTCCTCGGCCACGCGCGCGGTCAGGAAGACGATGGGGCCGTCGAAGTCCGGGCGGATCTGCCGCACGAGCTCGAAGCCGTCGAGCCCCGGCATCATGACGTCGCAGAGCACGAGGTCGAAGCGCGAGAGGTCCATCCCCGGGACCGCCGTCGGGTCCGCCGCCCTGACGACCTCATGGCCGTCGCGGCCGAGGACGCGCGCGAGCGCGTCGAGGATCGCCCGTTCATCATCCACTGCCAGTATCCTCGCCATGTTGACCTCCTGAAACTCTCGTCGGAATTGTACTAGCGCCGCGCTCAGCGGTCCAGAGCCCTGCGCGCAGCCGCGGGTGCCTCGGCCGCGTCGCACGTGCGGTAGCGCACGCCCGAGCCGCCGCGCGACTCGATCTCGGGCCAGCCCTCGCCGTCCGACTCCCGTCCGAAGAAGATGAGCTGGAGCTCTCGGACATTGCCTCTGTCGTCCGCCGCGTCCACCAGGTAGACGTAGTTTGCCCCCGCCCCAGTGGCGTCGGCGTAGGTGCTCGCGTGACTGCCAGGCTCGGGCGCGGGCGCCCACATAGCGATCTCAGGGTTGGGCAGCACGCGGTCAGCGATCGAGCGCAGCGCCGACCCCCAACCGGCGTCGAGCAGGGCATTCCCGCCCAGGACGAGCGCTGCGGAGAGGAGGACGAGCACGGCGGCGAGCGGCTTCCTACGCATCTGCCCTCCCGTCCTCGAAGCGGCAGAACCAGGCGAGAAGGACGGCGTCGGCTGCCAGGGTGAGCACGAGGCTAGCGAGCGCAGTCGTGAGGAGAGGGCCCGCCGCGCGTGCGGCGTCGATGAAGGCCTCCACCCCGAGCGACCCCAGGCGCGCGGGCCAGGCGAGCGGCACCCAGCTCAGGGGTGTCGCCAGGGCACCGGTGAGCTCGCCGGTCATGAGGCCGTGCGCAAGTCCGCCAACCGAGAAGAACGCGAGGAGCATACCCGCCGCGCCGGCGCCGATGGCGGCGTTGCGGCCGAGGCGCAGGGCCACGCCGAGCCACAGCGCGTAGAGGGGCAGGCTGCCCAGCACGATGCCCGCCCAGGCGGCCGCAAGCGGAGCGGGCCCGAGTGGCAGGCGCCCAGCGACGGCGAGCACGGCCCCGAACACGCCGAGCGCCACGGCCAGCGCGGCGGCACCGAGCGCCGCAAGGGCGAGCAGCTTCGCCGCGACGGCGCGCCCGCGCGAGGGGACCGCCGTGAGGTTGGCGAGGCGCCCGGCTGCGCGCTCGTCGTCCACGGCGAGCCCGCAGACGATGGCGGACATGAGCGGCATGAGGGCGCCGAGAAACTGGACGTAGGCGTCCGCGCCCAGCGCCGGGTCCCATCGGGCTACGGAGAAGTACTCGCCGCAGGCAATACCGGCTGCCAGGCCGCAGACGAGGTGCACCGCCGTGAGCGGGGAGCGCGCCAGGCGCAGGACCTCGGAGAGCAGGGCCCGCGAGAAAGTCATGCGCGGCGTCGGGTCGGAGAGTCGTGTCATGGCCATCACCTCTCCTCGGAGCGCGCGAACCAGGCCGCGCCCGCCGCCGTGAGCGCGGCGAACGCGAGCGCGCAGACCGCAAGGCCCGCCAGCGTGAGCATGCCATCCGCCGCGAGCGCCCCGCCAAGCGCCATGTCCGCCGTGAGTGGCTCGCCGCTAGGCAGCACGGGGATGAAGCTCGTGGGGATGACCATGCTCGCCGACGGCGGAAAGAGCTGCGGCAGCGGCACCAACGACCAGGCGAACCCACCCACGAGCTGCGCGACGAGCGGGCAGAAGATGCCCGCGAGCATGCCGAGCCGCGCCGTGAGAAAGAGCCCTGCGGGGATCATCCACGCCGCGGTCACCGTGTTGACGAGCGCGCAGAGAAGCATCGTGAGCGTGCCCGCGACCGTGAGGCCCTGCGAGGAGAACGCCGATCCCGCGAGATAGATGCCGAAGACCACGAGGTTCGAAAGCGTGCAGAGCGCGAGGCACCAGAGCGCCTTGGCCCACCAGGCGCGCCCGAGCGGGAAGCCCAGGCCCAGAAGCCCCCGCATCCGCGTGCGAGCGTCCGCCCGCGCGACGCACGCCACCACGAGCGAGAGACACACGGGCAGGAAGAGCGCGTACCAGTAGTTCCACGCGCTGAAGATCTGCACGCCCCGGTAGGGCATCGCGCCGAGCAGCGGCATCGGCAGCGCCATGAGCACGGCCAGGCGAACCGGTGCCGCGTGGCGCGACTTCAGGGCCTCGGCGCGCAGGGCCGCGAGCAGGCCGCCTTTCTCGCCCGTCATGCCGCCACCTCCCCGCGCGCTCGTCGCCCTTCCCGGCAGAAGCTCATGAAGAGTTCCTCGAGGTCCTGCCCGGGACGAAGCGCATCCTCGTAGGCGAGGCGCCCCCCGCAGATGATGCCGATGGTGTCCGCCATCTGCTGCACCTCGGAGAGGATGTGGCTCGAGACGATCACCGTCGTACCCGCCGCCGCGAAGCCGCGGATCTGGTCGCGCAGCTCCTCGATGCCGATGGGGTCGAGGCCGTTGGTGGGCTCGTCGAGCACGAGCAGGCGTGGCCGGGCGATCAGCGCCAGCGCGAGCCCCAGGCGCTGCCGCATGCCCATCGAGAAGCGCCCGGCGCGCTTCTTCCCGGTGTCCGCGAGGTCCACGGCGGCGAGCACCTCATCTATGCGGCTCTCGGGAAGGCCCAGCAGCGTGGTGCGCACGCGCAGGTTCTCGCGCGCGGTGAGGTTGGGGTAGAGCGGCGCCTCCTCGATGAGGCTGCCGATTGCGTAGAGGTCCTCGCGGCGCCAGGCGTGCCCGGCAAAGAGAATCTCCCCGGCCGTCGGCCGCAGCATCCCGCAGATCATCTTAAGCGTTGTCGACTTGCCGGCGCCGTTGGGACCGAGCAGCCCGTACACCTCGCCCTCGCGGATATGAAGGCTCACATCGGCCACGGCGTCCTGCGCCTGGTCGCCGCGGCCGAAGCGCTTGGTGAGCCCGCGTGTCTCGAGCATATAACCCATGGGTTTATCCTTTCTCTTCCGGGCGCGCGGGCTGACCCACCGTGCCCGTGCGCCTTACCTTTCGGGTTCACCATCCATGGTGGGGCGCGTTTCTAACGAAGCCGTAACGGCCGTTGGGTTCTTTTGGCGCCAACCCTTCTCGACCCGCAAATCATGATTAATTTGCTTAAGGCAACAACTTTCCCGATCGATGTAATCACCGAATCAAAACGTGTACATCAGCCATCAAAGATGCCGAAAAATGTCGTTTTTGGTGGCTGATGTACACAAATGCAGAATCCCGCGCAGCCCAGAAGCACCCTCCACATGTCTGGACTCTCTATGGCTGCGCTGGATAGACATCGCGGGAACGGGTATAGTATCGAAAGTTTTGTCGTTTACCAGCGGGGGAGTCCTGTGGGCATCAAAAAGAAGATCAAAAAGGAGCTTATCGGCACTTCCGATTACCCGTCGAATAAGATCTTCACGATCTCCAATTTCATTACCTTTACGCGCCTGATCCTCACCCTGGTCTTTCTGTACCTGTTTGTGACGGATAACAACCGCGTTGTCGCCATCGTCATCTACGCCATCGCCGCCTCCACCGACTGGATGGACGGCCAAATTGCCCGCATGACCAAGACGGTCTCGTGGCTCGGCAAGATGATGGACCCCATCTGCGACCGCGCGCTGCTGTTTACCGGCGTTCTGGGTCTGGTGGTCCGCGGCGAGCTTCCCATCTGGGTTTGCGTGCTCATTATCGGCCGCGACGTGTACTTGGGCATTGGCACACTCATCGTGCGTCATTACCACCGTCGCCCCATCGATGTGGTCTTTCCCGGCAAGATTGCCACGGCACTGCTCATGACCGGCTTCTCGCTCATGCTGCTGGGCTTTCCCAACGTGGACGGCTTGAACCTGCTGCCCGCCACGCTCACCTCCTTCCCGGGCCTTAACGGCAGCTCCGTGCCGCTCGGCATCTTCTTTGTGTACGGCGGCGTCATCTTCTCCATGCTCACCGCTGTCATCTATTCCATTAAGGGCGGGGCAGCCATTAAACACGCCCTCGCGCATCCGGAGGACGAGGACATCGACTTTCTTAACCCCGAAATCGAAGACTAAGTCATTGGGGTATGATTACGTACAGTTCATTCTTTGCGGTCCAGCCGCTTTATGTTAGGGGTTGTCATGGACAACATGCAAAATAACATGCCTCAGAACGATAAGGCCGCCGACGCCACCTGCGTATTTCGCGTCCCTTCGAGCGATGTCACCGTTCCCGACCTTATGGCCAACGTGCACATCACCGCACCCGTTCTGTCCATCGTCAAGGGCCCGCAGACCGGTGCCGCCTTTGAGCTCGAGGACGATGTGACCACCATCGGCCGCGATCCGGCGAACGGCATCTTCCTCAACGACATGACCGTGTCGCGCAGCCACGCGCGCATTATTCGCGAGGGTCTGGGCGCCCGTATCGAGGACCTGGGCTCGCTCAACGGCACGTGGGTCGACGGCGCCATCGTCAACGGTGCCCCGCTGCACGACGGCTCTTCCGTTCAGATCGGTACGTTCACGCTCATCTATCACGAGAGCACGCCGGAGCGCATCGAAACCGGTGAGTAGGGCATGGCCGAACGCAACTATCTGAGTATCGGCCAGGTCGTCAATTTACTTCGAGGCGCATACCCCGATCTTTCGAACTCCAAAATTAGATTTCTAGAAGATGAGGGGCTCATCACCCCTCATCGTACGCCTAAGGGGTATCGCCAGTACTCCAAGGAAGACGTTGACCGCCTCGAGGTCATCCTACACTTGCAGAAGACCCGCTACATGCCGCTCAACGTGATCAAGCAGCGCCTGGAAAACGCCACGGACCTGTCCACGCTCGCCTACGAGGTGGGCCTGCTGTCCGATGTTCCGCTCAAGACGGAGCCCAAGGAGACAAAGCAAAAGCTGCATCCCATCGAGACCATTCCCGATATGCTCGGTGTCGAGATCTCGTTTATCCGCTCCCTGGCAGAGAACGACCTCATTCGTATCATCAAGAGCCCGCAGAACCGCGAGCTCGTCGATGGCCGCGATTTCCCGATCATCCGTTACTGCTCCGAGCTGTCGCGCTTCCATATCGAGCCGCGCAACCTGCGCCAGTACGTATCGTCTGCAAACCGCGAGTCCTCGATGTTTGAGCAGGTGCTCGTGAGCATGCTCGGCATGGATACCTCCGACGACGAGCGCGACGCCAAGCTCGAGCGCGCATTTAAAAAGCTGCACGATCTCACCGAGGGCGTGCATACCGCGCTGCTCAAGAATCGCGTCTTTGAGTCGCTCAACGCTGTGGTCGAGGACGCCGATATCGATGCCCTCGACGAGGAGATCGCACGCTCCGAATCCACCAAGGCCAAAAGCGAAGAGGCAGCCGCCCCTGTGGCCTCTCGCGAGGAATCGCTCGTGAAGCCGCTCAAGGTCGTCCCTTCGCACAGTGCAACCGCCAACGCGGACAAATAAACGTTGCCGCAAACCGGCTTCCCATGAAAGGTTTCGCCATGTACGACTTCGAATCTCATATCGTCGACATCCCCGACTATCCCGAGCCCGGAGTCGTCTTTAAGGACATTACGCCGCTCTTTGGCAATCCCGAAGCCCTGAAGGCTATGGTTGATGCCCTGGCAGAGCATTTTGCCGGTATGGGTATTACCAAGGTCGTGGGTCCTGAGGCCCGCGGCTTTATGGTCGGCGTGCCCGTGGCCGTCGCACTGGGCGCCGGCTTTGTTCCCGCACGTAAGCCCGGCAAACTGCCGCGCAAGACGGTGAGCGAGAGCTACGAACTCGAATATGGCACCGATTCCATCGAGATCCACGCCGACGCCATCACCTCTAAAGATACCGTGTTGATTCTGGACGACTTGGTCGCGACGGGCGGAACCGTCGAGGCAACAGGTAAACTGGTGCGAGATATGGGCGCAAAGCTCGTGGGTTACGGTTGTATCCTTGAGCTTGCGTTTCTCAACCCGCGCGAGAAGCTCACGCCTTCCAACGAGGACGTCGAGCTCTTTAGCCTGGTAACGGTCGACTAGCCGCTACCCTTAGATACCGGAAAGGAAGCTCCATGCGCACAGCAAACACGCACAAAAACATGGCACGCTGCGCTGCTACGGCAACCCTCGCTTGTGTTTTGGGCCTGGGCCTCACGGCCCCGGCCTATGCCGATACCGCATCCGATCTTGCCGCTGCTCGCACCAAACTGGAGCAGATTGGCACGCAAACCCAGCAGATCTACGACGAGCTCGCCACTCAGACGCAGGCGCTCGACCAGACTGCTGGCGAGATCACGCAAAAGCAGCAGGAGATCGCTGATGGCCAGGCCAAGCTTTCCACCTACGTTGCCGGCGAGTACAAGACCGGCGGCCTGAGCCTGCTTCAGGTTCTGACCGGTGTCGATGACCTGGGCGACATGCTCAACCGCCTGTTCTACTACGGTAAGGTGTCCGACAAACAGGCCCAGACCATCCAAGAGGTCAAGGAGCTCAAGCAGGAGCTCACCGATAAACAGGCCGAGCAGGAGAAGAACGTCGCCGCCACGCAAAAGAAGGTCGACGAGCTCAACGCTCAGCAAGCCGAGGCTCAGAGCATTGTGAACTCCCTTGATTCTCAGCTGCAGGCCGAGCTTGCCGCAGAGGCTGAGGCCAACGCAGCACTGCAGGCCGGCATTAACGCCAGCACTGCCGACAAGGCGACAATGAGCACCGAGACGGCCGGCACGACTGAGAATACCAATACCAACAACAATAACGGTGGCCAGACCAACAATAACCAGGGCGGCAACATGCAGACCACGCCGACGCCTCAGCCCTCGACGCCCGCTCCGGCTCCGACGCCTTCCGCACCGAGCCAGTCTGTTGACGGTGGCACCGTCGTTTCGCGCGCTTACAGCAAGCTTGGCTGCGCCTATTCCTGGGGCGGCATTGGCCCGGACAGCTTCGACTGCTCCGGCTTTGTAAGCTACTGCCTCACCGGCCGCTACTGCCGCCTGGGCACCACCGGCACGTTCATGGGTTGGACCCGCGTTTCCGATCCGCAGCCGGGCGACGTTGTGGTTAACTCCTACCACACCGGCATCTACATTGGCAACGGTCAGATGATTCATGCCTCCGACTACAATACGGGCGTTATCATCAGCTCCGTTGCAGCCGGCATGAATAACAACTACATCTTCGTGCGCTACTAAGCTTTTATAACAGCGAACGGATTTGGACCCCGCGGCTTTTGGGCTGCGGGGTCCATTGTTTTGGGTGCAACGTCATTTTTAGTAAGGCAACCTATCTAGTTTTGAATACTAGATAGACGTCGCATCAGACGGCAAGATGGCTATAATTATTGAGGAACAACTAGAAAGGACCCTCTATGAGCTGGGCACTTATCTCCGATTCGAGCTGCAACCTCCGCGATTGGCAACCGACCGCGCCCCATACCACCTTTGCATTCGCACCCCTCAAGATCCGAGTGGGGGAGCGTGAATATGTCGACGATCTCACGCTCGACGTTCATGAGCTCAATTGCGCCGTACAGGCAGAGACGAGTGCTTCTTCGAGCGCCTGTCCCAGCGTGGGCGAGTGGGCCGAGCTCTTTAAGCTCGCTGATAAGACAATCTGCATGCCCATCTCCGAGGGTGTCTCGGGGAGTTACAACGCGGCTGCGACCGCGCGCGACATGGTGCTTGCCGAGGAACCGGACCGCCAGATCCATCTGGTCAATTCGCGTGCGGCAGGCGGCAAGATGGACCTGATCTTTTTGCTGTTCAACCGCTATCTCGCGAACAATCCCGGTGTTTCATTTGAGGATGCCTGCGCCCACTTCGATAGCCTCGAGCAAAACAGCAAGATTCTCTTCAATCTGTGCAATTATGAGAACCTCGCGAAGGCTGGACGCATCCCCAAGGCCGCTGGCGCCATTGCCAACAAACTCAATATTCGTGTTCTGGGAACAGCGAGCGAAGCAGGCGAAATCAAACTGATCGGTCACACTCGCGGCGAAAAGAAGATGTTGACCAAGATCGTCGATACTATGGAAGCCGAGGGCTTTACGGGCGGCGAGGTCGTTATCGACCATGTCGAGAATGAGGCAGGTGCCCAGGCACTGGCAGATCGAATTGTCGAGCGCTGGCCCGACTCCAAGACGATTATCATGCCCTGCAACGGCCTCGATTCATACTACGCCGAGATGCACGGTCTCATTATCGGCTACGGCATGGGCGTGGCTTCCGGTCGCTAACTTTTAACCACCAAAAACAACAGTGGGGCAAGATTGCCTTGTCCCACCACCTCGCAGGTCGCTAACTGCTAAACCCATTGAACTTAAGGTAACTCATCAGATACGCCTTCGACACAAAGGACGAGACGGCGCTGCGAACGAGCAGTGACTCACGCGTCACCTGATGGGCCGTGTCGGGCACAGGAACCTGCTCGACCGAAAAAGCCGCACGAATCGAAGCCTCGAGCTGGTCAACTACATAATCAAAGGCCGTAGGGGCATCGTAGCTCAAGCGCTGGATGTTAAAGAGGGCCTGAACGGCAGCGATGGGCAGCACCTGCTTAAAAATGCAGATGGTAATAAGACGAGCAATCTGCTCGCGACCATATTGCTTTTTAACCGGAGCCGGAACCAGGCCCACCTTCACGTAGTTGTTGATCATCGAAGGGGTAATAACGGGCTGCTCCACGCAAATCGAAAGCGGCTCCATCCACAGCGCGACATACTCAATCACTTGATCGCGATAGAGCGTCACATTGGGCAGCTGATCATAGCGCGGCAGGCTCAGCGTATTGAGCTTACGCACAATATCTGACTGAATAAATGCATCAGGCAGTACCGTCGGCTGAATATCCTCAGGCTTAATGCTAACCGACGTATCGGACATCGGAATGACGTGTTTAACGTGGTTCATATGGTGCCTCCGTTCGTTTTCTATATTGTATTCTAGATTATCTAGTTTTGCATACCACTATAGGGCGTTCTTTGATACATTAACAGCATACGAACAGCATGTACTGCCGAAAGGACCCGACTATGAGCTGGGCTCTCGTCTCTGATTCGAGCTGCAATCTCCGCGATTGGCCGCCTAGCGCCCCGGACACCATTTATCGATTCGCGCCGCTCAAGATTCGAGTAGGGGAGGAAGAATACGTCGACGACCTCTCGCTGGACGTCGACGCCTTTAATCAGGTCATCTTTAACGAAACGACCGCTTCCTCGACGAGCTGTTCTAGCGTAGGGGAGTGGGCGGAACTGTTTAGGCTTGCCGATAAGACGATCTGCATGCCTATTTCGGAGATCGTCTCGGGCAGCTTCAACGCCGCAGCAACCGCTCGCGATATGGTGCTTGCAGAGGATCCGCAACGGCAGATCTATCTCGTCAACTCGCGTGGCGCAGGCGCCAAACTCGATTTGATCTTTATATTATTCGATAGGTACCTAAAGAATAATCCTAATGTATCGTTTGAAGATGCGTGCACCTATTTTGAACAGTTGGAAGCACATAGCAAACTGCTCTTTAACCTGTGCAATTACGAGAATCTCGCTAAATCTGGCCGCATGCCCAAGGTAGCGGGACTTGTCGCCAATAAACTGAATATCCGCCTGTTGGGAACGGCGACCGAGAAGGGTGAAATTAAGGTTATCGGCCCTGCACGCGGAGAGAAAAAGATGTTCAAGAAGATTCTGTCCGTCATGGAAGAAGCTGGCTTTGCAGGCGGCGACTTTGTAATCGATCACGTCAACAACCTGAAAGGTGCCGAGGCGCTTGCCGATCACATCATCATGAGATGGCCAGGATCCAATCCTATCTTTTTGCCGTGCACAGGCCTGTGCTCGTACTATGCCGAAATGAACGGTATGATCGTTGGCTTTGGCTGGGGTCCGGCAAGCAAGTAAATTGATGGGACGGCACATCAACGCCCCGTCCCATCAATTAGATTAGAAGACAGCAACCTTACATAAGATATATTATCGTACTTATCCGCGTAAGAAAGCGTATGCGCAGGTTGCCGCTATAGCGCCGTCAGAAACGGCAGTAACAACCTGACGTAAACGCTTGGAACGAATATCGCCGGCAGCAAACAAGCCCGGAGTCCTGGTGGCCATCGACTCATCCGTCAAGATGCCGCCGTCGGGTGCCAGATCGACCAGATGCTCAACGAGCTCGGTATGAGGCTGCGTTCCCGTAAAGACAAAGATGCCAAACGAGCCCGGCTCAAAGGTCTCAGCATGTGTCTCACCGGTCGCATTGTCCTTAAAGGTGATCGTCGTAGGCATCGTATCGCCCGACAGCTCCACAATACTAGTTTGGTACCTAACTGAAATATTGTCCTTAGTAAGCACCTTTTGGACCACGCCCTCGGGTGCACGGAACTGATCGCGACGCAGCACGATGGTCACGCTGCTAGCAATCTCGGACAGGAACAATGCCTCCTCGCAAGCGGCATTACCGCCGCCAATGACAAAGACTTGCTTACCACGGAAGAACATGCCATCGCACGTTGCGCAATACGACACACCGCGCCCGCGATATGTGTCCTCGCCAACAAAGCCAGCCGCACGCGGCGTAGCACCCATACAGGCAATAACACTCGAAGCGACCGTATCGCCCTCATCATGATGAATGGTGAACTTGGTCGAGTCGGCGTCGTAATCGATACCCGTCACCATGCTCCAGGCAACCTGTGCACCCAGCCCCTCAGCATGTTGCTGAAAACGTTCACCCAGCTCGGCACCGCTCAGCAGCGGAATGCCGGGATAGTTCTCGACCTCGTTGGTCGTGGCGATCTGACCGCCTGGCATGCCTTGCTCGAACACCATGGTCGCAAGGTTGGCGCGTGCGGCATAAATAGCGGCAGCGTATCCAGCAGGGCCGCCGCCGATAATTGCAACATCGATCGGCTGATCGGTAGTCATTGAATATCCTCTCGTCGAAACATTGACGTTCTTTGCGCTCTTACCCAAATTTACGTGAACATGACAGTCATGCACTACAATGTTAATCTGCGAAACAAGGCCGAAGGGGAGTTATCGATGGATCAAAAGCAGACGGGCGAAGACGCTCCCCTGCCCACGCAAGACACTCCCCAACCGGAGAAAACGACGCTTTTGCCTGCACAGAAGCCCTTGGTGACCATTGTGCACGCCTCGGTGGGATCGGGCCACAAAGCAGCCGCCAACGCCATCGCGCAGGCGTTTGACCTCATTCGCGGCACAAAAGGCATTCCGGAGGATGTTGAGGTTGAGGTGCTCGATATCCTCGATTTTGGGCGCATTAAATTCGACGGCAATAAAACCGCGGCATCCTTTACCGGCGCTACGCGACCAATTTATGACCTGACCTGGCGATATACGTTTACAGGACATTTGCTCTGGGGCGGTGGTACGGCTTGGTCACGCATTATGTTCCCTGCCTTTAACGAATATGTCCGCACCCGCAGGCCCATAGCCGTGGTCGCAACACACATTACAGCTGCCAATGTCGCCGTAGGCGCCCGCGTTATCACAGGCATCGATTACCCGGTCATCTGCGTACCAACGGACTATGAAGTCGAAGGCTTTTGGCCCCACAAGGACACCGACCTATTCTGCGTAGCTAACGAATTTATGGCCGAGACGCTGCGCCCCCGCAAGGTTCTTGAGTCCAAGATTCGCATTACCGGCATTCCCATTCGCGCGGGCTTCGATACCGACTACAACCGCGAAGAAGATCTGAAGAAGTTTAACCTTCCCGTCGACAAAACCGTCGTGCTCGTGATGGCCGGCGCAAGTCTGCCGCAGCCCTACGTGCGCTTCCGCGCCGCAATGGACCACACGCTCCCCTTCCTACGCGGCTTTGAGGACATGCACTTTGTCTTTTTGCCGGGCAAGGACACGGAGTACGCCACGCGCCTTAAAACGCTCTTCGAAGCCATGAAGCTCGAGAACGTGACAGTGCTGGACTACGTCGACGACATGGCAGCCCTCATGCACGGCTGCGATCTCGCAATTCTAAAGTCGGGCGGCCTCACCGTAACCGAATGTCTGTGCGCGCATTTGCCGATGATCCTGCTGGGCAAGTCCTATGGCCAGGAAAAGGCCAACACCACCATGCTCACGGGCATGGGCGCCAGTATGCACGTCACCACCGCGCGAGAGCTCATTGTGACGCTACGCCATCTACACAATCATCCCGAGTCACTGAAAGCCCTGCTCATCAACGGCGAAGTACTACGCCGCCCCCACGCAGCAGAAGACATCGCCATCGCCACCATGGAGCTAACCGGCAAGCCCCAAAAACGAAAACGAGCCTTCTGCCGCTTCTACTGGGGCGGCAAGCCAGCGCATATCCGCTAGCGTTTTAATGTCCGCTCGCCTGCGGGAGGCCCCTATATATCATTCCATGCTCAAACATTCTCGCTTCGCTTCGCTCGCTGCGAAACTACGCGCGGGACGATATATAGGGGCCTCCCGCAGGCGAGCTACGGTTGCACAACTGCAGCTACACCGGATTCTCGCCACTAGAACCAGCGAAGGTAAAACCAATAATAAATCTTAGTAACTGGCCGATGCGACAAAGGAATGCTCTCTTTGTCGCATCGGCCAGCTACTAGGTTTTAATTATTTCAAGCATGTAGCCGCCCGCCCGTGTCTCACCTATATCGTTCCACGCGCAGTTTCGCAGCGAGCGAAGCGAAGCGAGAATGTTTGAGCATGGAATGATATAGGTGAGACACGGGCGGGAGGGATATGTGCGCCCCTGCGAGAATGTTTGAGCATGGAATGATATATAGGGGGCTCACACGGGTGTGCGGACATTACAATACGCCGCTGGAGCCGAAGCCTCCGGTTCCTCGGTCGGTTTGGTCTAGTTCTTCTACTTCTATGAGGTTGACCGTGGGGACTTTTTGGATGACGAGTTGGGCTATGCGGTCGCCCTTGCTGATGACGATGTCGTTCGTGGGGTCTAGGTTGATGAGGATGACTTTAAGTTCTCCTCGGTAGTGGGCGTCGATGAGGCCGGGCGTATTGACTATAGACAGGCCCTGTTTGATGGCCAGACCGCTGCGGGGCTGGACGAAGCCGGCGTAGCCATCGGGCAAGGCGATGGCCAAGCCCGTAGAAACCAGGCGGCGCTCAAAAGGTTTGAGCACGCAATCCTCATTGGAGCGCAGGTCGAGACCGGCGTCTGTGGGGTGAGCGTATTTGGGAAGCTCGACCGTAGGGTCGAGACGCTTGATGTTGACGGTAATGTTGGACATGGAATCACCTTAGCTTGTCGAGCTCTTGCAAAAACTCATCGACGTCTTTGAAGTCACGGTAGACCGAGGCAAAGCGGATATAGGCCACCTTATCGATCTTGGCCAGTCGCTTAAGCACCATATCGCCCAGCTCATGCGACGTCACTGCCGTCAGCGTACGCGAGCGAAGCTCAACCTCGATATCATCGATGATCTCATTAAGCTTTTTGGTGTCGATATCACGCTTGATGGTGGCTCGCATCAGGCCCACCAACAATTTATTGCGATCGAAGCGCTGTTTGGACCCATCGGACTTAATAACCTCAATGGGATCTTCGCAACGCTCGAACGTCGTGAATCGGTAGTTACACGAGCAGCACTCTCGACGGCGCTTAATCGTATTGCTCGACTCCTGCATACGGGAATCGACGACGCGGGTATGTGCCTTGCCGCATTTTGGACAGCGCATGGTACCTCCTCTTAAACGATAACAAGGGTACCATGCGCGACGCGATTATGATTACGGGCGAGCAGGAACCTTAAGATGCGCACCGGCGTCGAGAGATCCGTGGTCAAGGTGATTGACGCTGCGGATCATATCGGAGGTCTCTTGTGTAGAAAGACCCTCGACCGGATGCTCCTCGGCAAGCGACCACAGCGAATCACCCGGCTGAACGCGCACCGTCTCGTAGGTAACGTTGGCAACGGTATCCGCGTAGGCGGCATGACGGGCAGTAAAAACAGAAGCCGCAAGGACAAAGCAGAGCGTCAAACCGACAGCGACCACAACGATCGTCGACACCTTCAAGGGCACAGGAGTTTCGGAAACAGCAACTCGCGGAGCACGCACAGGCTGAGCAGACACAGGCTTAAAACCAGCGCGGCCACCTTTAACGACCGTAAAGGCCGGAGCGGCAGGCGACTCGAGCTTAAGGGCGAGGTTTCCCTGGACCATATCCGTTGCGTTCATCTTGTTCTCCTCTCGTGTGTTTTGACGAGAACTGTTTTATCAAGCCGCACGGACAAAAAAGTCTAGCGCGGGAACGAATGTTCGGTTATTATTATCTTCGAACAGTTGTTCCTGTCAAGCAATAAACGAACATTTGTTTGGCAAAGGCAGAGAGGATCCCCTGATGGCTCGCAAAATTACCAAGCGTCAGCAGCAGATTTACGACTTCATCAAGGAATACCAAAAGGAGAAGGGTTATCCGCCCAGCGTGCGTGAGATGGCATCGGCCGTGGGCCTGTCCTCCCCCAGCACGGTCCATGCGCACCTTTCCGCCCTCGAGGCCCGTGGGCTGCTAAAGCGTGACGCCACCAAGCCCCGTGCCCTGGAACTCTTTAACGAGGATGGCTCTTCCGTCTCTATCTCCAACAAACCCGAGGAGCCCGCTGCCCCCCGTGGAGCCGTGTCGCTACCGCTTGTTGGGCGCGTCGCTGCCGGGATTCCCATCCTTGCCGAGCAAAACATCGAAGACACGTTTACCGTACCGACCGAGATTGCCACGGACCAGGGCTCCTTTATTCTTGAGGTGCATGGGAACTCGATGATCAACGTCGGCATCTATAACGGCGACTACATCATTGTTCGCGAGCAGAAGAGCGCCATGAATGGCGAGATCGTCGTTGCGATGATCGATGGCGCCGCAACCGTCAAGACCTTCTACAAGGAACAGGGACGCGTTCGTCTTCAGCCCGAGAATGACACCATGGAGCCTATCTACGCCACCAACCCGGTCATTCTGGGCAAGGTCGTGGCCCTGATGCGTCGGTTCTCGTAATGCAGCAACAGCGCATCACCATCTTTGATACCGTTCGCGGGTTTACGATGCTGTCGATGGCAGGCTTCCATGCCTGCTACGACTTGGCATACCTCTACGGCTGGAACATGCCCTGGTTTACCCAAACCGTATTTCAGGACATCTGGCGCGCCAGCATTAGCTGGGTATTTTTGTTCATCGCGGGATGGATGTGCACCCTCTCGCGCAACAACGCCAAACGTGCCGCCAAGTATGCCATAGCGGCGCTTATCGTCTGGGCGGCAACAACGCTCGTCTCGGTCGACGATTCGGTCAATTTTGGCATTATCTACTGCATGGCAGCCTGTACGGCGATTGTGGCGTTTGCTCGTCCAGCCCTCAATAGGATGCCGGCGGGATGGGGCATTGGGGTTTGCCTGATACTTTTCGCCCTTACCTGGGGCATCCCAAAATCGGTCTACCCTATCCCCCATCTCGCCTGGCTGGGCTTTCCCGGTCCAGGATTTGTATCGGGCGACTATTACCCCATCATCCCATTTGTTTTTATGTATCTCACAGGCTTCTTTGCCGCAAGGCTCACTCAAAAGACGGGGAGACCGACACCCAGCTGGGCATACGCCAACCCCGTACCGGCACTTGCCAACCTAGGACGCCACGCACTCCCCTTCTACCTGCTACACCAACCCATTATCTTGGGTGTTTTGGAGCTTATCTACTCCGTGCGATAACGCTCGAGTCGAGGCGCGATACGAGCCGGCAACTTCGCCACAATGCGAACGCCCTCTTCCAGATATTCCTCGTGCAACAAGGTGCCCTGCTCGTGCACAAGCGTGATCAGGGCGCCCTCGCGATACGGAATATCGGCAGAGAGCAGCACGTCGGTCGCCGCCGCCTCGCGGGCAATGCGTTCAACGAGGTCGTCCAGGCCTTCGCCCGTTTGGGCGGAAAACAGCACTGCCTCGGGATAACGACGACGAAAACTCAAACGGTCAACGGTATCGAGCAGGTCAATTTTATTGAACACCGTCAACGTCAAACGCTCGCCGGCGCCAATCTCATCCAGCACGCGATCGACGGCCTCCAGCTGACGCTCGTAATCCTCGTCGGACGCGTCGACGACTTTTAAAATCAAATCGGCACCAAGAACCTCAGAAAGGGTTGATTTAAACGCATCGACCAAACCATGAGGAAGCTTTTGAATGAACCCGACCGTATCGGTAATAGTCATGCCACGGCCGCCGGGCAGACGATACGAACGCGTCGTAGGATCGAGCGTGGCAAACAACTTGTCCTGCGAGAGCACCGTAGATCCCGTCAGACGATTAAGAAGCGTCGACTTGCCGGCATTGGTATAACCGGCAAGTGCCACGCGAAACGCAGGCGATTCAATGCGGCTCTTGGATTGGACATCGCGGCGCTGCTCAACTTGCTTAAGCTCGCGACGAAGGGCAGCAATTTTGTTGCGAATCAGACGCCGGTCGACCTCGAGCTGGCTCTCGCCCTGTCCAAAGCGCGAACCGATGCCGCCACGCGTCTGCTCTTTGGCAAGATGGCTCCACATGCCACGCAGACGGGGCAGCAGGTATTGCAATTGCGCAAGCTGTACCTGCAAACGACCCTCGCGCGTCTGGGCATGGAGGCCAAAGATATCCAAGATGAGCGCGGTGCGGTCGATAATCTTAACCGGCTCACCCACGGCTTTCTCAAGATACGACTGCTGCGAGGGCGTCAGGTCATCGTCAAAGATAACAACGTCGGCATCCATGCGATGCACCAGGCCACAAAGCTCCTCGACCTTACCGGAACCGATAAACGACTTGGGATACGGCTTGACCAAACGCTGCGACAAGCGTGCGACGCATTGCGCACCTGCCGTATGGGCCAAGCGCTCGAGCTCGTCGAGCGAACGATCGAGCGGCCACGCGTTATCACGCCACTCCACACCGACAAGAATTGCCCGCTCGGGTTCTGGTGCTGTGGGAACGAGGGGAAAACGAGCCATTATGCCGCCTCGATACGATGCAGAATATCTTCAACGACATCATCGATCGTAAGTTCATCCATGTCGAACCACACAATGCGATTATCGCGCTTAAACCATGATAGTTGGCGCTTAGCATAACGACGCGAGCGCATCTTAATGAGCTCGCGCGCTTCATCCATCGTGATATCGCCGTTAAAGGCCTCAATAATTTCTTTATAGCCAATCGCCTGCATAGACGTGAGCGCGCCGCCTAAGCCCTGATCCATAAGACCCTGGACTTCCTGCACCAACCCCTGTTCAAACATAAGGTCAACGCGCAGGTTAATACGCTCGTAGAGCGCTTTGCGATTTCGCGTAAGTCCAAACCACAGCGCATGGTACCGTTCATGCGGAACGGCAAACTGAGACTTTTGCTGGGCATACGAAACGCCATCATCGTGCATCTCGAGCGCACGGATTACACGGCGTACATTATGCGGGTGGATAACGGCGGCAGACTCCGGATCGCGCTCGGCGAGCAACGCATGCAGTGCCTCCTCGCCGATACGGGCGGCAAGCTCCTGATAGCCCGCGCGGCGGTCATCCTCAAGCTCGCCCGACGGAAAATCCATCTCGTCGAGCGCTGCTTTAAGGTATAGGCCCGTACCGCCACAAAATACGGGCAGACGGCCTTCACCGATCAAGCGCTCAACGTGCTTCCTTGCATCAACCTGATACAGTGCAGCCGAATATGCAAAGCCGGGCTCCACGATATCAACCAGGCGCAACGGCACCGTGCATTCCTCGGGAGTCATCTTGGCGGTTCCGATGTCCATGCCACGATAGATTTGCATCGCATCGCACGAAAGAACCTCGGACGAAAGGCGCGCAGCCAAATGATCGGCGGCATCACTCTTTCCAACCGCCGTGGGACCCACGATAGCAATAGCCTGCAGATCGGCGCAAGGACAAGTCATTAGCGCGGCTCACCAACGACAGAGCCGGACAGATACCAGGTCTTGGCGACGTCGACGTCAACGTCGACAATCTTGCCGATAAGCTGGTCAATGCTATAGCCCTCGGGGATGGGCGCATGAACGGTCTGGTTCTTGGGACTCTTGCCGAGTAGCACCATATCGTTCTTTTTGCTCGTGCCCTCGATGAGCGCCGGCACCACGGTATGAAGCTCACCTTGGTTGTACTCGTGCGCCGTGGTCTCCACAACCTTCACCAGACGGTTAAAGCGCTCAAGAATTACCTCGCGCGGCGTGGGATCATCAATCTCGGCCGCCGGCGTACCCGCACGCTTAGAGTAGATAAACGTGTAAGCCTGTGCGTAACGGACGGTCTCGGCAAGCGAAAGTGTCTGCTCAAAATCTTCCTCGGTCTCGCCCGGGAAACCGACAATAATGTCGGTGGAAAGTGCGATATCGGGCATACGGTTGCGAATGCGATCGACCAGCCCCAGATAATCCTCGCGCGTGTAGCGGCGATTCATTTCCTTAAGGATGCGCGTAGAACCCGACTGAACGGCCAAGTGCAACTGCGGCATAACGGCAGGTGTCTCGGCCATGGCATCGATGGTTTCGGGCAGCAGATCCTTGGGGTGCGAGGACGTAAAGAAGATGCGCTCTACACCCGTATCACCCACTGCTCGCAGCAGGTCGGCAAAGCGCGGCCTACCAAACAGATCGCGTCCATACGAGTTAACGTTTTGACCGAGCAGCGTAATCTCGCGCACGCCCTGGCGCACCAGACCGGTCACCTCGTCGACAATCTCCTCAAACGGACGGCTCTTCTCTCGGCCACGAACGTAGGGCACGATGCAGTACGTGCAGAAGTTATTGCAGCCCGTCATGATGGGCACCCAAGCGTGATACTGCGTCTCGCGATGCCACGGCATACTCATGGCATCGGTATCCTCATGTTCGTTCGTGCGAATATGGCGCTTGCCGTCCAGGAAGGCCTCGGCAATGAGCTCAGCCACATGCGCGATGGAATGCGTACCGAAGATGACGTTGACATTATCGACGTTGGTAAGCAAGCCCTCACCATCGCGCTGGGCGATGCAACCGCCCACGGCCACCACGCGCTTGCCTGAGGGCGACGGCGGCAGGCTCTTGCAGGAGTTGCAATGGCCATACAGGCGCGTGTCCGCAGCCTCGCGCACGCAGCACGTCATGAACACAACGATATCGGCATGTTCGGGATCGAGCGCCATAAGACAGCCATACGAATCGAGCAAGCCACTCACGCGCTCGGAATCGTGCTGGTTCATCTGACAACCAAAGGTACGGATAAAGTAGGTTTTACCGGCAAGAATATCGCGTGCAGAACGCTGATCCATGTGCATATGTCCTAACGATGGGGGCCAATCGAGGCAAGTAAGCGTTACGCCACAGGCTTGACGTCATCCATGACGACGTTATCCATGGCGGCTCGATTGATCTGGTGAACGTAAATTGAAAGGCGAATCGCCGTGCGCGACTCCCCGTTAATGAGGATGTCCGAAAACACCGGCGCGCAGGAGATATCAAAACCCGTGGGAATCAAAAAGCCGCGCGCAATAGCCACGGCCTTAATGGCCTGATTGACGGCACCGGCGCCGACACACTGGATGTTGACGGGAACGCCATCCTTGACCATGCCGGCAATGGCGCCGGCAACGGACGCGGGCGATGATTTGCTTGATACCTTCAGGCAATCCATGAAGAAACTCCTGCGTTTAAAAGTACGTTTTAACTGCAATAACTGTATCGTACCGAGCGGACTCGGTAAAGATGCTATTCCTCTTTGGCCAAATCGAACGTCACGGTGATGCGATCACGCGAAACGCGAATTTTGGGGTCGCCGCAGAGGTTAAGGTAATACCGGGCAGCGAGGTCATTAAAATCTCGCTCCACGGCGCGCGAAAACTGCGCCATATCGTCCTTGGCGATGCGCAACCCGCGACGATCCTTAGCAAGGTCGACCGGTGCGGGCGTATGAGAGGAGGAATCACGCTCTCGAAGCAGACGGGCCGTAACACCTCGAACCGGTTTAATCTGGCCGGCCAAAATGCGATGAGCCGTACGCTCGGACATCTCCAGGCCAAGGCCGGAACAGATACGGATAAAGTCCTCCGCGTCCGATGCCATGCCCAGGCGGTCAACGACCGGAAGTTCCTGCTCATCGTCTACAAATAGTAGCCGCGAGGCATCGAGCCGCGAAGAAGCCTGCGCATAAAGCGTCGCCGCGATCTCGGACGGAGATCCCAGGTACACATCGCAACCACGCAGCTCCTCGAGCGCAAACTCACAGGCCGCACGGATGATGTTGTGCGGACCGCGAGCACATACGTAGTGCCCATCCTCATCCTTGACCGCCTGGGGCCAGCTCGACTGATCGGCACGCTCACCCAAGCGGTCGGTCGACACGCTTACCTTAAAGGCCGAGCCCAAATCGACGCCCGATGTGACCACGCGGGCTTCGTCGGTGTTTTGCTTAATGGAGAACAGCGCCATACCACGGCCGTGCACGCCCCAGCGGTCCATCTTCATGCTCTCGAGCTTGGAGGTGACGCGGGCATCGAAGATACGCTCCTGCATGTCCCGCGGCACACCCGAGCCGTTATCCAGGAAAAGGAGGGTGCGGACACCCTCCTCCTTGGTCGTAGCAAGATAGACCTTGTCGGCACCGGCATCGCGCGCATTGCGCAGCATCTCGATGACGATGTCCTCGACGTGCTGAATATCGTGCTTTGCCTGACGGCGCTCGGCCTCCGAAACGCGGAGGCGGACATACCCCTCGCCAAGGTTCTCCTCGACGCGCAGGCTGCCCTCCCCCGACATCGACGCGATAAATGAGATGAGCTCGTTCGCGTCGCTCATGCTATTTAGCGATATCGACGGCGCGGCTCTCGCGGATCACCACAACGCGCACCTGACCGGGATACTCCATCTCTTCCTCGATCTGATGGGCGATATCGTGCGCAAGCACCGTGGACTGGGCGTCGGAAATCTTATCCGGCTGCACCATGACGTGCACCTCGCGACCTGCCTGCATGGCATACGTGCGCTCGACACCGTCATGGGAGTTGGCGATTTCCTCGAGCTTCTCAAGACGCTTGATGTAGTTCTCGGCGGACTCGCGACGGGCACCGGGGCGCGAGGCAGAGACGGCATCGGCGGCCTGCACCAAAACGTCGAGCACCGTATTGGGGTCGACATCGGCGTGATGTGCCTCGATCGCGTGGACGATAACAGGCTTCTCGCCATAACGACGGGCAAGCTCGGCACCGATGACGGCATGAGGGCCCTCAACGTCGTGGTCAATAGCCTTGCCAAGGTCGTGCAGAAGGCCGGCGCGCTTGGCAGTCACAACGTCCAGACCAAGCTCGGAAGCCATAACGCCGCACAGGTCAGAGACCTCGAGCGAATGCTGCAGCACGTTCTGGCCAAAGGAGGTGCGATAACGCAGGGCACCGAGGGTCTTTACGATCTCGGGGTGCAGGTCATGGATACCGGTATCGAAGGCGGCCTGCTCGCCAGCCTCGCGCACGCGCTGCTGAACCAGGTCGGCAGCCTTGTGATACATCTCCTCGATGCGGGCGGGATGAATGCGGCCGTCGGCGATGAGGTTCTCGAGCGCCACGCGGGCGGTCTCGCGACGGACCGGATCGAAGCTCGAGAGCACAACGGTCTCGGGCGTGTCGTCGATGACCAGATTGACGCCGGACACCTGCTCAAAGGTGCGGATGTTGCGACCCTCGCGACCGATGATACGGCCCTTGAGGTCATCGGACGGAATATGCACGGAGGTAACGGTGACCTCGGCGGTGTGGTCGGCGGCACAACGCTGGATCGCCAGGGACAGAATCTCCTGAGCGGTCTTATGGCACTCGGCACGAACCTGCTGCTCGGACTCGCGGATAATCGTGGCGGCCTCATGGGTAACCTCGCCGCGAACCTTGTCGAGCAGCTCCTTATGGGCGTCCTCACGAGTAAGGTCGGCGATACGCTCCAGCTCGGAAGTCTGCTTGGCGCAAAGCTCCTCGAGCTCGCGAGAGCGCTTCTCCACCTGACCGGCCTGGCTGGACAGCTGGTGCTCGCGCTTATCGAGGGCATCGTTACGACGGTCGAGAGACTCCTCGCGCTGCATCACGCGATTCTCGAGCGTGCGAATCTCGTTCTTGCGCTGCTTGTCCTCGGCCTCGGCGGCCTGCTTGTTCTTAATGATCTCTTCTTTGGCCTCGAGCAGAGCCTCTTTTTTGAGGGTCTCGGCCTGGCGCTTGGCATCACCGATCAGGGACTCGGCCTGTGCGTGTGCCGACTGGATCTTTTCGTCGGCCTCGTGAAGACTACCCTGCTTGGCGGTGCGCATGTAGGCAATGGCGGCGATGGCACCTGCAAGGATGCCAACGAGCGCTGCTGCGAAGATAGGCATGCTCACTCCTTTTTATGGATTCGTTACACAACAAAGCGAACCGTCCTTACGAACGGCTCGCGACATTTGAGTAATATGGGCGCAGCTTATGCGGGTCGGATACAGATAGACATATAAACAAACTCATCAAAGATGAGCACATATCACAAAGCAAATGACAGTAGTTATCGTACGTTGAACGGCTACAACTGTCAAATAAACCAACCCGGCACGGCGGTGAGTAAACGGTGAACGGTAGAGAGGCAACACGCCCGATCTTTAAACGGCACATTCCTCGTTTTCGGCATCGATGCGGGCCTTGGCCGCATCGGCGGCGATACGGTACGAAAAGCCCTTACCCATCAAAAAACGAACGAGCTTTTCGAACCCACGGGTCTCGGGAACCCGACGTTTGGACAACAGGGCGCAGGCACGCGCCAGGTCATCGTCAACGGCAAAATAATCCTCGGGATAGCCCGGGATAGTATCGAGCGCTACATGTCGACGCTTGAGCTCGGTCTCGATCTTGCGCTGTCCCCAACCGCGGCGTTTACGCTCCTCGATAAAATACGAACAGAAGCGGTTTTCATCCAAAAAGCGGTATTGCGTGGCGCGCTCAACGGCGAAATCTATCGCGGCCGCGCGAAAGCCGTAACAGGCAAGCTTATCGCGCACCTCGCCCGTGGCATGATCGCGACGCGAAAGCATCTCGGTCACCATCGTGAGCGCACATTTGCGCTCAATGAGCTCAACGGCCTCGCGAAAGTCATCCCAATCGCAAGGCAAGTCGGGGCGGTTCTTTACGTACAGACGCGCCACGCGCGTGGGAATCCAAATCGTGCGCTCAAAACCGCCCTCAAGATCGCAATCGATATGCGCACAGGGCTTTTTGGAAGCGTAGCCGGTCGAGAACGAGGAGGCCGCCTTCTTATCGGGAAAGACGACCGTAGCCTCGGTCACGGTATACGACATAGTGGCAACCGCTACTCGTCGTCATCATCGAGCATCGCGGAGCCATCGATGGCGTAGAGCTCATCAAACTCCTCATCGGCAGGGCGATCGGCCAGCGGCTGGTCGGTCAGCTCGACCTCGGAAGGAGCATCATCGTCATACTCAAGGCCGCAGGCAAGGCGGACCTTGTGCTCGATCTCGTCGGCACAATCGGGGTGTTCGCGCAAGAAGGCCTTGGCGGCCTCGCGGCCGTTGCCAAGTTTGTCCTCGCCGTAGGCAAACCACGAACCGGTCTTTTTGCAGATGTCGTACTCGACGGCCATATCCAAAATCGAGCCCTCTTTGGAGATGCCCGTGCCGTACATAATGTCGAACTCCGCCGCACGGAACGGCGCCGCCACCTTGTTCTTGACGACCTTGGCGCGCACGCGGTTGCCGATAACCTCATCCTTGAGCTTAATGCTGTCGATACGACGAATGTCGATACGAACCGAAGAGAAGAACTTAAGGGCACGGCCGCCAGTCGTGGTCTCGGGGTTACCGAACATCACACCGATCTTCTCGCGCAGCTGGTTGATAAAGATGCAGGTCGTGTTGGACTTGCTGAGCGAACCGGCGAGCTTGCGGAGCGCCTGGCTCATAAGGCGTGCCTGCAGGCCAACCGTGGTATCGCCGATCTCGCCCTCGATCTCGGCGCGCGGAGTGAGCGCGGCAACGGAGTCGACGACGATTGCGTCGATAGCACCGGAGCGCACGAGCATATCGACGATCTCGAGCGCCTGCTCTCCCGTATCGGGCTGGGAGATAAGCACCTCGTCGATATCGACACCGATGCGGGCGGCATAGGTGGGATCGAGCGCATGTTCGGCGTCGATAAACGCAACGACGCCTCCCATCGCCTGGGCCTCGGCCAAAATCTCGAGCGACAGCGTCGTCTTACCGGAGGACTCGGGGCCATAGATCTCGACGATACGGCCACGCGGCACGCCACCGATGCCCAAAGCGGCATCGAGCGCCAAGGCGCCGGTGGGAATGGCCTCGACCTCGAGCTCGGGGCCGCCGTCGCCATACCTCATAATGGAGCCCTGACCGAACTTCTTCTCGATATCGGCCTTCGTGTTGGCGATCATCTCGTCGCGCTCTTTACCCGTCGTGCGTGCGTGAACGGTACGTACAGGACCTGAATTCTTGGCCATGGAAAGCCCTCCTCTTAACAATCTTTCTCGATAATAAACGAACGGCTGTTCGTGGTCAACCGTTCAGATAAATCATATGCAGAAGACCTTTCCAAAACCCAACCAAACGCCGACCAAAAGCTGACCAAAAGCTTGACCGATTTGGCCACCGTACAAGCACCCAACATCAAAATATAAGCGATGACCAGCGCAAACGCACCAACAGCCACAGGTCCCTATCTCCACAAATAAGGGGCCCTCGGGCCCCTTAAACCACGCCTATTCCATAGAATCAAGCGCACGCAAAATATGTTCGAGTGCTTCGGTGACCGCATGGGCGCGAACACAAGATCGATCGCCCTCATAGTGGCAGCGCACCGAGTCCACAACCGGCGCTCCCCCATCCACGGCGCGATATGCCCAGCCGATGTAGAACGTCCCCGCCGGATCCTCATCGGTACCGCCCCCGGGACCGGCATAGCCCGTCGCGCTAACGGCAATGTCGCTGCCAAAGAGCTCGAGCGAACCCGCCGCCATCTCGCGCGCCGTCTGGTAAGAAACCGCGGTATAGCGGTCGAGCGTCTCCTGTTCAACGCCCAGCACACCATGCTTAATCTGGTCGCAATACGTCACGGCACCGCCACGCAGCACCGCCGATGCGCCGGGGATATCGGCGATCGTCGAGGAAATCATGCCCGCCGTAAGCGACTCGGCAGTCGATACCGTAGCGCCACGCGAGCTCGCGCGCTCGACGACCTCGCGCGCGAGCTCCTCGTTACGTCGGGCGATCACGTCAAAAGACAGCGTCATGCCGACCAGGACCTAAACCGAAAAGACGATCTTGCGGCAGTTCCAGAAGTACTGGGCGCCCGAGATAACCGTGAGGATCACCGCGACGGCGTACAGGAAACGCGAAACGCCGTAAATGCCAAGCGTCAGCGCCACAGGAGCACAATTGAGGCCCGCCATCGCAAAGACACACAGGTAGCCGCAGATGGAGACCATCGTGGTCGCCGTCTTGTACTTGCCGAGCTTATCGGCGGCAACAACCACGCCGGCAGCACTCGCAACCATGCGAAGGGCGCTCACTAGCAGTTCACGGAACAGGATGATAAACACGGTCCACACGGTCACCGCGCCAAAGTCCAAGAACAGCAACAGGGCCGAAAACACCAGCAGCTTATCGGCGATGGGATCCAAGAACTTACCGAAATCGGTGATCTCGTTGCGCGAGCGGGCCAGATAGCCATCAACCTTGTCGGTGCACGACAAGGTCACATACAGGATGAATGCGGCGGCGGCAAGCGGGCCGTCAAAGGTGCTCCAGTCCGAGTCCGCCACGCCCGTATGCGACAGGGCGGAGAGGATCATAAACACCGGGATAAAGACGATGCGCACGCACGTCACGATATTGGCGGGCGTCCAGACACTCGTCAGTTCCTTATTGCTCTCGTTAGCCACAACGCTCTCCTACTCAACCACATGACCGATAAGCTCGTAGCAGAAGCTATCGGTAAACTCCACCGTCAGAATATCGCCCACGGACGCCTCGCTGGCATCCAGGTGTACCGCGCCGTCGGAATCGGGCGCCTGGAACCACGCATGCCCGATGAGCTCGGCACCGTCCTCGGTCTCCTCGATACCGTCGACGATCACCTGGGCACGCTCGCCCACGTGCGCGGCGGTCGCGGCAAAACCGAGCGACTCGGCCAAGTCCATGGCCTCCTGGGCACGCTCGAGCTTAATATCCTCGTCGACCTGGCCTTCCATCTTGGCGGCCAGGCTACCCTCCTCCTGGGAATAGGCAAAGACGCTCGTGTAGTCAAAGGCAACGGTGTCCATAAAGTCGATGAGGTCGCGGAACTCATCGTCGGTCTCGGTCGGAAAGCCCACCATGGCCGTCGAACGGATCACGATACCCGGGATGCGCTTGCGCAGGTCGCAGAACAGGTCTTCGAGCTCTTGGCGCGAACCGGAACGGCGCATGGCCTTAAGGATGCGGGCGTCGCAGTGCTGCACGGGAATATCGATGTAGGGCAGCACCTCGGGCGTATCGCGAATGGTCTCGATAAGCTCGTCGGTCATACCCTCGGGCTGCAGATAGAGCACACGCACCCAAACGTTATGCGGGCGCACTGCCTCGGCAACGGCGCGCAGCAGCTGAGCCAGGTTGCGCGGCGAATCCTCGGCAACGTCCTCATCGGCAAAGTCGCTACCCCAGATACCCGTATCCTGGCCGATCAGCACAATCTCGCGCACGCCGCCGGCGACCAGGTCGCGCACCTCCGAGATAATGCTGCGCGCATCGCGCGAGTGATAGCGGCCGCGAATGTAGGGAATCATGCAGAAGCTGCAAAAGCGATTGCAGCCGTCCGAGATCTTAACGTAGGCAACCGCACCCTCGACGGTACGCTTGACCTGCGGGATATACGCCGCAACCTCGCGCTCCACACCCAGCACGTCGTCGATGACCGACACGATGCCGTCCTCTTCGTCGGTCTTTACAAAGGCCGCGACCTCGGGCAGCTCATCGGGCAGATCGTCGCCGTAGCGAGATGGCACGCAACCGCACATGACGATGGGGCACGAGCGAACGCCGTCCTGCACCTCATTGGCAAGCTCGAGCGTCGTCTCGATGCTCTCGGACGTAGCCGATGCCAAAAACGAACACGTGTTGACGATAGCGATATCGGCATCCTGCGGATCGAATGCCTCCTCGTAGCCCGCAGCGGTCAAAAGCGAACGCATGCGGTCGGTATCAACCTCGTTTTTGGCGCAACCGAGGGTGATGTAGAGCACGGAGCCCAACGGTGTATCCATGTTGGAGAGCGGTCCTTTCGAATGAATTAGCGATAGTTGGTAAACTGCAGCGGCTGGCCATAGTCCTGATCGCGCAGGAACTGGATCACGGTCTGCAGGGCGTCCTTAGAGGCCGAGGAAACGCGCAGCTTGTCGGCCTCGATAGTCACCTTGACCTTGAGCTTTTGGTCTTTGATGTCCTTGTTGATCTTTTTGGCAGTTGCCTGGTCGATGCCTTCGACGATATGGCCGAGCACGCGCACGGTGCCGCCCGAGGCAGCCTGCGGAGCGTCCCACGAGACAGCCTTGAGGTCGATGCCGCGCTTGATGAGCTTGCCACTCAGCACGTCGATGATCTGCTTGGAGACAAAGTCGGCCGGGGCGTTGATCGTAAAGAGCTTGTCGCCCTTCGAAAGCTCGATGGTGGCGCCGGAGTCCTTAAGGTCGTAGCGCTGAGAGATCTCGCGCGTGGTCTGCTGGAAGGCGTTGTCGACCTCCTGCATGTTGACCTCGGACACAACGTCAAAGCTGGAATCTTTAGCCATGGTTTTTCCTTTCGCTTACGAACGGCTTAGTAGCTGTCGTACGAATAGCCGTCTGAATACGTCGTCGTTTGACCGTCGGTCGCCGTATCGGTGCCGTCGGTGGATTGAGCATCGGTACCGTCGGAGCTTTCACTGTCTTCGGAGCTCTCGCCTTCCTCGGAATCAGTCGTCTCCTTCTTGGGAACAGTGATGGTCACACGCGCCACACCAGAGGTCTTGGTGTCGTAGCGGACCTTCTCGCCGTTCTTGGTGACGGTGACGTCAGAGGGCTTGGACGTCGTGATTTCGATCGAGGACTCGGGGGTGTATTCCTGTTCGAAGGGACCGGTCGCCTGGGCGCCATAGACCGATTTACCGTCGACCTTGACCTCAATCCAAGCAGTTTTACCCTTGGCGACGGAAACCTTAACCTTAGTCTCCTCGTTTTCAGTCTTTTTGCTCGAGGTCTTGGTGGTCTCGGCGTCGGTCGACTCGTCCGTATCCTCGTCCGTCGATTCGTCTTCGTCGGTCGTCTCGGTCTTCTTAGAAGACTTTTTGTTCGTCGTCTTGGTGGCAGCAGGGGTCTCGGGCGTTGTTTGGGGCGCCGAAGAGCCACAGCCACGCAGCAGAACGACAATCAACACGATAAGCAGCAGCGCCACGGCACCAATGCCGGCATAGACGATACGCGGATCGAGTCCGTTGTTTTGAGGCGCACGCGAACCGCGTCCGCGACCGGAACCGGAGCGCAGATCATTTTGCGGGGCACGGCCGCGTCCGTTATCCGGACGACCGCGATAGGTAGTCGTACGCTGTCCGCCACGCTGTCCGGAACGGGGCTCCAGGCCACCACGGCCCTGGTAGCTGCGCTGGCCCGAGCGAGACTGGCCCGAACGCGAAGCGGAGCCACGCTGCCCGTAGGGCTGTGACTGCGAACGAAGGCGCGGCGTGACCTGCGTAGTATCGGCATCTGCATAGCCGCCACGCGAGCGGTCCATCGACGCACTGCGATACGAACGACCCGAATAGCCGCCGTCACCGTAGCCGGCTCGGGGATCACGGGCCAAGCCGCGGGCAGCAGGCAGGGCACGGTCGTCGGGCATGGGCGTACTGCGGAAACGGTCGCGCTGCGAGCGAATCTCCTCGCCCGAACCCGTCTCGGTAATATAGCCCGCCTGCTGAGGACGCTGTCCATAGCGCGTGGAGCGGCCGCCCTGAACCATCAGGAAGCGGCCGTTATCGACCGACGAACGCGAGTTGACGTAGCCGGCGGCGTCCTGGAAACGACCACCTTGCTGCGACGTCTCGCGCTCGTATGCCATCAGGTCGTCAAAGTAGGCGTTGACGACCTCGCGCGGATTAAGGCCCAAAAAGCGTGCATAGCTCGAAATCATGCCCTGCGCATAGCCGCGCGGGGGCATGGAGGCAAAATTGCCGTTCTCGAAAAACTCGATGATCTGCGGCCTGATTTTGATGGTGTTGGCGACCTGCTGAATGGAAAGGCCCATTCGGCGACGCTGCTCGAGCAGCATGTCACCAAAGCGTGCAGCCATCAGAATCCTCCAAACTCACGATCTTCACGTGCCATCTCGGCGTCAACAGATTCCAGCGCGGCAAGCCCCTCCTCGTCCAGTAGGACCTCGCGCGGCTTGGAACCGTCGGGCGGGCCGACGACACCCTTTTCTTCCAGCATGTCCATAATACGCCCGGCGCGCGCGTAGCCAACCTTCAGGCGGCGTTGCAGGCCAGATGTGGAGCCCAGCTGAGATTCCACCACAATATGGGCGGCCTCCCAAATGAGCGGATCGTCGTCCTGCGGCTCGGCGACACCGGTGCGAACGATTCCGCCGCCGCCCGCCATGGACATGGAGGCGGGAGCCACGGCGGACAGGATCTCCTCGTGATAGTCGGGCTCACTTTGCGACTTAACGAACTCAACGATCTCGTTAATCTCGTCGTCCGAGACAAAGCAGCCCTGGATACGACGGGGCTTGCCCCAATCGACCTTGGAGAACAGCATGTCGCCCAGGCCGGTGAGCTTCTCGGCACCCATCTGGTCGATAATGACGCGCGAGTCGATACCGGTCGCGACGTTAAACGCGATACGGTTGGTGATGTTGGCCTTAATAAGACCGGTTACCACGTTGGAACTGGGGCGCTGCGTGGCCACGATAAGGTGGATGCCGGCGGCACGGCCCAGCTGGGCGATACGCACAATCGAGGCCTCGACATCCTTGCCGGCGACCATCATCAGGTCCGAGAGCTCGTCGATGATGATGACCAGATAGGGCATCTTTTGCGGCGGGTTGTCGTAATGCTCGAACTCGCCGGCGGCCTGCTTTTCGTTATACGTCGAGATCTTACGGACGTTGAGGCGCTCGAAGACCTTCAGGCGGCGCTCCATCTCGGACACGGCCCACTGCAGCGCGCTGGCGGCCTGCTTGGGCTCAGTCACCACAGGCACATACAGATGCGGCAGGCCGTTGTAGCCCGCGAGCTCGACGCGCTTGGGGTCGACCATGATCAGGCGAACGTCCTCGGGAAGGGCGCGCATAAGCAGGGTCGTGATGATGGAGTTGATCATCACCGACTTACCGGAACCCGTGGTACCGGCAATAAGCAGGTGGGGCATCTTGGCAAGATCGGCAACGACCGGGGTGCCCTCGGCATCGCGTCCGATGGCAAGCTCGAGCGGACCGCCCTTCACATAGGGCAAAACGTCGCCTAGGTTGACGTTCTGACGCTTGCGGTTGGGAATCTCGATACCGACAAGCGAGGTTCCCGGAATCGGGGCGAAGATGCGCACCGACTGGGCCGCGAGCGAAAGGGCGATATCGTCCTCGAGACTCGAGATCTTGCTCACGCGCTCGCCCTCGCCGGGCTGCAGTTTAAACGTCGTGACCGTGGGGCCCGCGATCCAGCCAACGACGCGGGCGCTGCGGCCAAACTCCAGCAGCGTGGACTGCAGCGACTCGGCGGTCTGCTCCAGCTCCTTGTCCGAGGAAGCGGCAGAGGCCGATTGCGGGTTGGCGTGCAGAATCTCGAGCGGCGGAAGCTTGAGGCCCTCCTCGTCCTCGCCATCCGTATCGGTGGCAGCGGCGGTATTGGAACCGGACGCTCCCCCATCGTCGGCCTTAGGGGCAGATGTCGAAGCAGAGTCCCCGGCAACTTTGGGATGCTTAAGGAAATCAGGAATCTGCGGGGCCGCCGAGACGGGGTTCACGGCAAACGGCGGCTCAAACTCATCGACCTTCTGAGGGTCATCCTCCATCGAGAGCTGCCCTGTCACCTGGCCACGCTTGGCATGGCGACGCGGAAGCAGCGTGGTCTTGGCAGTCTCGAGCGGAGGCTCATCATCATCGTCATCGCCCTCGGTGAGCTCGATCTCGTTTTCGGACCATGACGGATCGGGATCGCTCGTATTGAGCTTGGGGGCGCCCTTGGTCTTCTTGGCATGACGGCGCGGAAGCAGCGTGGTCTTGGCGCGCTCGGCCTCAACGGCATCGGAGACATCCACAAACGGGTCGCCATCCTCGTCGTCATCATCCAGCACAGGGTCGACAGAGCCGCCCATCACCGTGGTTGCAGCAGCATCCGAGCCCTTCTGGCGCAAGATGCTCAGGCGCGGACGGGCGACACCGGGAACGGACAGGGCCTCGTCATCGCCCCACGGGCTTTCGTTGACATCGGCACGGCGGCGCTCGGCAAAATCGGCCGCACGGTCGCGAGCGGAACGCAAAACGCCGCCGACGGAGAAGCCGATGATAACGAAGCCAACAACAGCCAGGCCCAGCAGGACGACCATCGCAATAGGCTTACCCAGCGCATTTTGCAGCGCACTTGCGATAAAGGCGCCGATATAGCCACCCGAGGCAGAAAGGTTCTGCGGCGTGAACATAAGATCGCACGAATCGCTCGTACCGGGCACCATAAGCGAAAGGATGGACACCACGGCAACAAAGACCACGGCACCACCGGCGACGGAGCGCACGTTGAGCGGCGAGTCCTCACCCAAAAAGAGCGTGGCCGCAAAGAGCAGAATGACGATCGGCAGCACATAGGCGCCCAGGCCAAAGCCCAGGTGGTAGAAACCGGCAACCGCGGCCGTCACGGGCGCGGTCGCCGGCGAAATCACGGCAATAAAGGACGCAATGGCCAGCACGGCGATGACGACGCCGGCGATATCGCGATTGGCTGAAGGCTCAACCAAGGGCTCAAAATCGTCAAACTCGGCCTCGTGCCCCTTATTGGCACGAAGATGGGAACCGGCACCCTTGGGAGATGCCGGTTGGTTGTTGGCCTTATTGCCTTTGGCGTTTTGTGCAGATCCGCGCGCCAAACTAAACCTCCATGACGACCGGGATGATCATCGGACGAGTACGGGTACGGCTCCAGATAAAGTTGGACAGCGAGTCGCGCACGGCCTTACGAATGGCATCGGAACCGCTGCTCGTAAAGCTGAACTTGCCCTTCTCGATCGTCTTCATGATGGATGCCGAGGCATCCTCGGAGAACTGATCGTCGATGGCAAACGAAACACCGCGGCCCGAGAACTCGATGGCCTCGATCTTCTTGTGCTTGAGCGAGACGATGGCAACGGCGGTAACCATGCCGTCGTTGGCGAGCTTTTGACGATCGCGCAGGACGATGGGGTCGGTGTCGCCGATGCGCAGGCCGTCGACATAGACGACGCCGGACTCGACGGGCGTACCGCGCTTGACGATACCGCCGCGCATCTCGAGCGTGTCACCGTTGTCGAGGATAAAGATGTGGTCGTCCTTGAGGCCCATCTTGCGGGCGAGCTGGGCGTGGGCGCGCAGGTGCACGGCCTCGCCGTGAACCGGCATAAAGTACGTGGGCTTGGCCATGGCCATCAGAAGCTTGAGCTCCTCCTGGCTGCCGTGGCCCGAAACGTGGACCAGGGCGCGGTTCTTGTCCCACACGTCGCAGCCGAGCTTGGCCAGGCTGTTGACGACCTGCTGGACGGCCTTCTCGTTACCCGGGACCGGCGTGGCGGACAGGATAACGGTATCGCCCTCGTGGATGGAAAGCGTCTTGTGCTCGCCATTGGCCATGCGCGACAGGGCCGACAGCGGCTCGCCCTGCGAACCGGTGCACATGACGACGATCTTGTCGTCGGGCAGGTTGTCGATATCGAAGGCATCGATGATATCGGCGTCGTCGATATTGAGGTAGCCCAGCTCGCGCGCCACGCGGGTGTTGGTGAGCATGGAACGACCGGTCACGACGACCTTGCGACCGCACTTGCGGGCGGCGTCGCAGATCTGCTGCAGACGGTGGATATGGCTCGAGAACGAGGCCACGAACACGCGGCCCGGAGCGTTCTTGATGGCGTGCAGCAGATTGGGGCCGACCTCGGCCTCGGACTTGGTAAAGCCAGGGACCGTTGCGTTGGTGGAATCGGACAGCAACAGATCGATGCCCTGCTTGGCAAAACGGCTGATGGCGGCGTAGTCGGGCGTAACACCGTCGATGGGAGTCTGGTCGAGCTTAAAGTCGCCCGTGTGCATAACCGTACCCTGGTTGGTACGAATGAACACGCCCAGCGCGCCGGGAATGGAGTGCGTCATCGAGAAGAAGTCGAGCGAGATGCCGCCCAGGTTAACGTGGCTACCGCCCTTGACCTCGCGGAATTTAGGTGCGCGAATGCGGAACTCGGAGAGCTTGCCCTCAATGAAGCCAAGCGTCAGCTTGCTCGAGAAGATAGGCACCTTGTTGTTGAGGTCCTGGAGCAGGTACGGAAGCGAACCGGTGTGGTCCTCGTGGCCGTGGGTCACGATAATGCCGCGGAGCTTTTCCTCGTTCTCGAGCACATAGGTGTAGTCGGGAAGCACCAGGTCGATACCGGGCTGGGAGTCGTCAGGGAACATAAGGCCAGCGTCGACGAGCACCATGTCGTCGCCGCACTCGAAGACCGTCATGTTCTTGCCGATTCCGTCAAGGCCACCGAGCGGGATGATCTTCAAAGGAGATGATTTTTTAGCTGCCATAGGTGAGTGTTGTTTCCTTTCTTCGAAACGGGTCTTAAACAACCGACGGGGCGCTTCTGGCAAACCGACCGTCGGGCACGCACAACAATGCATCGCAGAGTCGATGCAATAACCACAGTATGATACCCATTTGCACAACAACAGACCACCCATGCATCAAAGCCCCATCCAAACCGGTCTATCCCGCCGGTCTGGGCTCAGGGGCCCGGCGTGGGCTAAGTTTCCTGTTTTAATCCCGCCGGCTCCCCGCGAGGGCGGGCACGGATGAAGTTCCCTGCTCTACAGTCCTGCTCACGACGGAGGCCACATTAAGTGGCCTCCTGTTCGTGCGGAACTCGCGATAAACTTCATCCGTGCCCGCCCTCGCGGGGAGCCTACCAAAACCACCACAAAGGTGCCTGTCCCCTTTGTGGTGGTAGAGAATCTGACAAAAGGGCGACCCCATTCGGAGTCGCCCTTGTTGAGCTGCTTATCTGCTGCTGTTACTCGGCGTCGTGGTGACGGCGGGGCTTGCGGCCTCCGTTGTCGCCGGGGCGGCGCGGACGGTCGCTGCGCTCGGAGCGCTCGCGACGCGGACGCTCACGGCGCTGGAAATGCTCGCCGTCGCCCTCGGGGGCACCCTCGGCACGAGCCGGGGCCTCGGGCTTGTCCAGACGATCGAGAGAGATCTTGCCGCGATCGTCAACCTCGATAACGACAACCTTGACCTCGTCGCCCACGTTAAGGACATCCTCGACCTTCTCCACGCGGCCCTTGGCAACGCGGGAGATGTGCAGCAGGCCGTCCTTACCAGGCAGCAGGTTCACGAAGGCGCCGAACGGCTGGATGGAGACAACACGACCGGTGTACTCCTCGCCCGGCTCGGGAACCTTAATGATGAGCTTGATGCGCTCGACAGCCTGGTCAACGGACTCGCCGGTACCGCCGACAAAGACGGTGCCGTCCTCCTGGATGTCGACCGAAGCGCCGGTCTCATCCTGGATACCGCGGATGACCTTACCGCCGGAACCGATGACGTCGCGGATCTTGTCGGTCGGAACCTGGATGGAAACGATGCGCGGGGCGGTGCTGCGCGTGGTGTGGCGCGGCTCGGGGATCACGTCGAGCATCTTCTGCAGGATGTACGCACGACCCTCCTTGGCCTGCTGCAGAGCGCGGGCCAGGATGTCGAAGGTGAGGCCGGTGGCCTTGTTGTCCATCTGCAGGGCGGTGATGCCCTCGGTGGTGCCGGTGACCTTAAAGTCCATGTCGCCCAGGAAGTCCTCGAGACCCTGGATGTCGGACAGGACCACGGTCTTGCCCTCCTCCTGGATCAGACCCATGGCGATACCGGAGACCGGGCGCTTAATGGGCACGCCGCCGTCCATAAGGGCAAGCGTGGAGCCGCAGGTAGAGGCCATCGAAGAGGAGCCATTGGACTCCATGACCTCGGAAACGACGCGGATGGCGTAAGGGAACTCGTTCTCGTCGGGAAGTACCGGAAGCAGAGCGCGCTCGGCCAGGTTGCCGTGACCGATCTCGCGACGCTTGGGGCTACCCATGCGGCCGGTCTCGCCGGTGCAGAACGGCGGGAAGTTGTAGTGGTGCATGTAGCGCTTGCCCTCGGTGGGCTCGATGGTATCCAGACGCTGGCCCTCGTTGAGCATACCGAGCGACAGGACGGAGAGCACCTGGGTCTGACCGCGCTGGAACAGGCCGGAACCGTGAACGAGCGGCAGGTAGTTGTCCTTCACCATGATGGGACGGATCTCGTCGGCGGCACGGCCGTCAACACGCTCGCCGGTCTCGACGACCATAGTGCGCATGGCCTTCTTCTCGAGCTTCTTGAGCGCCACGGGGATCTCGCGCTCCCAAGCGGCCTGCTCATCCTCGGTGAACTCGGCGCGGATGGACTCCTTCAGAGCCTCGACCTTACCGATGCGGGAAAGCTTGTCGGCATCGCGCAGGGCAGCGGCCATCTCGTCGTAGTGGGCGAAGACGCGCTCCTGGACCTCCTCGACGGGCTGGTCGAGCGGGTACTCCTTCTTGACGATGGCGCCGTTGACCTGCTCCCACTCGGCCACAAACTCGTCCTGGGCCTGGCAGAAGGCAGCGAGGGCCTCCTGGCCAAACTTCATAGCGGCGAGCATGTCGTCCTCGGAGATCTCCTCGGCGCCGGCCTCGACCATCGAGATGAAGTCGGCAGAGCCGCCCAGCTCCAGGTCCAGGTCGGAGTTCTCGCGCTCCTCATAGGTGGGGTTGACGATAAACTCGCCGGTCTCCACGTTGCGGCCAATGCGCACGCAGGCAAGCGGGCCCTCGAAGGGCACGCCGCCGAGCGTCATGGCCAGGGAGGCGCCCATGACGTTGATGACGTCGAAGGGGTTGACCTGATCGGCGACGAGCGAGGTGGCAACGATGTGCACCTCGTTGCGGAAGCCGTCCGGGAAGCTCGGGCGAATCGGGCGGTCGATCATACGGGCCGTGAGCGTGGCCTTCTCGCTGGGACGGCCCTCACGCTTGAGGTAGCCACCCGGAATGCGGCCAGCGGCGTACATCTTCTCGTTGAAGTCGACGGTCAGCGGGAAGAAGTCGTAGTTCTTGCGCTCTTTGGACACGACCACGGTGTCGAGCATCGTGGTATCGCCCTGCTTGACCAGGCAGGCGCCGGTGGCCTGCTTGGCAAGCTCGCCCGACTCGAAGGTGTAGGTCTTACCGTGCAGCTCAAAGGTCTTGGATACGAGTTTCATTGTTCTCCTTTACCCCACAGGCCCCTTGCCTGCGGGCTTCTCATGTGACGCGGGCCCCCTGCCCCCGCCACGCTGTAGAGCGTGATTGTTCACGCCCTTACACAAAAAGAGCGCCCCGCTGCGCAGGACGCTCTTAGCATGTACAAATCCTTACTGGATGTTGTCGCGGATGCCCAGAGCCTTGATGAGCTCACGATACTCGACGATGTCGTTCTTCTTGATGTAGGAGAGAAGACGACGACGACGGCCGACGAGCATGAGCAGGCCACGACGGGTGTGGAAGTCCTTCTGGTGGGACTTCATGTGCTCAGTCAGCTCCTTGATGCGCTCGGTCAGGATGGCGACCTGAACCTTGGGGTTACCGGTATCGACCGGGGAGTTACCGAACTGGGCGGTCAGCTCCGCCTTGCGCTCTTTGGAAACAGTCATTGTTTCACCTTTCGTTTCGCGTCGCCCGCGGGCGACTCTATTCGCCTCGGACTGGGAAGCCGCCGGTGGAGCGAGCATCCAAGGTCGAGGTACCAACAGGTCGGTATGTTACCACAAGCAACCCGCGCCTGCGCATCATCACCGACCCAACATGAATTCCATCGCACGCAGGCGCTGGTCGGTGTGCGTGGCGGCCCACACGTGCGAAAGCCCCAGCAAAAATGCCGCGGTATGCGGGTCGATCTTTTCGGCCAAAAGCTCATCGAAGGTCATGACCATAAGGGCTCGCAGCCAGGCGACTTCGCCGGTCGACACTAACTCGGCGCCGGCAACGCTCGATGCGCACGATCCGCACAGAAGCCCTCCCGCCTGGGCCGAAAAATGCGACAGCATGGGGTCGCCGCACAGCACGCAAGCCGAAAAATCGGGCCGGTAGCCAATGTGCGACAGCAGTTTAAAGACAAACGCCGCCACGAGTAGGTCCATATGCGCCGCATCCGGCCTGCCGCCAGCGATTGCAAGCGCTCGTTGCGTGATGGCAAAGGTAAACGGGTCCTCGGCATCCTCAAACGAACACACGCGCGCGACCTCGGCAATCGCGCTCGCCGCGCAAATCGTCTCGTAATCGGGCGACGCGCCCAAAGGGGCCTCCAGCAGCTCGGCCTGCGACACAATGTCGAGCGAGCGACCATGTGCCAGCAGCATATCCACGGTGCAGAACAGCTCGCAGCGCGCGGCCAGGCGTCCGCCGGGTTTGCGCGCGCCCTTAGCGACCGCGCGCACCTGGCGACCTCGCTCGTCAATCATCGTCAAAATCAAGTCAGTCTCTTTAAGCTTGGTCTTGTCGAGGACGAGCACCTTGGTGCGATATGTGCGAGAACCTGCCATGAGCGTGGGCTAATCTTCGGCGTTGTACCCAAAGCGGCGGATCTGGGCCTCGTCATCGCGCCAGCCGGCCTTGACCTTCACGTCCAGCTCCAAAAAGACCTGGGTGCCAAAGATGCGCTCGAGGTCGCGGCGGGCATCGATGCCGATATGCTTGATCATCTCGCCGCCCTTGCCGATGATGATGCCCTTTTGGCCCTCGCGCTCGACGTAGATGGTCGCATGCACGCGCAGCACCTTCTTGGTCTGCTCGAGCGCATCGCAGATCACGCCCACGGAGTGCGGAATCTCATCACGGGTCCGGCGCAGGACCTTCTCGCGCACAAACTCGGCCACAAGCGTCTCATCGGAGGCGTCGGTACCCATGTCCTCGGGGAACCAGCGCGGGCCTTCGGGCAAAAAGTGCGCGACGGTCTCGATAAACGCATCGACGTTAAAGTTCTTCACCGACGATGTCACGATCTCGTCGTCATACTCCATGAGCTCGTGTGCGGCCTTGAGCTGCTCCATCACCTGGGCAGGATCTGCCTCGTCGGCCTTGGTGAGCACCAGGACCTTCTTGCAGCGGGCGTTCTTCACACGCTCGGCAACCCAAGCGTCTCCCCTGCCGATGGGCTTGGTGGCGTCGATCAAAAACGCGACGACATCCACGTCGTTCAGTTCGAACAGCGCACTCTTGTTGAGCTCGGAACCCAGGCCGTCCTTGGGCTTGTGGATACCCGGGGTATCGACAAAGACGAGCTGGTAGCCGGGGCGATTGACCACGGCACGCATGCGGCGGCGAGTCGTCTGCGCGACCGGCGAGGTAATGGCAACCTTTTTGCCGTAGCAGGCGTTGAGCAGCGTGGACTTGCCGGCATTGGGGCGGCCGACCAGGGCCACGAAGCCGCTGCGGAAGCCGGGCTCAACGTCGCCAAAGCCCACGGGGCTATCGTACGCGTCGCACATCGCGTCGAGCTCTTCGTCGCTCATGCCCTCAAACGGGTCGAACTCCTCAAGCTCCTCGGCATCGTCGATCGTCTCCAGAGACTCATCGTCCAATAATTCATCGGCGGGCTGCATGTTGTCGGACATGAGGTCCCCTTTCTAAATAAAGCCGAGCGCGTGGGCAAAGACCAGCAGGCCCACAATCGCGGCGGTAACGGAAAGAACGTATACGGAGGCGGCGGCGATATCCTTCGCGCGCTTGGCTAGCGGATGGAGCTCTTGCGTGGCCAGGTCGACGATTGCCTCCATGGCGGTATTGCACAGCTCGCCATGAATCACCAAGCCGCAGCAGATGATGACCGTGCCCCACTCGGCAATGTTGAGCCCCACGATGCAGCCGGCAATGACGGTGCATACGCCCGCCACCAGCATGACCTTAATGTTTCGCTCGGTCTTAACGGCGGTGACGAAGCCCTCCATGGCGTAGGAGAACGACTTTAAAAAGGACGGATGGTCCTTGTTCGATCCGGGAATCATAGACGGCTCCTAGTCGTGGGCGTGGTTTGTGATGGGGCCGACATGCACCTGCTTGGGGTCCTCGCCGCGCTCGAGCGCAAGATCGCGCAAGATCGCATCCTCGCGGGCCTCCATAAGCTCGGCCTCGTCGTCCTCGATATGGTCGTAGCCCAGCAAATGAAGCATGCCGTGCACAAGCATCAGGCGGCACTCGTCGGCAGGACTGTTGCCAAAGCCGGGCGCCTGGCGGGCGATAACCTGCGGCGCCAGGATAATATCACCGAGCTCCAACGTCTCATCGGCGGGAATGTCCTCGTCAAACGCCGAGTCGCACTCAAACGAGAGCACGTCGGTGGTGCGATCGATGCCACGCCACTCGTGGTTGAGCTCGTGCATCTCGTCCTCGTCGACATACGAAAGCGAAATCTCGACCTCGCGCTCCACACCCTCGGCGGCAAGCACGACCGCGCAGATGTGCTCCACCTCGGGCGCTTCGAGCAGCGTATCGAGCTCGGCATCGTTGCTGATCAATACACTCAACGGGGCTCCTTTCGATCGCGTGCGCGCTGCTCGCGCGCATCGTCGTATGCATCATAGGCCTCGACGATCCTGCCCACCAGGGCATGGCGCACCACGTCGGCACGCTCTAGACGTGCAAACGCCACATCGTCCACATCGCCCAAAATCTTCTCGACATCGGAGAGCCCGCCGCGCCGGCCGATAAGGTCGCGCTGGCTCAGGTCGCCGGTAATCACGAACTTGGAGTTAAAGCCCAGGCGGGTCAGAAACATCTTCATCTGCTCGGGCGTGGTATTTTGAGCCTCGTCGAGCACCACGAAGGCGTCGCTCAGCGTACGGCCGCGCATATAGGCAAGCGGGGCAATCTCAATCACGCCGCGCTCCATAAGTTCATCGGTGCGCTCGCGATCCATCATGTCAAAAAGGGCATCGTAGAGCGGTCGCATGTACGGGTCGATCTTTTCCTCGAGGGTGCCAGGCAAAAAGCCCAGGTTCTCCCCCGCCTCGACGACCGGTCGCGTCAAGATCAGACGTCCGACCTCATGACGCTTAAGCGCCGCCACGGCAAGCGCCATGGCCAGGTAGGTCTTACCGGTACCGGCAGGACCCAAACCAAACGTGATGGTATGCGAGCGGATGGCATCAACATAACGTTTTTGGCCGAGCGTCTTGGGGCGGATGGCACGGCCGCGATACGACAGCAACACATCATCGCGAAGCGACGAAGCGTCGTGCTCGCCGTCGCGCAGCACGGCCAGGCATCGCGAGACATCGTCGGCAGACAGGGTACGACCCGCCGCTGCCTCTCGAAAGGCATGTTCGAAAAAGCGCGCAACGAACTCGACCTCATCCGGATCGCCGCTCACGGCAATCTGGTCGCCACGCGCGACCAGATGAGCGCGCGTCAGGCCCTCGAGCGCACGAAGGACACCGTCACCGGCACCCAGCACTCGCGAAGGGTCAATCCCCTCGGGAACGGTAAGTCTAATCTTCGAGGCTTCCATGGACCTCCCTGCGCGCATGAACTAAGCCGGACTCATCGACTCCGATGATAGCAACATCAAGCAGGCACGGTGCCGAAAGACCGCAGCTATCGTCCAGACGGGCGTGATGGAACGAGCCGAGCGTCAGGTTGTCACCGTATTCGAGCACGGCCCGCTCAACCGTTCCCACGCGGCGACGGGCATCGGCAATGGCAAGCTCCTGGGCTGCCGCACGCATGCGGCGGCTGCGCTCGGCCATGACCTCGGGCGCCACCTGGTCGGGCATATCGGCCGCCAGGGTGCCGGGGCGCTTGCTGTAGCGAAAGACGTGCATGCGCGAAAAGCCCACGCGGCGGCACAGCGCCAGCGACTCCTCGAACTCCTGGTCCGTCTCACCGGGAAAACCGACGATAACGTCGCACGAAAGCGAGGCCTGCGGCAGAATCTCACGAATCATGCGCACGGTGCCCTCAAAGGACTCTGTACTATAGGGGCGCCCCATGCGATGCAGGGTCGCCGTGCAGCCCGATTGCACGGGCAGGTGTAAAAACGGGGCGATACGCTGCGGATAGCGCGCCATGACGCGCAGCAGGCGCTCCGAGATATCCATGGGCTCCACCGAGGAAATGCGCACGTGGGGAATCGAGGTGCGTTGCATGATGATCTCGAGCAGCTCGTCGATCTCCACATGATCATCGGTCGCGCTCTTGCCGTCGTAGGCACCCAGGTTCACACCGGTCAGGACGACCTCGGGCACGCCGGCCTGCTGCGCCTCACGCACCTGCTCGAGCACAGACTCGACGGGCACGGAGCGCTCCGGACCGCGAGCCTTCCACACGATGCAGTAGGTGCAGCGGTGATTGCAGCCGTCTTGGATTTTCACGCCCAAGCGCGATCGCCCGAGCGCATCGACCACGTCGCCGTCGCTGCAGGCGGCAACATGGTCGGACTCAACGCCCAGCACTTCGCAGACGCGCTCGGCGACGTCGATCTTGGACGGCTCGGCAATCACGCGATCCGAAAGCTCCAGGAGCTCCTCGGGGTGCAGGTTGACCACGCAGCCGGTCACGACCACATAGGGCTCGCCGGGATGACCCAGCGCGTGGCGCACGGCCTTACGGGTCTTGGCCTCGGCCTCACCTGTCACGGCACAGGTATTGATAACGATCAGGTCGGCGTCTTGGGGCTCTACCATCGTAAAGCCCAGGCGCATCAAATCGGCGGTAATACGGTCGGATTCAACCCGGTTGACACGGCAGCCCAGGTTGACGACGGAAATATGGGGTGCGAGCACGCGGGCTCCTTAATCGAGGATGTCGTCGAAGGCAGTCTTGATACGGTCGGCAACCGACTTCTTGCCGGGCGCGACCTCGTCGCCCGTCTCGGCGGCAAAGGCCTCGAGCAGCTCGCGGCCCTTGGACGAAAGGCTGGTGGGAACGACCACGCGCAACTGCACGACCAGACGACCGCGCGAGCCGCCACCGCCAATACGCGGCATACCAAAGTTGTTGACGTTCACGGTGTCGCCGTACTGCGTGCCGGCGGGAACGGTCACTTTCACAAGCTCGTCGGGCATAATACCCTCAACCTCGATCTCGCAGCCAAGCGCCGCCTGCGCGATCGAGATATCACTCACCAGGTACAGGTCGTCGCCGTTGCGCTTAAAGCGATCATGGTCGGCAACATGCACGTTGACGATCAGATCGCCCGAAGGCTCACCGCGAAGGCCCGCCTCGCCAAAACCGCTCACACGCAGCTGACGGCCCGTGGAAACGCCGGCGGGAATATCGATGTCGATCTTTTCGTGTGAAGGGGTACGGCCCTGACCGCCGCAGGTATCGCAGGGATGGTCGATAACCGTGCCCTCGCCATGGCAATCGGGGCAAGGCGAGGAAGACTGGACCTGGCCCAAAAACGAGCGCTGGACCGTGGTGACATAGCCCGTGCCATGGCAGCGGCCGCACTGCTTTTCGGTCGCGCCCTCGGCCTTTCCGGTGCCGCTGCAGTCTTCGCAGGGCGCCAGGCGATCGTAGCTGATCGTCTTTTTACAGCCGAGCGCGGCCTCCTCGAGGGTCACCGAAAGCGAAATGGCCATGTCGCGGCCGCGGCGACGCTCGCGGCGACCGCGGGTGCTACCGCCGGCTCCGCCGCCAAAGAACGACGAGAACAGGTCGTCCATACCCATGCCGCCAAAGATATCGCTAATGTCGACATAGCCCGAGCCGCCAGGGCCATCGGCCGTGCCATAGCGGTCATAATTTGCACGCTTCTGCTCGTCGGAAAGAACAGAATAGGCCTCGTTGAGCTCTTTGAACTTGGCCTCGGCCTCGGGGTCGTCCGAAACGTCCGGGTGTACGGTACGGGCTTTCTTTAGAAACGCACGTTTAATTGTCCGCGCGTCGGCGTCCTTGTCGACGCCAAGTACCTCGTAGTAATCCCTATTTTCCGACACGACCGAATCCTTCCGACTTTCATTATTGTCACAGTGCGTCCTATACCCAAGCTGGGCCGGCCGCAAACAGAGGGTTTGATGTTATTGCATTCCGTAGGGCGAAAGCATGGCTCGCTGAGAGCAGCTTGCGAACCATACCGACACGAGCGCGAACATAAAGCCGTTGGCAAAACCGTTGACAAATTGCATCGCGCCGCGCTTCCACCACAGCAGGCTGCGGTGCAGCACGCCATCCGAGAGCACCATGAACAGGCCCATGGCAAACGGGATAAAGCACATCATGGCAAAGGCCGAAAACACGCCCGAGATGGCCGACAGCACCAAAAACGGAGCGATGATACCCATAAGGTAAAAACCGGTGCGGGCCTTGCCCTCCAGGCGCTCGGCCTCCACATGGGCGCGGCCGACCAGGTCGCCGCCCGAAGCCCCATTGGTGCCGGCGTGGCCCATATTGGGAATGCGCACCTCGTCACCGTCGTGCGTGCCGGCGGGAAACTCAATCGTCTGCTCAGTCGTCACGCGCGTACGGCCGCTGCCGCCGCAATCGGGGCATGGGTCAGCCACGACCTTGCCCGAGCCGCCGCACTCGGGACACACCGACTGGAACGTGCCCGCACCGAACAGGAAGGACAGGTCGACGTCGATATGTCCACGGCCGCCGCAGCTCGGGCAGGTGTGAGCATGCTCGGACGAGACGGAGCCCGAGCCGCCGCAATGCCCGCAGGTATCGAAGTGGGCGTAGCGCACGGTCTTGCGCGCGCCCTCCTTGGCTTCCTTGGCGTCGAGCTTAATATCGACGACCACGTTGGCGCCGTTCTCGGGGTTGTAGGCGGCCTGGCCGCGACGCGGCTGGCCCCACGCGCCACCAAAGGGAAAGCCGCCCTCAAACGGATTGCCGTAGCCCGCGCTGCCGGCATAGCCGCCGCCATAGGGCGAAGCGGTCGGAGCGCCGGCAAAGGGGTTACCCGAGCGCATGGCGTCGTAACGAGCGCGCTTTTGCTCGTCCGAAAGCACGGCATAGGCCTCAGAAACCTCTTTAAACTTTTCCTCGGCATCCGGCTCTTTATTCACATCCGGGTGAAGCTTGCGCGCCTTCTGCTGGAAGGCCTTTTGGATATCACGCGAGGTGGCGTCCTTGGAAACGCCCAGAATCTCGTAGTAATCTTTTTCGTTCATCGTCGCCATGCGCGGCAACCTCCTGCTCACAGCAGCGTATATATTTCGGTAATTCTACCCGAGCGGCCTAAGCTAGACTCCAAAACAGCTCGAACAGAACATTTCCATCGAGCCAGCCCAGGTGCGTGGGCGCCAAACGGGCACAGATGCGACCGGCGACAACGTCGCTCGAGACAATGGGGCCCGGCAAGCATTCGCCGCCTTCGGGAATCCAGGTCGCAAGCCCCAGCTCGAGGGAGCGATCGCAGGCAGCGACCAACTCGCTCGCCGGAATGACCTCTGCGGCGCGAACCAACAAGTCCGGCGCGATGCCCTGCGTCATACGGCATCCGAGCATCAGGTCCTCGGCAGCCGCCTCGCGCCGACTTAGCAACTCGGCATCAAAGGAGGTTGCCGCATCATCGCGCTGCACTAGACGCACGCGATACGCCGAACCGCGCGCGGGCACCCCGGGAAAGAGTCCCGCCAGACGATCAAAATCCTCGGCATCGAGCATACCAGCAGCGGAACGGCCCAGACCCAAATAGCCTTGGCCGGTCCAGTAAGCGATATTGTGGACGCATTCGTGCCCCTCGAGCGCATAGCTCGCCACCTCGTACGGATGATAGCCCGCGGCGGTCAGGCGCTCGCGTGCCGCATCCATGCACGCAGCCTGAAAATCTTCACTGGGCTCGAGCGACTCGTCGCGGCACGCCATGCGATAGAGCGGCGTGCCCTCCTCAAGGGTGAGCGGATAGACCGACACGTGATGAGGCCCCACGGCTAGCACACCATCGAGCGTTCGCCGCCAACTCTCTTGCGACTGGCCGGGCAGTCCGCACATAAGGTCGCACGATACGTCAAGGTCGGCGTCCTTAACGGTGGCAATCGCTGCGAGGGCACGATCGGCATCGTGGATACGACCAATAGCGACAAGCTCGGCATTATCGAGGGTTTGTACACCCAGCGAAATACGGGTAACGCCAGCCTGAGCAAGTGCGGCAGCGAGCCCGGCCGTCAACGACTCGGGGTTGGCCTCGCAGGTAAACTCAACAGGATGGCACCAATCGCCGATGCGACACGCGAGCTCCACCAGGCGCTCCCCCGCCAGCGACGGCGTGCCGCCGCCAACGTAGACAGTACGGATCTGTTCGAGCGCGCCGGCGCTACCGCACGCATCGATTCGCGCGTACAGCTGCTCAAAATACGCATCGAGCGCAGCGTCCAGATCACACGCAGCGAAACTGCGCGAGTCGAAATCGCAGTAGCGGCACTTTTGAGCGCAAAACGGCACGTGCACATACAGCGCGGTAACGGCCACCCTTACGCCTCCAGCGGATGCGGAGGCACGGGCTCGCCCACGGCAAGTGCCGCCTCGCAAACCACCACATCGCGCTCAATCTCGTCGACAAGCGCCATAAACTCCTCGTAGGTGGAGCAGCGCACCACCTGGGCGCGCCATGCAGCGGCATGGGGCATGCCCTTTAAATACCAGCTCGCGTAGGTGCGGGCGCGCGACATAAGCGGCAGCAGCTCGTGCGTCAGCGTCAGGTGCTCGCGCAGGGCATCCAAGCGCTCGATAGAGCTGCGAACCGGCACCGGGGTGCCGTCGAGCACAAGCGCACGGGCATCGCCAAAGACCCACGGGTTGCCGTAAATGCCACGTGCGATAAACACCGCGCTGGCACCCGAGCTGCGCAGATGCTCGGCCGCATCCTCGGCGCAGAACACATCGCCCGAACCGATGACGGGAATCTCCACGGCGGCTGCAACCTCGTCGACGACTGACCAGTCGGCCTGGCCCGTGTAGAGCTGCGTGGCGCAACGGCCGTGCACCGCCACCGCGGCGGCACCGGCACCCTCGAGCATCCGGGCAAACGTCGCGGCATTGCGATCATCGGCATAAAAACCCTTGCGAATCTTCACCGTCACGGGCACATGCGCCGCGCCCACCGCCGCCTCGACGATCTTCTCGGCTAGATCGGGCGTACGCATAAGCGCCGAGCCCTCGCCCTTGGTGACAACCTTACGGGCGGGACAGGCCATATTGATGTCGATAAGCGACAGGCGGTCGCCCACGCGCTCCTCGACGGCAGCGACGGCACTCGCAAACTGATTGGGCTTGGAGCCAAAGAGCTGCACGCAAATTTGGGACTCTTCGTCTGCCGGCAACACCAGGCGCCACGTCTTGTTACTGGCATAGGCAAGGCCCGCCACGCTCACCATCTCGCTGTAGGCGAGTTGCGCGCCACGGCGTCGGCACATAATGCGATAGGCGGGGTCGGTCACACCGGCCATGGGGGCCATAAGGAACGGCTGCTCGGCATACGCGCCCAGCAGCCGTTGGCTATATTCGGAAAGCGCCATAGACCTACTCGTCCACCTTGAGGATCGCCATAAAGGCCTCCTGCGGAACCTCGACCGAGCCGATGGCCTTCATGCGCTTCTTGCCCTCTTTCTGCTTCTCGAGCAGCTTGCGCTTACGCGAGATGTCGCCGCCGTAGCACTTGGCAAGCACGTCCTTGCGGCGAGCCTTGACGGTTGAACGGGCAATGATCTTGTTGCCGATCGCGCCCTGAATGGGCACCTCGAACAGCTGGCGCGGGATGATCTCCTTAAGCTTGTCGCACAGGCCGCGGGCAAGACCGTAGGCCTTGTCCTTGTGGACGATAAACGATAGCGCGTCCACCTCGTCGCCCGACAGCAAAATGTCGAGCTTTACAAGCTCGGACGGACGATACTCGTTGAACTCGTAGTCCAGCGAGGCATAGCCCTTGGTGCGGCTCTTGAGCTGGTCGAAGAAGTCCAAGATGAGCTCGGCGAGCGGCATGTCAAAACGCATCTCGACCGATTTGCTCGTCAGGTGAATCATGTCGGTCGTCACACCGCGGTGCTCGATAGCAAGCTGCATGACGGCGCCGGTGTACTCGGGCGGGCAGATGATCTTAGCCTTGAGATAAGGCTCCTCGATACGCTCGATGCGCGTGGCCTCGGGCAGGTCCTGCGGGCTGCGGACATCGATCATCTCGCCGTCGGTCTTGTAGACGTGGTAGTCCACCGAGGGGCTCGTGGCGATCAAGTCCAGGTTGAACTCTCGCTCCAGGCGCTCCTTCACGACCTCCATGTGCAGCAGGCCCAAGAAGCCCACGCGAAAACCAAAGCCCAGTGCCACGGACGTCTCGGGCTCCCACACCAACGACGGGTCGTTGACGTGCAGCTTGTCGAGCGCGTCGCGTAGGTTCTCGTAATCCTTATTGTCGATGGGAAACAAGCCCGTGTAGACCATGGGCTTGGCCTCGCGATAACCGGGAAGCGGATCGGGGCAGGGGTTCGATGCCCACGTGAGGGTATCGCCCACGCGCACGGCCTCGGGATCCTTAAGGCCCGTGACCACGTAACCCACCTCGCCGACGGTCAGCGCATCGACCGGAGTCTCGGCAGGACGCTTGACGCCCACGCCGTCGACCAAAAAGTCGCCCTTGGCCTGCATCATGCGCAGCGTATCGCCCTTTTTGATAGAGCCGTCAAAGACGCGCACCGTGGCCACGACGCCGCGGTACTCGTCAAAGTACGAGTCCAGAATGAGCGCCTTGAGCGGAGCGTTCGCATCGCCCTTGGGCGGCGAGATCAAAAATACGATCGACTCCAGCAGGTCGTGGATACCCTCGCCGGTCTTGCCCGACACGCACACGGCATCGTCGGCGGGAATGGCCAGGTCGTCCTCGATCTCGGTCTTGACCTCGTCGGGATGTGCCGAGGGAAGATCGATCTTGTTAATAGCGGGCACAATGTCTAGATTGGCATTCATGGCGAGCGTCGCGTTGGAGACGGTCTGCGCCTCGACGCCCTGCGTGGCGTCGACGACGAGCACCGCGCCCTCGCAGGCGGCCAGCGAACGCGAGACCTCGTAGGTAAAGTCCACGTGGCCCGGCGTATCGATCAGGTTGAACTGATACGTCTCGCCATCGTCGGCGTCATAGGAGACACGGACGGCATTGGACTTGATCGTGATGCCGCGCTCGCGCTCGATATCCATAGTGTCGAGCAGCTGCGACTCCATGTCGCGCTCGTCAACGGTATGCGTGAGCTCGAGAATGCGGTCACTGATCGTGGACTTGCCATGGTCGATGTGCGCAACGATTGAGAAGTTGCGGATGTGGGAAATGTCAATTGAAGTATTCATGCGGACTATCTTACCCGAGCGGTACAAAAAATGGAGCCTGCTCCATAAAACAGGCTCCATTTATGCGCGTAATCTGTGTGTTGTGAAATTTACAACTTAGGCGTTGATGCTGTTCACGAGCTTGGCAAGACCGGACTTGCGGTTGGAAGCCTGGTTCTTGTGGATGACATGCTTGGCAGCAGCCATGTCAAGACGCTTGGTGACGGTCTTGAGAGCAGCCTGGGCCTTCTCAGCGTCGCCCTCGGCGACGGCGGACTGGACGTGCTTGGTCAGAGTCTTGAGCTCGGACTTGACAGCCTTGTTACGCATGCGAGCTGCCTCATTGGTGCGGATACGCTTCTTCTGAGACTTGATGTTTGCCACTTCTGGAGTTCCTTTCGAGTTCCTTGCAAAAAATGTATGACACCTCTGAGACACGGTGAGGTCATGCAAGCGCCTACTATAGCACGCTACCCTGCAAAGCGATAGAACGAATTTGCCAAATATGCAGGTATCATCACGATTTTCTCAAGATGTCCGTAATCCAGAGCAAAAGCGCGGTCTCGGAGTCTGCAGAACCCTTGAGCGCGAGCTCCACGTCCACGGCGCCCTCGAGCGCGGCAACGAGTTCTGCCATCGAAAACCGACGCGCCCAAGTAAGGTGGTTCTTAACCTGCCAAGACTGCAGCTTAAGGGTTGCGGCGAGCTCGCGGCCCTGACCGCGTGCATCGAGCGCCTTGGCGACGATGAGCTCGCGAATGCGTCCGCATAGCAGCGTGTAGGTCCACACGTAGCTCTTGGCGGGCAGCAGTTTAAAGAGCTCCAGTGAACGGCGCATATCGCGGGCAGACACCGCGTTGAGGAAGTCCCACGGCTGGACCTCGGCGGTACGCACAATCCAACGCTCGACGTCGGCAAGCTCAATCTGGGGCGCTTCGACCATCTGGGCAAGCTTTGCCAGGTCGTTGTCGAGCATACGGGTGTTTTCGCCCGAGCGCGAGACGAGCTCCTCGGCAGCCGCCGTCGAGATGGACTTGCCGTGCTGCGTGGCCATCTGCTGCACGCGGCGCGGCAGCTCCCAGCGCTTGGTGCCCGAGCAGTCGACGATAGCCTTCTTGTCGATCTTGGCGATGGCCTTGTACAGACGCGTGTTCTTGGCAAGCGAATCGGCAATGATTAGGCAGACCGTCGTAGGGCTGGGACTGCCGAGGTATTCTACGAGTGGCTCCGAGACGGCCTTGGCAAGCTTAGAGCAGCCATCGAGAATGACCAAGCGGAATTCGCTGCCCATGGGAAAGGTGTTGAGCGAGCCGATAATCGACTCGATGTCGGGGTCCTTGGTCATATCGCGCTCGTCGAGGTTGAACTCGACCATACCCGACTTTTCCAGGCGAGCCTTCATGCGCGAAACGGCATGGTCGCGCTTGACTCCATCGGTTCCGACGATCAGATACGCCGGCAGCAGTCCCGCTTCAGACATCGCGCTCCCCTCTCGCAGGCTCCTCATTTGGTACCTGAACATTCTAGCCCAGGGGCCCACCGCACGCCAACGACGTCGTCACGGTCGTTGGCATCGCATCGCAAAGCCCTTCGCGCTCGGCGTGACGGTGATGTCGCCGTGCTCGATGGTACACGCAAAGGCGCCGCCGGCATCGCGAACCGCATCCACGCACGCATCGGACGGATGCCCATAGCGATTGCCCTCGCCGGCGCTCGCGATAGAAAGCTCGGGCTTTAAAATGCCGAGCAACTCGCGATCGACCGAGACCTTTGAGCCATGATGGCCCAGCTTGAGCACGTCGATATCTCCCACTTCCTGCACAAACTGCCGTTCTTGATCGAGCTCGGCGTCACCTGTCAGCAGCATGCGCAGGGAGGCGCCATCGCACTCGTAGCCAAGCAGCATAACGAGCGAATCCTCATTGCCCTCGCCATCAACCTCCTCGAAAGGCCAGAGCACACGGGCGCGAAACGCCCCGATATCGACAACATCGCCACGGGCGACCTCGCGATACGAAACGCCAGGGCGGTCGGCAATCTCGTTGGGTACGCCATCGAGCGCATGTTCGGCTACCGCAATTGTCGCGACTGGGAATCGGTCTAAAACAGCTGGCAGCCCACCCCAATGGTCTTGATCCCAATGGGTCACAAACACGGCATCGATGTGGTGCACGTTGTTGCGGACCAGCGCCGTCACCACCCGCTCGTCAAGGCCGCTATCCACGAGCACCACGGTCGCGCCCTGACGAACCAAGATCGCATCGGCCTGTCCCACATCCAAAACCGTCACAGCAGGCGGCGCAAACCGGTCCCAATACACATAGGGGCCGGCCGCAGCAACCACCAGGCACACGAGCGTAGCCGCCAAAGGGCGTGGGCGCGGGCGCGGCCACCACACAAGCAGCATGGCCAGGCCCAGGGGCACCAGGTAAATCCAGGGAGAATCGGGCGGCATGCTCACACTGGCTCCGGGAATGGCGGCAAACAGCTGTTCAAAGAACAGCGCGCAACGAGCGGCGATAATAGGCATCATCAACGCCCAGGGCCGCAGGAGGGGAATGAGCGAACAGGGCGCCAAGACAACCGACGTGGCAAGCAAAACACTCACGACCGGACCGATAACCGCGTTCGCGATGGGTGCGATGAGCGAAAACGTTCCAAAGGCAGGAACAGTGATGGGAAGCGTCGCCGCCTGTGAGCACAGGGTGACCGAAAGCACGCTCGCGAGCCCCGAGGGCAAGCCGAGCTCGCCCAGCGCATAGGTAAAGTACGGGCAAAAGCACAGGATCGAGAGAACGCTCGCACACGAAAGCTGAAAGCCCATCTCAAACAACACCGTGGGTCGCAGAAGTACAAAGAGCGACATGGTAGCGAAGAGCGCCGAGAGGCCGTGTCTACGCCGCCCCGCACCGTTTGCAATAAGCGTCGCCGCCACCATGCAGCACGCACGCACCGCCGAAGGCGAAGCGCCCGTAAAGAGCGCATAGGCAACCAGCGTTGTGACAAGAAGCGCGCGCTGCAGCCTCTTTGGACAGCGCGTTGTTTGGAGCATGGACTCAACCAGATATCCCACAATTGCCAAATGGCTGCCCGAGACCGCTATGAGATGCGCCGTGCCAGTTATCGAGAACCACTCCCCCGCCGAGTGCGCGCGAAGCTCTGACGAACGTCCGCAGACGACGCCGGCGATGAGCGCCCGTGCAGGATCGGCAACGGGGTTGACGGCAGCAAGGAGCGCAGTACGAAGCCGAAGCAGCAGACTCGGGGAGCCGCCCTCGATTGACACGAATCGAACGGCCTTGATCTTTCTCAACTCGCCGCGCAAAACGCGTGAGCGCCCGTATGAGTCATTCGAGAAAGGCGTAATGCGTCCGATAACCCGAACGCGACAGCCGGCGTCGAGACCGCGGTCGCATGACAGGCGGACCGTCCCTAGCCGCTCCCCGTTCGTATAGGCATCACAGGTATAGGCATAAGCCCCATCGTTCACGGAAGGATCACCCTGCACCACGAGCTCAAGCCCACTTGCCGCCCGTCCGTCAAAGGCACGCGAAGAGTGCAGGGCGCCCGCAGCCCACCAAGTCGAAACCACCGTGCCCGCAGCCATGCCGACCGCCGCGGCATAGAACCATCGCTTCCACCGCGTCGTCCAAGGACACACCCTGCCCAGCACAAGGCACACCCCCGCGACACAGGGTATGAGCCAAAGCGACCGCGCCTCCCATGTCCCTTCGCCCAGCAGGACATCTGCCGCCGCATTGAGCACCAGCGCGCTCGCCCCGGCAAGACCTATAAACAACGCCGCCAACCACGGAATAAAAGGCCGTGGCGGCATTTCGCGCTCACGTTCGCGCGTGCTCATATGCAAATGCAATCTTTAATCTTGGCGAGCTTCTTCTCACCGATGCCCGAGACCCTCATTAGGTCATCGACCGAGGCAAACGGACCGTTTTGCGTACGCTCATCGATAATCGACTGGGCCATGGAGGGGCCGATGCCCGAGAGCGTCTGCAGCTCGGCAGCACTTGCGGTATTGATGTTGACCAGATCGCTCACAGCCGACGGGTCGACAGATGCCGCGCCGGCACCAGATCCTGCAGCAACATCGAGCGCCTGCCGCTCACCTACATGGGGCACATAGACCTTTTGCCCGTCGACCACTTTCGAAGCCCGGTTAAGGCCCGTAACGTCCGCCTCGGACGTAAGCCCGCCGGCGGCATCTATCGCCTGCGCCACGCGAGCACCGTCTTTCAGGCGATAGACGCCCGGGGTCACCACGGCGCCATCCACATCGACATAGACCTCGGTGGCAACGGCAGCCCTTTCCGAGCCACCCGAGCGGTCGTCATCGTCGGAGGCGTCCGTGGAATCCGCAACCGCCCCCGCGTTCGAGCCCGTATCACGCTCAAACGTCGCCCCATCAGAGGCACCGCCCATATTGGCCATGGCCAAGCCGCTCGCCATCGCAATGGCCACGAGTATCGCTGCGACCACCGCCTTGTGCCCGAGCAGCTTGCCCGCCCAACGATCTAGCCGTTTGACCCGTTCGTGTTGTTCGCGCTGCGCCATAGCAAAACCTCCCAACACCATCGTGTCAGGAAATCCATGCCCGCAGCACCACTTTGACAAACCGTTTCCAACGGTCAAACCAAACGCTGACCAAAACCTTGCGCAAAAGTGTCCATTAATTCACGCACGCGTCAGCAAATGAGCAGTTTGACGACAAACGCCCAGATAGCAAAAGACCGACGATGCAAATACACCGTCGGTCTATACACAATATTACTCGTGATCTTGGTAAATCTCACGCGGAGCAAGCTCCGAATGTTTGCGTTTTAAGGTCTTGGGGGCCTTATACGTGTTGCTCGGGAAGTCGATGTACTCGGTCTGCTTAAGCAGACGCTCGATCATCTCCTCGTGATCGAACAGCTCCCAGGCCTCGTGCACGGCATCGAGCTTGGCGTGCGTCTCGGGGCGGCGCGGCATAAACAGCGTGCAGCAGTCGGGCGCGGCCTCGGTCGAGATATCAAACGTCCCGATCTCTTGAGCACGGGCGATGATCTCCTGCTTGTCAGAGCCAATGAGCGGACGGAACACCGGAATCTTCACGGCCTCGTTAACGGCCATGATGTTCTCGAGCGTCTGGGACGCCACCTGACCGAGCGACTCGCCGGTCACGATAGCCTTGGCGCCCTCGATGTGTGCGATGCGCTCAGCAACCGAATACATAATGCGGCGATACATGATCACGCGCAGGTTGCTGGGGCAGGTGACCGAAATCTCGCGCTGACAATCGCCAAACGGCACCACATACAGGCGGCCGATCTGAACACCTGGATCAAGGGCGCGAATGATGTCCTGCACCAGGTACTCGCTGGTATCGGGCGTCTGCGGGCGGCCGGAAAAATGCACCGGCACGCACACGGCGCCACGGCGCGCAAGCATCCACGTGGCAACGGGAGAATCGATACCCGAAGACAACAGCGTCACGACCTTGCCGGCAGAGCCCACCGGAAGACCGCCCACACCGCGCTCGGAGCGCGCGTACACATACACGCTGCCCTGCACCACCAGCACGTGCACCATTGCATCGGGGTCGTGCATCTGGACCTTCTTTTCGGGGAAGGCCTCGCACAGCACCTCGCCAACCTGGCGGTTGATGTCGATCGAGGTAAGCTCGTAGTCGGTGTTGGAGCGCTTGGCATGCACCTTAAACGACTCAAACGAGCCAAACTCGCGCAGGGCCTTCACCGCGGCCGCACAATATTCCTGCGGATCGCGATTGGTGTGATAGGCCAGCGACACGCGCGCCACGCCGGGCACGCTGCGAATCACACGCGCGGCCTCATCGGCCTGGTGCTCATTGAAGGTCACGAGGATATAACCGGAAATTCGAGACACGGCCTTCACGGAAAAGGCGGCCAAGGCCGCCTTGATGTTATCCATGAGGATATGCTCAAAATGTGCGCGGTTCTTGCCCTTCAGTCCAACCTCGTGATAGTGGACCAGGCAGACGCGGCTCGCCATTTAGGCTTCAGCAACCTTGTGGCCGAGCGCCTTCTCATAACGGGCCTCGTCGTAGGAGATATCGCCGTCGACGATCTCGTCCATAGCCATCGAGATGGTATCGGCGCCGGAAAGCGCGATGGTGATGTCGTCGACATCCTGGACGGCAAGCACGCGGTTGTGCTGGCCGCGCAGCATGCTGTTAATGTCGCAGGCGCGCTTGGAGGCAAGCGAAGCGAGCAGGAAGCGGTTGTGGTCGGTCTTCTCCAGAAGATCGTCAATGCAAGGCTTTACAACGGACACGGACCTCAGATCCTTTCATGCATATCGAGAACGCGAACGAGTTCGTCGGTCGCGCGGTCGAGATCGTCATTCACCACGACGTCGTCGTAGCGGTCGGCAAGGGCAAGCTCATCGGCAGCGTTTGCCATACGCAGCTCGATCGTCTCGGGCGTCTCGGTACCACGACCGACAAGACGCTCACGAAGCACCTCGAGCGAGGGCGGCTTGATAAAAATCAGCACGGCCTCGGGGAAACGCTCCTTTACCTGCAGGGCGCCCTGAACGTCGATCTCCAAGATCAACGAAGAACCGGAAGCGAGCTTAGACTCGACCTCGCTCACCAGCGTGCCGTAGCAGTTACCGTGGACCTCGGCCCACTCGACAAACTCACCGTTTGCCACGCGGCGGTCGAACTCCTCGCGCGTCAGGAAAAAGTAATTGACGCCGTCGACCTCGCCGTTACGCGGAGCTCGCGTGGTAGCCGAAACCGTCAGGCCCAGGTTCGAGCGACGCTCGCGCACACGAGTGACGAGCGTGCCCTTGCCTGCACCTGACGGTCCAGAAATCACAAAGAGCTTGGAATCCTGAGCACTCACTTATTTGGTCAGCTGCTCAAGGAGCTGCTCGCGCTGACGGACGCCGAGGCCCTGGACGCGACGGGTAGCGGAGATGCCGAGCTCCTCCATAATCTTGGCGGCCTTGGCCTTGCCATAACCGGGGAGAGACTCGATGAGGGTGGAGACCTTCATGCGGGAAGCGATGGGGTCATCGGAGTTGAGCACGGACTCGAGGGACTTCTCGCCCTTCTTGATCTGCTCACGGAGCTCAGCGCGAGCGTGACGTGCGGCGGCAGCCTTCTCAAGAGCCTGCTTACGCTGCTCATCGGTAAGCTGAGGGAGTGCCATTCGTACCTCCAAATAGTTGGGTTATATCTGATTCAATATTTGGCATTTTAGCACGTAAAACGTACAAAATGCCCAATCGCGGCTCCATAGGTTAGACGATACCCGCAAAAAGTGCAATATATCGAGCTAAAAGATGAGCCCCTGACCTGCGATTCCACACAAAGGATGGGAAAGTTTACGCAGGCACAGGGGCTTTTTTGTGTTAGTGAAACCCAAAAATGGTGACTTAAGGGAATCTTTTACGCGACGTTTTCGACGAGCTCGGCGACGATGGCGTCAAATGCCGCAACCGGATCGGCGGCACCGGTGATGGGGCGGCCCACCACGATATGGCTCGCGCCGCGCTCAATGGCATGGGAAGGCGTGGCGACACGGGACTGATCGCCGAGCGCCGCGCCCACCGGACGGACACCCGGGGTCACGATAAGCGCGTCGGGACCCAGCAGCTCGCGCATGTCATGGGCTTCCATCGGCGAGCAGACGATACCGTCGATACCGTTGGCCTGGGCTAGCTTCGCCAAACGAGCGGCCTCCTCGGCCACAGGCGACTCAACGCCAATCTCTGCCAGCGCATCCTGGTTCATGCTCGTGAGCACGGTGATGGCGACGAGCTTGGCTCGGTCCTCGCGCGCCTCCTCGGCACCCTCGCGGCAGGCAGCGAGCATAGCGCCCGAACCCAGGCCGTGAACCGAAAGCAGGTCGGCACCGGCAAGCGAGGCAGAGCGCGCAGCACCGCGCACCTGATGCGGAATGTCGTAGAACTTAAGGTCGAGGAAGACCTTAAAGCCCAGGTCCTTGAACGTCTTGACGATCTGGGGACCCTCGGCATAGTAGAGCGTCATGCCCACCTTGAGCCAGGCGGCATGGCCCGAAAGCTCATGGGCGAGCTCGAGCGCACGCTCGCGGTCGCAGTCGAGCGCGACGATAACGCGGTCGCGGGCATCGGTCTCTAGCATTCGAATGCACCTACCAGCTCGTTGATGTCCTTAACGCCCTGAGACTCTGCCCAGGCCTCGAGCTCGTGCGCAATCTTGAGCGAGGCGCACGGGTCGACAAAGTTGGCCATGCCGACCGACACGCAGGTGGCGCCGGCCAGGATAAACTCGGCCGCGTCCTCGCCGGTCATAACGCCGCCGACGCCGTTGATGGGGATATCGACGGCCTGGGCAACCTCCCAGACCATGCGCACGGCGATGTGATGGCACAGCGGGCCCGAAAGGCCGCCCTTGGGCTTGGCCACGCGGGACTTGCGGGTATGGACGTCGATCGCCATACCCTGGATGGAGTTGATGACCGAAAGGCCGTCGGCGCCGGCGGCCTCGAGCGCCTTGGCGATCTCGGCGACGTTGACCGGGGCCATCTTCACAAACAGCGGCTTGTCGGTCACCTTGCGGCAGGCGGCCATGACGGCAGAGGCGCCCTCGGGCGTGGAGCCCATGGCAGCACCGCCGGCGGCGATGTTGGGGCAGCTCACGTTAATCTCGTAGCCGGCAGCCCAGGGGCACAGCTCGACATACATCTCGAGCGCGCGGACAAACTCCTCCACGGAGTGGCCGGCGACCTGGCAGATGACCTGGCAACCGTCCTTGGAGAGCTGCTCGAGCCAGGGGCCGGACTCGCGAGCAAAGGCGGCAACGCCGGGGTTCTGCAGGCCCACGGAGTTGATCATGCCGCCGGGAATCTCGGCCATACGGGGCGCGGGGTTGCCGGGCCAGGGCTCGGCAGCGCAACCCTTGGTGGTGATGGCACCCAGCTGGGAGACATCGAAGAAGTTCTGGAATTGCCAGCCGTAGCCAAAGGTACCGGCTGCGGTGTTGATGGGGTTTTGCATCTTGACGCCGCCGAAATCGACGGCCATGTTCACGGTACCCACTAGAAGACCACCACCTTGGAAGCATCGAACACGGGGCCGCACATGCAGGCACCCTTCATACCGTCGACCGTCTCGACATTGCAGGTGTTGCAGGCGCCAAAGCCGCAGCTCATCATGCGCTCAAGCGACACCTCGCAGTACGCGCCGGCCTCAGCGGCAGCAGCGGCGACCTTCTTCATCATGACGGCGGGACCGCAGCTGGCAACGTAGTCGTAGCCGCCCTCGCCCAGCAGCTCGGCTGCCGGATCGGTACAAAAACCGTGGGTGCCCAGGGTGCCGTCGTCGGTGCACGCGCTAACCGTGGCGCCCAGCGCGCGGAACTCATCGATGCCCACAGCCTTGGAAGCGGTGCCAAAGCCCAGGCACACGTCCGTATCCACGCCCTGCTCGGCAAGCATGCCGGCAAGACACAGCACGGGCGGAACACCGATGCCGCCCGCCACGAGCAGCGCCTTCCTGGTGCCCTCCGGAACGAGCCAGCCGCGGCCGCCAGGGCCCAGCAGGTTGGACTTGGAGCCGGGGCCCATCTGCGACAGGCGACGGGTGTCATCGCCCACGACGGCGTACCACAGCTCGACGGTGCCCGCCTGGGCATCGGCGCGGTAGAAGCTCAGGGGCACGCGAAGCAGCGAAGACGCATCGCCGGGCACGGCGATGTTCACAAACTGACCGGGCTTGAGCGCACTTGCAAGCTTGGGGGCCGAGATAACGAGCGAGAAGATGCCGTCGGCAATCTCCTGGTTCGAGACGACCTCGAAGTCATGCATGCGTGCAGTGGAAGGTGTGGGCATAGACGCTCCAATCCCCCATGCGGTTGCATGGACCAAACGAACAGAAAGCGCGGCACCGCAAGGGCGCCGCGCACAAAAGCGATAAGGCTATGCTAGCAGATGCAGCCGTCGGCGAGCGTCTGCTTGCCACCAACAAATACATCGGTGGCACGACCGGTGAGCGTGCGGCCGGCAAAACCGGAGTTCTCGGCGCGCGACTCGTAGCCGTCCTCGCCAACCGTCCAGGTGGCGGCAGGATCAAAGACCGTGAGGTCGGCGACGGAACCCGCCTTGACCTGGACCTGATCCAGACCCAGGATCTCACGCGGCTTGATAGCCATGAGCTCAACCATGCGGCCCATGCTCATCTTGCCCGTGTTGACCAGCTCGGTGAGCACGAGCGCCAGCGAAGTCTCCAGACCGATCATGCCAAAGGGCGCAAGCTCAAACTCGCGGGCCTTCTCCCACGGGGTGTGCGGGGCATGATCGGTGACGATGACATCGACCGTGCCGTCGATAACACCCTGGCGGATGGCCTCGGCGTCCTCGTTAGTACGCAGCGGCGGGTTGACCTTGAGCGAGGTGTTGTAGGTCTCGTCCAGGTCGCTCTCGGTCAGGAACATGTGGTGCGGAGTGGCCTCACAGGTAACCTGAACGCCGGCGGCCTTACCGGCACGCACGAGCTCCAGGCCGTGGGCAGTGGAGATGTGCTGAATGTGCAGCTTGGCACCGGTCAGCTTGGCGATCTCGATATCGCGGGCGATCTGCAGCTCCTCGCCGGCAGCCGGCCAGCCCTCGAGGGCCAGACGGGTCGAGACCTTGCCCTCGTTGATCTGGCCGTGACCGACCAGATCCTCGTCCTGGCAGTGGCTCATAAAGACCTTGCCGAACATCTTGCCGTAGTCCATGCAGCGGCGGAGCATGCCCGCACCCTGCACGCCGCGACCGTCGTCGGTAAAGGCGACGGCGCCGTGAGCGACCATATCGCCCATCTCGGACATGGCCTCACCCTTAAGACCGCGGGTCATAGCGCCCGACGGATAGACGCGGCAGTGGCCGACCTCGGCAGCGCGCGACTTGACGAACTCGACGACGGTGCCGTTATCGGTGACGGGATCGGTGTTGGGCATGGAGCACACGCCGGTAAAGCCGCCCTTGGCTGCCGCGCGGGTGCCGCTCTCGATGTCCTCTTTGACCTCGTAGCCGGGCTCGCGCAGGTGAACGTGCATGTCCACCAGGCCGGGAACGAGGTACTTACCGGAAAGGTCGCGGACCTCGGCCCCCTCGGCGGCGAGATTCTCGCCGACCTCGACGATCTTGTCGCCGTCAATCAGGACGTCAACGACACCGTCAAGCTCAACAGACGGGTCGACGACGTGGGCATTCTTAAGAAGCAAGGCCATTATCGGCACCTCCAAGCAGCAGATACAGGATAGCCATACGCACGCAGATGCCGGCGTAGACCTGCTCCAGAATGACGGAGCGTTGCGGGTGGTCGGCCATATAGGAGTCGAACTCGACGCCGCGGTTAATGGGGCCCGGGTGGCAGATGATCGCATCGGGCTTCATGAGCTTCTCGCGGTCCTTGGTCAGGCCGAAGAGCTTGTGGTACTCACGAATCGTGGGGAACGGGGCACCCTCGAGGCGCTCCTGCTGCACACGCAGCATGTAGACGACGTCCAGCTCGGGCAGGACGGAATCGAGGTCGCTCGTCACGTGGTCGCAACCCAGGACCTCGGGCGCCGGCGGCAACAGCGTTCCGGGGGCGACGGCGTAGGTCTCGCAGCCCATGATCTTAAGGGCGGGGATCAGCGAGCCGCACACGCGGGAGTGGGCGATGTCGCCGACGACGGCGACCTTCAGACCGCGCAGGTCGCCCTTGTGCTCCCAGATGGTGTACAGGTCGAGCAGGGCCTGCGTGGGGTGGTTGTGCTTGCCGTCACCGGCGCAGATGACACTCGCGGGCGAGTTCTGCGTGACGATATAGGGGGCGCCGGCGTGCTTGTCGCGCACGACGATGCAGTCGATCTTGTAGGCGTTGAGGGTCTCGACGGTGTCGACAAGGCTCTCGCCCTTCACCGTCGAGGTCGAGGAGCCGCCGAAGTTGAGGCTGTCGGCAGAGAGACGCTTCTCGGCAAGCTCGAAGGAGCTGCGGGTGCGCGTCGAGGGCTCATTGAACATGTTGACGACGGTCTTACCCTTGAGCGTGGGGACCTTCTTGATGGCACGCTCGTTGACCTCGGAGAACGCCTTGGCGGTCTCGAGGATGAGCTTGATGTCCTCTTCGGAGTACTCGGTAATGTCGATCAGGTGCTTATGGTTGAACGCCACGGTACTACTCACCTCCCAGCGGCGCGGAGCCCACGTGGGAACCCGGCGCGACGTCGTTGATCTCGACAGCGGTGCGGCCGTCGACTTCCTTCATATATAGGTGCACGTTCTCCTCGTGCGACGAGGGAACGTTCTTGCCCACGAAATCGGGCGAGATGGGAAGCTCGCGGTGGCCGCGGTCCACCAGGACTGCAAGCTCGATGCGGCTCGGACGGCCCAGGTCCATGACGGCGTCGAGGGCGGCGCGGATCGTACGGCCCGTGTACAGGATGTCGTCCACGAGCACGACGCGCTTGCCGTCGACACTGAAGGGAATGTTGGTAGCGTGGATCGCGGGAGCGAAATTGGTCGCGTAGTCATCGCGGTAGAAGCTAATATCCAGGCTGCCGAGCGGAACGTCGACACCCTCGATCTCCTTGATTGCCTCGGCAAGCTTCTTTGCCAGAAGGTCGCCGCGCGTGACGATGCCGACCAGAGCGAGGTCTTCACAGCCCTCGTTGCGCTCGAGGATCTCGTGCGCGATGCGGGTCATCGCTCGGTTGACGGCGGTCTCGTCCATGATGACCGCCTTGGGGGAAGTCGTGCCCATCGATCTCCTTCCTCACATGTCTTGACTGCTGACACAGTCAAAAAAATAGATGCCCGACCGCTCAAAGCGGACCAGACACCCACAGGAAGGGCTGCTCGATGGCAGCTATGTAATTCCATGTGGGTATCTCGTACCCCTTTAATGGTCAAGAGATAGTGTAGCCAACCTCGAGCTCAATTGCGAGCATAAAAACCAAGCAATCGATAAACGGGGGCAGGGCCTCCATAAACCTATATATATTTGCGGGATGCGCTTGAAAACGTACACGCGAGCTGGCATAATCCCCTTCGCTGCACGCGAATCGGATCTACGTCCAGGGCCGAGGCGTCGGCACTATCGCCAAAAGAGGAATATCTCTGTGTAGATTGCGCACAGAGGGCTGCTTCTGTGCTATAGTTCAGGCTTGTTTGTTAACGCGACATGTTCGTTTGTCGCCCAAGGAGGGTCAGTTATGTCCAAAGTTTGCGAAGTTTGCGGTAAGCACCCCGTTGCCGGTCGCTCCATCAGCCACTCTCACCGCGTCACCAACCGTAAGTTCCGCCCCAACATCCAGCGCGTCTACGTCGTCGTCGATGGTCACCGTCGCAAGATGAACGTTTGCTCCACCTGCCTCAAGTCCGGCAAGGTTGCGCGCTCCTAAATAAGGTTTACTTAAAAGTACCTCGGACTCTCCGGGTCAAAGACCTCGCGTTCACATAGAACTTACCAAAGGCGTCCTCCCCAGCGGAGGGCGCCTTTTTGCACTCATTGGGGACAGACTTACATGAGTGTTTTCACGCATTGGGGACAACCATCACGCATTGGGGACAGACTTACATGAGTGTTTTCACGCATTGGGGACAACCATGACGCACGCATGCGGCGCCCCGATCAGCTCCTGTCCCGCCTCACGCTGCATCTTTCCGGCCCGCAGTGGCCTTGGTCACGCTTGTAGCGCCAATACCGGTGATACGAGCAATTTGCTTGACCGTGAGATGCGCCCGCCTGAGCCTCAGCAGACACGCATCACGCTCGGGACGAGGCAAGGCCTTGAGCAGCGCAGGATCTATGCTCGGCAGGACTTCGCGCGCAACGGAAAGGGCCTCCTCATCGGGGATCCGCCGGCGTGGAAGAACCTCCACTGACCAGATGTGCCCGGCAACTTCCTCGAGATGTTCGCAATAGCAACGGGAGCCTCCGACAATATCGAGCATAGGGGCCGCATCACAGATGTCAAAGGGGTCGTAGCCCAGCTGGTATGCCCTAAAGCTTGACCAGCGGTATGCTCCGAGCGAGTCGATTGCACCTTTCACAGGATTGAGATGGATATAATCGAGTAGCTGCACCGCCTGTGTGTCCGACTCAACCGCAACCCGCGAATAGCGATTGTCAAACAGATGCCCCGTTCTTCCCGTTTTTCCATTGAAATATTTAGCATAGGCCGTCAGTGCGCACTGCATTGCCTTTGAAAGGTTGTCATATGGGTCATCAACCATCAGATGGAAGTGGTTGTCCATAAGGCACCAAGCCAACACCGCCACTTTATGGCATGCAAACCTGTCGGAGATGTCCGATAAGAAACGATATCGGTCGGAGTCGTCTTCAAAAATAATCTGTTTGGAGTTGCCACGGTCAAAGACGTGGTAATAGCCGGTGAGCGAAACAGCGCGGGCGCATCGAGGCATAATCTCTCCTTTCAAAGCTGAACAGGCAACACCTAAAAGGAGAGAAGGAACGCGAAATGCTGAGCCTGTGACCTATTTATATCCAATGAGTGGCAAAAACAGGTCCAGAACGGCAAAATGGCAAAACGATGTCTGTCCCAAATGAGTGAAAGCACTCATGTAAACCTGTCCCCAATGAGCACACCGACTCACCAGCGGAAGCGCGTCGTAAATAGTTGAAACGCTTCAGTTAATTGAAGCGTTTTAGTGTGCCTTTTACGGGAATCTTACCGTTTACCGAATGAATTATTGCTATTATGCAAGGCGTAGGGTAAATCTCCGATCGCAAGGAGACACAAATGGTGAAAAAGTCACCGGAAAACACTACTCCCGCAATTGTGGACAACGTAGAGGCGCTTGAGGCTAAGCTCGCTCAGATGCGAGAGGCCCAGGCGCTTTTTGCTACGTACACGCAGGAGCAGGTCGACAAGATCTTCTACGAGGCCGCCATGGCCGCCAACAAGGCTCGTATCCCGTTGGCGAAGATGGCCATCGAGGAGACCGGCCGCGGCGTTCTTGAGGACAAGGTCATCAAGAACCACTACGCCGCAGAGTACATCTACAACGCTTACAAAGACACCAAGACCTGTGGTGTCCTGGAGCGCGACGAGGCCTACGGCATCACCAAGATCGCCGAGCCCATCGGTATCGTGGGCGCCGTCATCCCGACGACCAACCCCACCTCTACCGCGATCTTCAAGACGTTGATCAGCCTGAAGACCCGCAACGCCATCATCATCTCCCCGCACCCGGCAGCCGCCAAGTGCACCATCGCCGCCGCTAAGCTCGTGCTCGATGCCGCCGTCAAGGCTGGCGCTCCCGAGGGCATCATCGGCTGGGTCGATGTCCCCTCCATCGAGCTGACCAACATGGTCATGCGCGACGTCGACATCATCCTCGCCACCGGTGGCCCGGGCATGGTCAAGGCCGCTTACTCCTCGGGCAAGCCCGCCCTGGGCGTCGGCGCCGGTAACACCCCGGTCATCATCGACGACACCGCCGACGTTCTGCTGGCCGTCAACTCCATCATCCACTCCAAGACCTTCGACAACGGCATGATCTGCGCTTCCGAGCAGTCCGTGACCGTCATCGACACCATCTATGACCAGGTTAAGGCCGAGTTCCAGAAGCGCGGCTGCTACTTCGTCAAGCAGGGTGCCGAGATGGAGGCCCTGCGTGGCGCCATGTTCAAGAACGGCGCTCTCGACCACCGCATCCCCGGCATGGCTGCTGCCAAGATCGCCGAGCTCGCCGGCATCGAGGTCCCCGCTAAGACCAAGATCCTGATCGCCGAGGTCACCTCTACCGACCCCGCCAAGGAAGAGTTCTCCCACGAGAAGCTCTCCCCGGTCCTGGCCATGTATCACGCCAAGGACTTCCAGGAGGCCGTCGACAAGGCCGAGCACCTGGTGCTCGCCGGTGGCCCGGGCCACACCGCCTCGCTGTACGTGCACCCCGCCCAGGCCGAGAAGATCAGCCTGTTCGAGCACGTCATGAAGGCCTGCCGTATCGTCATCAACACCCCGTCCTCGCAGGGCGGCATCGGTGACCTGTACAACTTTGGCATGAAGCCGTCTCTGACCCTGGGCTGCGGCTCCTGGGGCGGCAACTCCGTCTCCGAGAACGTTGGGGTGAAGCACTTGATCAACGTTAAGACTGTGGCCGAGCGCCGCGAGAACATGCTGTGGTTCCGCGCTCCCGAGAAGGTCTACTTCAAGAAGGGTTCCACGCCCGTCGCTCTCGACGAGCTCGGCACCGTCATGGGCAAGAAGCGCGCCTTCATCGTCACCGACCAGTTCCTCTTCAAGAATGGCAACACCCGCGCCATCGAGGCCAAGCTTGACGAGATGGGCATCGCCCACGACTGCTTCTACGACGTCGAGCCCGATCCGTCGCTGCAGTGCGCACGTCGCGGCGCCAAGCAGATGGCCCTCTTTGAGCCTGACGTGATCATCGCCGTCGGCGGTGGCTCCGCTATGGACGCCGGCAAGATCATGTGGATGATGTACGAGCACCCCGAGTGCAAGTTTGAGGATATGGCCATGGACTTCATGGACATCCGCAAGCGTATCTTCACCTTCCCCGAGATGGGCAAGAAGGCTTACTTCGTCGCCGTCCCGACCTCCTCGGGTACCGGCTCCGAGTGCACGCCGTTCGCCATCATCACCGACAAGGAGACCGGCATCAAGTGGCCGCTCGCCGACTACGCGCTGCTCCCCAACATGGCTATCGTCGACGCCGACAACTGCATGACCGCTCCGCGCGGCCTGACCGCAGCCTCCGGCATCGACGTCATGACCCACGCCATCGAGTCCTACGTCTCCATCATGGCTTCCGACTACACCAAGGGCCTCTCCGAGCGCGCTGCCAAGCTCGTCTTCGAGAACCTGCCCTCCAGCTTCGAGAACGGCGCCAAGGACCCGCACGCCCGCGAGGAGATGCACAACGCCTCCTGCATGGCTGGTATGGCCTTCGCTAACGCCTTCCTGGGCCTCAACCACTCCATGGCTCACAAGCTCGGCGCTTTCCATCACCTGCCCCACGGCATCGCCAACGCTGTCATCCTGACCCGCGTCATGCGCTACAACGCCGCCGAGGCCCCCGTCAAGATGGGCACCTTCTCCCAGTATCCTTACCCCAACGCGCTGCACAACTACGCCGAGATGGCCAAGTACTGCGGCATCGAGGGCAAGGACGACAAGGAGGTCTTCGAGAACTTCGTCACGAAGCTCGAGGAGCTCAAGGACGTCATCGGCGTCAAGAAGACCATCGCCGACTACGGTGTCGACGAGCAGTACTTCCTCGACACCCTCGACGAGATGACCGAGCAGGCATTCAACGACCAGTGCACCGGCGCCAACCCGCGCTACCCGCTCATGAGCGAGATCAAGGAGCTCTACCTGGACGCCTACTACGGCCGCGAGCCTCAGGACTACGCCGTCTGCTAGTTTTTAGCACGGTTTTTACGGCGGGGGTGCACGGGTGTTTCACACACCCCCGCCGTCGCTTCTATCGCATCGTTGAAAGGATGCAACCATGCTGCTACCCGATTCCAAGACCGAGCTCGTCCGTCGTGGCAACAAGGTCGTTTACGACCTGGGCGACAAGATCGTCAAGGTCTTCAACGAGACCAAGCCCGTCTCCGACGTGTTCAACGAGGCTTTGAATCTTGCCCGCATCAATGAGTGCGGCATCCGCAGCCCCAAGGCTCTCGAGGTTTCCCAGCTCGAGAACGCCAACGGCTGGGCGCTCGTGACCGAGAAGGTTCCGGGCACCACCCTTGCCGAGAAGATGACTGCCGAGCCCCAGCGCTTCGGTGAGTACCTCGAGATGTTCGTTGACCTCCAGATCGAGATCCACGGCTACACCTCCCCGCTGCTCAACCGTCAGCGCGACAAGTTCGCCCGCATGATCGACAGCCTGGACCAGCTCAATGCCACCACGCGCTACAACCTTCAGGAGCGTCTGGACGGCATGACCAAGGAGTTCAAGGTCTGCCACGGCGACTTCAACCCCTCCAACGTCATCGTCGCCGAGGATGGCAAGCTCTATGTGTGTGACTGGGCACACGCCACCCAGGGCTCCCCTGCCGCCGACGTTGCAACCACCTATCTGCTCTTTGCCCTCAACAGCAAGGATCAGGCCGAGGCCTACCTGGAGCTCTACTGCGACCGTGCCGACATGCCCATGCAGGTCGTGCGTCAGTGGACGAGCATCGTCGCCGCTTCCGAGCTTGCTCGCAAGCGCAACGTGAACGATGAGTTCCTTAAGAACTGGATCGACGTCGTCGATTATCAGTAATATCTGAGCGATTCATTTCGCATCGGAGGCACAAAGGAAAACCCCGCAGCTCATATGGGCTGTGGGGTTTTCCTTTTAACGATTGGGCATACCGACAGAACGACAGAACAAAGGACGGCCCCGTATCTCATCCCAGACGAGATACGGGGCCGTCCCCTAAAACACGCTACAAGTTCAGACGCCGATTAACGACGGGCGGCCTTAACAAGCTCGGCGACCTTGGCGACAACCTCGTCGATCGCCACGTCCGCGCGCTCGCCGCTGGCGCGGTCCTTGAGCTCGACGGTACCGTTCTTAAGGCCGCGCTTGCCAAGGACCACCTGATACGGAAAGCCCATCAGGTCGTTATCGGCAAACTTAAAGCCAGGGCGCTCGTCGCGATCGTCGACGACGACCTCGATACCCTCGGAGCACAGCCCCTCTACGATTTGGTCGCAGACCGTGGCGCACTCCTCCTTCTTGGGGTCGAGCGGAATCACGGCAACCTCATACGGAGCGACGGAAACCGGCCACACGATGCCGTGCTCGTCGTTGTGCTGCTCCACGACGGCAGCGAGCGAACGGGACACGCCCACGCCATAGCAACCCATGATAAGCGGCTTCTCCTTGCCGTCCTCGTCCATAAAGGTGGCGCCCATGGCCTCGGAATACTTGGTGCCCAGCTGGAAGACCTGGGAGACCTCGATACCTCGAGCGGCAGAGAGTGGCTTGCCGCAGTGCGGGCAGGGGTCACCGGCAACGACGGTGACCAGGTCGGCCCACTCGTCGACAGTAAAGTCGCGCTCGGGGCAAGCACCGGTAAAGTGATAATCGACCTCGTTGGCACCACAGGCCCACTGCTTAGACTCACGCAGGCTCTCGTCGCACACCAGACGGATGCCCTCGGGCAGGTTAACCGGTCCGATAAAGCCCTTGTGCAGGCCGTAGGTCTGAAGTTCCTCGTCGGTCATCATGCGATAGCCCTTGCCAAAGACGTGCTCGGCCTTGCAGTCGTTGAGCTCGTGGTCGCCCGGGACGATCGCCACGACGGGCTTACCCTCGGCATCGATGAGCGCGAGCGACTTGCGCGTACCGTTCTCGGGGAAGCCGAAGAACTTAGCGACAGCCTCGATGGTGCCCATACCCGGTGTCTCGACCTTGGTGAGCGTACCGTCGCCGGGGCCCTCGGTCACGACGACCTTGGTGCTTGCGGCCTCGTCATCGGCGGCAAAGCCGCAGTCGTCGCAGTAGACGAGCGATGCCTCGCCAGCGTCGGCCAGAGCCATGAACTCGACGGAGGTGTCGCCGCCGATCTCGCCGGAATCGGCAACAACGGGCAATGCCTTGATGTAGCAGCGCTCGCAGATATTGGAGTAGGCCTGCTTCATCTTGTCGTACTCCTCCTGCAGGCTCTCCTGCGTGGCAGAGAAGCTGTAGGCGTCTTTCATGATGAACTCACGGCCGCGCATCAGGCCAAAGCGGGGGCGGAACTCGTCACGGAACTTGTCCTGGATGTGATACAGGTTGACCGGCAGCTGCTTGTAGGAACGCAGTTCGTTGCGCACCAGGGCGGTGACGGTCTCCTCGTGGGTGGGACCCAGCACGAACTCACGGCCGTGACGGTCGTCAAAGCGCACGAGCTCCTTGCCGTAGGCATCAATGCGGCCGGACTCACGCCATAGCTCGGCGTCAACCATAATCGGCATCATGAGCTCCTGGGCGCCGGCAGCATCCATCTCGTCGCGCACGATGTTCTCGATCTTGCGGATCGAGCGCCAAGCCAGCGGCAGGTAGGAATACAGTCCGGCAGCTTCCTTGCGAATCATGCCCGCGCGAAGCAGCAGGCGATGGCTCGCGAGCTCGGCGTCAGCCGGATCCTCTTTGAGCGTCGGCGCGTAGAGCTTAGACATATACATTGCTCGAGTCATTTATTTCTCCTCAATAAGCTTGTCGACCTCGGCCATAAGCGCGTCGACAATTTGATCCTCAGCTACTTTACCAATGATCTGGCCATGCGAAAAGAGCAGAGCCTGACCACGCCCGCAGGCAACACCCAGGTCGGCATCGGACGCCTCACCGGGGCCATTAACCGCGCAACCCATAACAGCGATAGAAAGCGGTGCCGAGTAGCTTTTAAGCCGCTCGGTGACCTCCTCGGCGATGGGAATCAGGTTGACCTGACAGCGGGCGCACGTAGGGCACGAGACAATCTCGGGGCCACGCCGGCGCAGGCCCAGAGACTGCAAGATACCCCAGGCAACCGGCGGCTCCTCAACCGGATCGGCCGTAAGCGACACGCGCATGGTGTCGCCGATGCCCTCGGAAAGCAGGATGCCCAGGCCTACGGAGCTCTTGATGGTGCCCTGTAGCTTGGTACCGGCCTCCGTAACACCCAAGTGCAGCGGCACATGGGGAATCTCGCGCGACAAGGCGCGATAGGTGTCGAGCGTCGTGGCCACGCTGTGGGCCTTGGCCGAAAGTACGATATTCGTAAAGCCGCGGTCCTCAAAATGCCGCACAAAGCGCTCGCTCGACATCACGAGCTTTTCGGGCTGGGAAAGGTCGTCGCGCTCGGCGATATCCTGCTCCAGCGATCCGGCGTTCACACCAATTCGAATGGCGCAGCCCGCAGCTCCAGCGGCATCGATGACGGCATCGACCTTAGCCCAGTCGCCAATATTGCCGGGATTGATACGCAGCTTGGCGGCACCGGCCTCAACGGCACCGATCGCCAGCCTATGGTTAAAGTGGATATCGGCAACGATGGGCACCGGGGACTCGGCGCATACCGTGCGGAAGCCCTCGAGCGCGGCCTCGGTGGGCACGCTCACGCGCACGATATCGCAACCGGCCTGCGCTAGAGCGCGCACCTGGGCGAGCGTTGCCTGGGCATCGGCAGTATCGGTGCAGGTCATCGATTGCACCACGACCGGAGCGCCGCCACCGATCTGTACGCCGCCCACCAGCACAGGTCGCGTCAGCTCACGCGGCAAGGGTTGAGATAGAGACAATCCGAACACTCCCCTACAGAATGAATCGAAGGATATCGGAACGAAGCATATAGACAAACAGCAGCGCAAACAGCGCGATGCCCACATAGCTCACAACCGTCTGGACCTTAAGCGGCAGCTCGCGGCCGGCAATCTTCTGGATAATCTCGATCACCAGCTTGCCGCCGTCGAGCGGCGGGATCGGCAGCAGGTTCATAAACCCGAGCGAGAACGAGATGAGCGCAGCAAACGTCAAAAACGTTGCAGGGCCGGCGGCGGCTGCCTGCGAGGACATGACGCTAATACCCACGATCGAGGTGGACTGGTCGAGAACCTCCATCGTATGCTGCGGCTGCAGCAGGCGCATGACGCCTTCGGCGGTCTGCTGTACATAAGAGAACGACAGGCGTGCCGAGGTGATGGGGTCCAGATGGACAACCTCCGTCGAGGCGTAGATGCCCAGACGATCATCATTGCCAAGCGAGACCGTCGTCGTCAAGCGCTCGCCATCATGCTTGTACTCGATGGCGATGTCGTCCTTACCGGCAGCAGCACCAATCGCATCGTAAACGTCCACCCACGAAGAGCAGGATACGCCGTCAACCGAAAGGATAGCGTCGCCCGCCTGGATTCCGGCCTGAGCGGCAATGGAGTCCGCATCGACCTGACCGATCACGTTGGTATCGACCGGCACCGTGACGCCCGCGATGGAGTAGATACTCATGAGCAGCAAAAAGCCTGTCAGGATATTGACGATGATGCCCGCGAGCAGCATAAAGGCACGCCTGGCAAAACCCTGTCCAAGATAGGTATGGGAGCGCTCCTGCTCCAGGAACTCCGCCTCGCCAACCGGAAGCTGCCACACATCGCCCTCGGACGTAGCCTCATCGCGATGGAATAGACGACCGTCATAGACGGTATTGCCGCCCGCATCACGCGGCAGGGTCTGATACTTGGTGGGATAGTAGCTCGGCGAGGACTTCTCCCCTTCCTCATACCAAGGCGCAATTGAGCCCCAACCAAGCAACAGTGCGCAGGCTTCGAGCACGTCCCCCTGAGGCAGATCGAGCTCGGCCGCCAGGTCCTCGACCGATACGCGTCCATGGCGATAAATGCCCGCCAGCACGCGGTCGGCGCACGAGACATCCGTGGGATCCATGCCGCAAATAGCAGCGTAGCCGCCCAATAGCAACGGCGTCACGCCAAACTTGGTGCCGATGCGGCGCGAGGTGTAATGGATGTCAAAACGGCATGGTAGACCCAAGAAAAACTCGGTGACGCGCACGCCACAGGTGCGCGCTGCCAAAAAGTGGCCGCCCTCGTGCAAAAACACGAGGACGGAAAGCATCAGCAGGCCCCAAAAGACCGATGAGAGAACGCTTAGAACGGTATCCATAGGCGAAACAATATATCCTAACGGTTAGGAACGGACTGCAGCGAGTACCTCGGTAGCCTTCAAACGAGCCCAGGCATCGATATCGCGCAGCTGCTCAAACGATTCGACCGCCTGAACCTTATGGGCATCCATGCAGGACTCCACAACGCGGTCGATATCGGTAAAGCTGCAGGCATCGTGCAAAAAGGCGTCGACGGCCACCTCGTTGGCAGCATTGAGCACGCACGGCAGCGTGCCGCCCGTCTTACCCGCACGCTCCGCGAGCGCCAGGCAGCGGAAGGTATCCATATCGGCGGCATCAAAGGTAAGCTGTCCCAGCTCACGAAAATCGATGCGCGGCGCCGGCGTGTCCCAGCGCTCGGGATACGAGAAGGCGAACTGAATGGGAATGCGCATGTCCGAAGCACCCAGATGTGCCATGACCGAACCGTCGTCAAACTCGACCATCGAGTGAATCTTGGACTGGCGCTGCACGACCACGTTGATAAAGTCGAGGTCGCAACCGAACAGATGCATAGCCTCGATGCGCTCCAGGCCCTTGTTCATAAGGGTGGCGGAGTCGATGGTGATCTTGGCACCCATGGCCCAGGTAGGATGCGCCAGGGCATCGGCACGCGTCACGCGGTCGAGCTCGTCGCGCGTACGGCCAAAGAACGGACCGCCCGAGCAGGTGAGCCAAATGCAATGTGCCTCGCGCGGATTCTCGCCCAGATAGCACTGGTAGATTGCGGAATGCTCGGAATCGACCGGAATGAGCTGACCGGGCTGCGCCAGAGGCATCAGCAGGTCACCACCCACAACGAGCGACTCCTTGTTGGCAAGTGCCAGGCGCTTGCCGGCCGTCAACGCCGCGTGGCTCGCCTCAAGACCCGCCGCGCCCACGATCGCCACGAGCACGCAGTCCACATCGTCGCGGCGCGCAAGCTCGCAGACGGCCTGCGCGCCCACACCGAGCTCCGTACCCTGAGGAAGCTCCTGCAGCACGGCGTCAGCACCATGGGTGGCGTCTGCCACGGCAACCGCGGGGACATCGAACTCACGTGCCGCCGCAACGAGCTCGGCGGTGCTGGAGTTGACGGAAAGCGCCGTCACCTGCAGGCGGTCGGCATGCTGACGGCAGACGTCGAGCGCCTGCGTGCCGATGGAACCGGTGCAGCCCAGAATCGCCACACGAAGACGGCCATCAGGGCCATAGGTGGTCTTAAACGCCATTACAGCACGCCTCCGACCATCAGCAACAGCTGCGCGGTGATGCAGCCAAAGATAAGCGAATCGCTACGGTCGAGCATGCCGCCGTGTCCGGGAATCAAATTGCCCGAATCCTTGACGCCCACGCCGCGCTTGATGCGCGACTCGATCAGGTCGCCGACAACGCCCAGGATCGATACGACCACGCCACACAGCAGCGCATAGGGCAGACTTAGCTTATAGAAATGCGTGGCCCACAGGATGAGCCAGATGAGCACAGAGCCCAGGATGCCACCGACAAAGCCCTCCCAGCTCTTTTTGGGAGAAATCTTTGGGACCATCTTGTGCTTGCCAATGCGGCTGCCCACGATATAGGCAAACGAATCGGAGACCCACAGCGACGCGCAGACGCCCACCGAAAGCAGGGCACCCGCAAAACCAGGAACGGCGTCGCGCAAAAGCACGATGGCCGAAAGCATAAAGCCGGTATAGATGGGGCCCATAAGCGTAACCGCGACATCTGCGATGCGTGTACGCGGCGACCAGACGTACCACACGCCCACGCAAAGCATCAAAGCGAATAGCAACGCGTTGAGCAGCAGCGAATCGCCCAGGGCCGAAAGCGGAAAGAGCACGGCGGCAGCGATACCCAGGCGCTCGTTGGCCATCTTGCCATCCAGGCGCGTCATGCGGAAGAACTCATAGCAGCACAGGCCACTCATAACCGAGACAAAGATGGCGGTGGGCACGATACCCAGCACCAGACACAAGATGAAGACGACGGCATAGACGATGCCGGCGGCAGCGCGAGTGATAAAACCCGAGAGCCACGAGGTAGCAGAAGTGCCACCCTTCGCAGCGGCAGCCTTTGATGCAGGCGCCTTGGAAACAGGGGCCTTGGGCGCGGATGCCTTAGGACGATCGGACACGATTAAGCCTCCTCGGTCTTGCTCAAGCCACCAAACCTGCGGTCGCGGCCTTGGTAGGCCAAAATGGCGTTGACGAGACCCCAGCGATCGAAGTCGGGCCAGTAGGTATCGGTAACGTAAAACTCGGCGTAGGCCACCTGCCACAGCAGGTAATTCGAAAGGCGCAGCTCGCCGGACGTGCGAATAACCAGCTCCGGATCGGGAAGACCGGCGGTATACAGATGGGACGCCACCATGTCGTCATCGATGGCGGCAGGGTCGATCTTGCCGGCAGCGGCATCGAGCGCCAGCTGACGGGCGGCACGCGTGATCTCGGCGCGGGCGCCATAGTTGACGGCAAGCGCCAGCGTCATACCGGTATGGCCGGAGCACTCGGCAAGACCGCGCTCAAAGACGTCGCGCGTCTTCTTGGGCAGCGCGGAAATGTCGCCCAAAAACACAACGCGGACATTCTCGCGCTTAAGCAGCGGCAGCTCGTCGACAAACGTCTTGGCAAACAGATGCATCAAAACGTTGACCTCGTGCTGAGGGCGGTTCCAGTTTTCGGTGGAAAACGCATAGGCCGAAAGCACGTCGACACCCAGGCGCACGCAGGCGGTAATGATCTCGCGCAGCGACACGATGCCGGCCTTGTGGCCCTCGGTGCGGGCAAGACCGCGCGACGTTGCCCAGCGACCGTTGCCGTCCATAATGCACGAGATATGGTGCGGAATGTTATTGAGGTCAAGGTCGGAAAAACCGACGCCCGCAGGGGCGTCGGCAAAGTACTCGACCAGTTTATGCTCGTCGTATTGCACCTTAGATCTCCATGACCTCGGCTTCTTTTTCCTTCAGAAGCTGCTCGACCTTGGCGACATACTCATCGGTATGCTTTTGCACCTTGGCCTGCTCGCGACGGACATCGTCCTCGGTGAGCTCCTCGTCGCGCTCGAGCTTGGTGTTAAAGTCGCGACGGATGTTGCGGATGGAAACCTTGGCCTGCTCGGCGTACTCACGGCACTCCTTGACAAGCTCGCGGCGGCGCTCCTCGGTGGGAGCCGGGAACGGCAGGCGCACGACGGTACCGTCGGAGTTGGGGGTAATACCCAGGTCGGAAGCGCTGATCGCCTTGACGATGGCGTTGATGAGCGCCTTGTCCCAAGGCTCAATGAGCAGCATGTGGGCCTCGGGGGTCTTGACGGCGGCAACCTGCGTAACCGGCGTGGGAACACCGTAGTAGTCGACGGTGATGTCGGACAGGATGTTGGCGTTGGCGCGGCCGGTGCGCACCTTGGAGAAGTTGTGCTTGAGGGACTCGAGCGACTTGTCCATGTGGGCGGTAATGTTGTCTGCCATGCTTAATCCTCCTGATAGACGAGCGTGCCGACGGGCTCACCCGCGAGCGCGCGCTTGACGGTGTCCTCGCCATCGATGTTGAGGACCAAAATGGGCATATGATTGTCCTGGCACAGAGCCGTAGCCGTGGAATCCATAACCTGCAGGCCGCGGACGAGTACCTCGTGATAGGTAATCTTGTCAAAGCGGACGGCGTCGTCGCACTTGACGGGATCCTTATCGTAGATGCCGTCGACCTTGGTGGCCTTGATCAGAATCTCGGCACCGATCTCGCAGGCGCGAAGGGCCGCGGCGGTGTCGGTCGTAAAGTACGGATTGCCCGAGCCGGCAGCGAAAATAACGACGTTGCCCTTAGACAGATGATTGATGGCGCGACGGCGAATATACGGCTCGCAAATCTCGTTCATCTGGATGGCGCTCATCACGCGGCAGGGAACATCGTTGTGTTCGAAGGCATCCTGCAGGGCGAGCGCGTTCATGACGGTCGCGAGCATGCCCATATAGTCGGCCTGAGCGCGCTCCATGCCACCGGCAGCGCCGGCCATGCCGCGGAAAATGTTGCCGCCGCCGACAACAACGCCAACCTCATGACCAACGGCGAGCAGTTCCTTGACCTGCTTGGCAAGATGGTCGGTAACCTTGGGGTCGATGCCGTAGTGGCCATCGCCCATCAGCGCTTCGCCGGAAAGCTTAAGAAGCACGCGTTTATATCGGATGTCGGACAAAGCGATCCTCCTTTAATTAGACTCACAATATGATATCAAAGGCTCTGCGGGGAGCCATGAAAAAGCAGGCTGCGAGTAAAACCCACAGCCTGCTCATTACCAGCTACAAGAGCTTATTTACTCGCCACGGACCAGACGGTCGAACGCAACGACGGTGATGGTATCGCCAAGCTCCTTGGAGACCTGCTCGGCATACTTCTTGATGGTGAGGGAGCTGTCCTTGATGAACTCCTGCTCGGTGAGCACGGACTGCTTGTAGAACTTCTCCAGACGGCCAACAGCCATCTTCTCCTGGATGGCCTCGGGCTTACCGGACTCGGCAGCCTGAGCCATGTAGATCTGCTTCTCGTGCTCGACGGTCTCGGCCGGAACCTGCTCGCGGGTAGCGCAAATCGGGGCAACAGCGGCAACCTGAAGGGCAACGTCGTGAGCAAAGGTCTTGAAAGCGTCAGCCTGAGCGGTCTCGGCCTTCTCGAAGGCGAACTCGACCAGAACGCCAATCTTGCCACCCATGTGGATGTAAGAAGCGAGAGCGCCGCTCTCGGCCTTGCGGGCGGCGAAACGAGCGATCTTCATGTTCTCGCCCATGATGTGGATCATCTCGGTGAGCTCGGAGGAAACGGTCTCCTCGCCCATCGGCTTCTCGAGCAGAGCGTCGACGTCAGCCGGCTCGGTGGTGGCGACAACCTCGGCGACCTTAGAAGCAAAGCCGGTGAACTTGGCGTTGGATCCGACGAAGTCGGTCTCGCAGGAGAGCTCGAGCAGAGCGCCGGACTTGCCGTCCTCGGAGACGAACGCGGCGACAGCGCCCTCGTTGGTCTCGCGGCCAGCCTTCTTGGCGGCCTTGGCAAGGCCGTTCTTGCGCAGAACGTCGACAGCGGCGTCCATGTCGCCGTCAGCCTCGACGAGAGCCTTCTTGCACTCCATCATCGGGGAGTCGGTCATCTCGCGGAGCTGCTTGACCATAGCGGCGGTAATCTGGGCCATTGTGGTTCCTTTCAAAGAGATGAAAAAGACTTAAACTAGGACTGATTTACTCGGCCTTGGGCTCAGCGGCCATCTCGGCCTCGGAGACCTGCTCCTTGCCGGAGCCAGCGAGGCAGGCGTCGGCCATGAGCTCGCACATAAGGGTGACAGCGGAGATGGCGTCATCGTTGCAGGGGATGCCGTACTCGACCTCGTCGGGATCGGAGTTGGTGTCGATCAGAGCGACGACGGGGATGTTCAGGCGCTGGGCCTCCTTGATGGCGTTCTCCTCGCGCTTGGTGTCGATGACGAAGAGAGCCTGGGGCAGACCATTCATGTCGCGGGCGCCACCGAGGTTGGTCTGGAGCTTAGCGAGCTCCTTGCCCAGCACAGCCTGCTCCTTCTTGGGCAGAACAGCCATGCGGCCGTCCTCGACCATGGCCTCGAGCTCCTCCATGCGGTTGATGCGGGAGCGGATGGTGACGAAGTTGGTCAGCATACCGCCGAGCCAACGCTGGTTGATGTAGGGCATGTTGGCGCGCTCAGCGGCGTTCTTGACGGCCTCCTGAGCCTGCTTCTTGGTGCCGACGAACAGCACGTTGCCACCCTTAGCCACGTTCTTGACGAAGGTGTAGGCCTGGTCGGCGTCGAGGATGGTCTGCTTGAGGTCAAGGATGTAGATGCCGTTGCGCTCACCGAAGATGAACGGCTTCATCTTGGGGTTCCAGCGACGGGTCTGGTGACCGAAGTGGCAGCCGGCCTCGAGCAGGGTGCGGATATTAATCTTGGTAGCCATGTTAAACCTCCTGTGGTTTGCCTCCGCGCGGGGTCATCCTCCAAAACCAACCCGGACATGTGCTACCAAAGCCCGGGCACCACGGTATGAAGTAGCCGCGCGTGCGTGATAAAAACCTGTTGCCGTGAAGCAACCCGATGAATGATAGCAGGATTGGCCTTTTCTGCCAACCCGCAATCAAAACCACACACCTGGCCCTGCCGCGGTCTACCGTGCGCCCATACACCTGGCTATTCACCGCGGGGATGGGCCTGGGCCACGGCGTGCTTGAGCCGTTCGGGCGTAAGGTGCGTGTAGATCTGCGTCGTGGATAAGCTCGCGTGGCCCAGCAGTTCCTGAACCGAGCGAAGGTCGGCACCGCCCTCGAGCAGATCGGTCGCAAAGGTATGGCGCATCGCGTGCGGGGCGATATCGGGCGGAATGCCCGCAATGGTCGCCAGCATATGGAACCGCCGCCTGAGCATGGCGGCACTCATGCGATTGCCGCGCGCCGAGATAAAGAACGGATGCGGGCTGTCTGCAGCATCGCGCCGCTTTGCCTGTGAGAGCAGCTCGGGCCGCGCCTCATCAACATAGCGACGGGCCGCCTCGAGCGCTCGGCGGTACAGGGGCACGATGCGCTCCTTGCTGCCCTTGCCCCACAGGCGCAGCGTGCGCTCGGACCAGCCGATGGACTCCACGTTGAGCGCCGCAAGCTCAGAGATACGGGCACCCGATGCATAGAGCAGCTCGAGCATCGCCGCATCGCGCAGGCCCGCAGGCGTCGAGGTGTCGGGGGCGCGCAGAAGAGTCTCCACCTGCCGGGTCGTCAAAACTCCAGGCAGGTCGCGCGGCAGCTTGGGCGAGGCGACCGCCGAAACCGCATCGCCCTCCACCAAGCCCTCGACCGCCATCCATTTATACAGCGAGCGGATCGCCGACAGATGCGCCGCTACCGTACGCGGGGCTATCTGGTCGTGCGAGAGCTCGGCCAGGTAGGAGCGAATGCCCTTCACGTCGCACGCGCGCGCATCGGTGCCGGTTCGCTCGCACCAGGCGGCAAAGCGTTCAAGACGTGACGCATATGCCGTCACCGTATTGGGAGAAAGCCCCTCGACGCGCGCGATATAGGCAACGAACGAGTCGATGGCATCATACAGGTCAAAGGCTATGACCGGTCGCCCCCAAACAGATCCCCGCGCATCGCCAGGTAGGCATCGAGCGCGTCGAGCGCGCGGTCGGCGTAGGCCTGATAGCGTTCACGCTTGCTGCGGCGTTTGCCGTCCTCAAGCGGCGGCACCAGGCCAAAGTTGACATGCATGGGCTGATAGCCCACCGTGGCGGGATCGGTGGCGTACCCCACAAGGGCCCCCAGGGCGCCCACGCGCGGCAGCGCGACCGGTGCGGCCCCAATCGCCTCGGCATAGGTATTGAGCGCCGCGAGCAGACCGGTCGCGACCGCCTCCATGTATCCCTCGGTACCGGTAATCTGGCCGGCCAGGCGCACGCCCGTGCCGGGCACGGCAAACGTGCCGTCGAGCACGTGCGGCGCATCGACAAACGTATTGCGGTGCATGACGCCATAGCGGAAGAACTCGGCCCTCTCCAGTCCGGGAACCATATGAAAAACGCGCTTTTGCTCGCCAAAGGTCAGGTTGGTCTGGAAGCCCACCAGGTTATAGGCGGTCTTCTCCTTGTTCTCGGCACGCAGCTGAATCGCCGCCCAGGGACGACGGCCGGTACGCGGGTCGGTAAGCCCCACGGGCTTCATGGCGCCAAAGCGAATGGCGTCTTTGCCGGTGCGGGCCACCTCCTCGGCAGGCTGGCAGGCCTGGAACAGGTCACCGCCCTCAAAGTCCTTAAGCACAACACGGTCCGCCGTAGTGAGCGCCTCGATAAACGCCTCGTACTCTTCCTTATTGAGCGGGGCGTTGAGATAGTCGCCGCTCCCCTGCTCCTCGTAGCGCGACTGTGAGAACAGCACATCCATGTCGAGCGTGGAGGCGTCGACGATCGGCGCCGCCGCGTCGAAGAACGCCAACGCGTCGCCGCCGACAAGCTTCATGACCTCTTCGCTCAGCGCCGGAGAGCACAGCGGACCCGCCGCGATCACCACATGGCCCTCGGGAATCTGGGTGACCTCGCCGTGGACGACCTTGATATTGGGGCGAGCGGCGACCTCGGCCTCCACGAGCTCAGAGAACGTGACGCGGTCGACCGCCAGTGCGCCGCCCGCGGGAACCGCCGCGCGATGGGCGCAGTCCAGCAAGACCGAGCCCATGCGCTCCAGCTCGGCCTTGAGCAGACCGGCAGCAGAATCGGGGCGCGTGGACTTAAAGGAGTTGGAGCAGACGAGCTCCGCCAGATGGTCGGTATGATGGGCCGGTGAGCTCACCTGAGGGCGCATCTCGCACAGCTTTACGGCAAACCCGCGATCTGCCAGCTGAATCGCGCACTCGGATCCCGCCAGACCGCCACCGATAACCGTCACCTGATCGAACTGCATCTGTTCACACCTTTCTAATTGACACGTTTTCCATTGTGCCCGAAGGGCGTCTGGGCGTGAAGGGCAAACTTGGACGGCGCATACCTTCCATCCATCATGCGCTCGATAAGCCCTTGGAGCTCAAGCGAGCCCAACAGTTTGAGCACCCCGACCGCATCGAGCGATGCGAGCGCGGCGATATCGTCCACCTTCATCGGCGAGGCGATGAGCGCATGCATCACCTTAAGCTGCACGGGATCCAGGTCGGCGATACCCGGGGCGTCGGGACGCGAATAGCGCAGCGTGCCATAGATGCGCGAGATAGCCATCTCGATCGACTCCTCGTCGATAATGCAGCAGGCCCCGTTGGCGATGAGGTAGTTGGTGCCGCGCGACTCGGGTGACAGGATGGAGCCGGGCACGGCAAGCAACTCGCGGCCCAGATCCATCGCGGCTTCTGCCGTTGAAAACGTTCCCGATGGCATGCCGGCCTCCGATACGAACAGCGCTTGCGACAGCGCCGCAATGACCCGATTGCGCCGCGGGAAGGCAAACTTGCGCGGCCCCGTGCCCCAGGGGCAAAGCGAAACCACGGCGCCGCCCGTGTCGAGCGTGCGGGCGATGAGCCCGGCACTCGAGCGCGGGTAGACCACATCGGCGCCGGTCCCCAGCACCACGACGTGCCTGCCGCCCGCATTGACGGCGGCCCAGCCCGACGCCTGGTCACAGCCGACCGCACCGCCCGAGACCACCGTCACGCCGGCCTCCACCGCCACCTTGGCCGCAAGTTCCGCCACGGCGAGCCCATACGGCGAGGCCTTGCGCGCACCGATAATCGACAGTGAAGGCGTCGAGAGCACCGCAGGTTCCCCGCGCACGTAGAGCGTCTTTGGCATATCCGAAAGCTCCATAACGGTATCGGGATACAGCGCATCCCCGGGATGCAGCTCATAGGTCCTCTCGTCCATCACTCATCCCTCCTGCCCTGGTACATAGCGGCCTCGAGCACATGGTCCTGAGTCACTCGCTCACTTTCGGCCACGTCGGCGATAGTGCGCGCGATGCGAACCAGACGCACAATGCCGCGTCCCGTCAAGTGCGTGCGCTTGGACAGGCCAAGCACGCACTTCTCGGCAGCATCATCGAGCGCAAAGGTCGAAACGACGCCGTCGATCGAATGCGATTCGTCGCCTTGGGCCTCTTCGTCAGCATCGTCCATCTGAGCCTCGCGCCATGCACGAAACGCACGCCCCCGCATCACATAGTCGCGCAGCTCGGCCGACGACATGCCCTCGGCGCCCTCGATAATCACCTGGGGGTCGGGGCGCGTGACGTCAATCATAAGGTCGATACGGTCGGCCAAGGGTCCGCGCAGCTTTGCCCGATAGCGCTCAACCATGGACGCCGAGCAGCGGCAAGGCACCTCGCGGTCGCCCAAAAAGCCGCACGGGCAGGGATTGCTCGCCGCCAGCAGCTGAAACCGCGACGGAAAGGTAAAGGCCCCGTCGACGCGGACGATCCTAACGTAACCGCGCTCGATCGGCTGTCGAAGCGTCTGCAGCACGCCGTTGGGAAACTCGGCAAGCTCGTCTAAAAAGAGCACGCCGCCGTGCGCCAGGCTAATCTCGCCGGGATGCACGGGACGGCCGCCGCCGATAAGGCCGGCGGTCGAGATGCTGTGATGCGGGCTGCGAAACGGGCGATGACCCGCCAACAGCCCGTCGATGTTCTCGCCCAACACCGAATGAATGCACAGCGCCTCCTGCTGATCTTCTAGGGAAAGCTCGGGCAAAATGCCCGTCATACGGCGCGCAAGCATGGTCTTGCCCGAGCCCGGGGAGCCAATCATGAGCAGCCCCAGGTCCCCCGCCGCCGCGAGCGCTATACCGCGCTTGGCGACCTCTTGGCCCAGTACGTCGGCATAATCGAGCTCGGGCTCAAACGAGGCCTCGACGCCTTCGGAATCCAGGTAATGCCGCGCCGCCTCGCCCATGCCATGGGCCAGCTGCGACAGGTGGTCGATAAACCCGCAGTCCACCCCCGCAAGCGGCACATGCTGGTCGGAGCGTCCCGCAATAAATGCCAGTCCCATATCGCGCGCAAGCAGCTGAAAAGCCACCTCGCCCTTCACGGGAAGCACGGTGCCGTCCAGGCCGAGCTCGCCGGCTATAAGGCAGCGATCGAGATTGTCGCGGGGAATCTGCCCGTCGGCCGCCAACACGGCGATAGCGATGGGCAAATCGAAGCCGCTGCCGGTCTTTCGGATATCGCCGGGTGCCAGGTTGACGGTAATGCCCGACCGCGGAATCTCAAAGCCCGCCGAGCGCATGGCGCACCGAATGCGCCCGCGCGATTCCATCACCTCCATGCTGGGGATGCCAAGCATCTGAATACCCGGAATGCCGCCGGCAAGCGACACCTCGACAGTAACGGGAATCGCCTCGACGCCGCGAATGCAGGCGGCATGCACGGCAAAGGTATCGAACGCCATCAGGACACCTGCCAATCAAACGCGTTGTACTGATGCTCGATCTCGGCAATATGCCCTCCGCGAATGGTCACGCCCACGGCATCAAAGCGAATGCCCTTGAGCGGATAGTGCTCCATAAGGTAGCAGCTCGCGATGCGGCGATACCGGCGCTGCTTTTGGGCATCCACGGCCTCCTCGGGAAACACCCGCGTCGTGCAGCCCACGGCGACACGCCTCGTCTTGACCTCGGCCATCACCACGATGTCATCGAGCTCATCGAGCAATACCAGGTCGGCCTCGCCCTCCGAGCAGCGATAGCCCTGCTCCAGCAACACATAGCCGCGCTCGTTAAAGTAATCGCAGGCGATGAGCTCCCCCAGCATGCCAAGCTCACGCGGGCTCAGCGACCTCACATACTCGGGCGTGATCGAGGAGCAGTCCATCTCCCCCGCATCCCATTGCTCCTTGAGTTGTTGCGACTTGCTCTTTTTGCTGGCGGCGGCACACATGGGGGTCTCCTTTCCCGCAGACTACGATGCCCCCGATGATGAGGGCACCCTTCATGCGGGTAAGTACCGGAAGCTGACCAAAAGCTGACCAATTGCCGACAAAAAACGGGCCGTATGCAACAATCGTGTTGCATACGGCCCGCTACCAGCAGGTTTAAAAATGCCCAGAGGTCCCAATCTTCACAATTGACCTAGAAAAGGCGCTCAGTCTGCAAAAAATTTCCGCAAAAGCTCACGCGATGAAGCGGACAAAGTCCATGTTTGCGAATGGCCTCGATGTGTTCGGGGCTCGCGTAACCCTTCGATTCGGCCAGATGGTACTCGGGGTACTCGGCATCGTACTCGACCATCATCTCGTCACGGGTGACCTTGGCCATGATGGACGCCGCGGCGATACAGGCGATCTTGGCATCCCCCTTGACCACGTCGCGCTCGTTGGGAACGGCACCCAAGGGGTTGCCATCCATAAGCACGCAATCCGGCTCAAGGCCCGTATCGGCTACAGCACCCGCGACGGCGGCGCGAATGGCGCGCGCCATGCCCATCTCATCGATATCCGCAGGCGGAATATGGCAATAGCCGATAGCGGTCGCCACCTCGGCGATCTGCACCGCCAACAGCTCGCGACGCGCCGGCGTGAGCTTTTTGGAATCGTTGATGCCCCACACCCGGGGCTCCATGGGCAGGCACACGGCGCATACGGTGAGCGGACCGGCGACAGAACCGCGACCCACCTCATCGACGCCCACGACAATGCCGTCACCGCCAAGCTCGTGCATCAGCTCGTACATGCCATTGACGCGTTCGCGCTCGGCAAGCTCCTTGGCATGGCGTTTCATGGCACGCTCGCAGGCCTTAATGACCTGTTGGCGTGGGTCCTCGCGATAATGCTCTACGAGGGCGGGAATCTCCTCAAACGTGGCGCTCGCCAGCTCACCGGCCACCTGGGACGCCGAAACCGAGCTTGTCATGTTGGCCATACCGGGCCTCCTTGCACGCTAACCAGTAAAAAGAAGGGCCACCCGAAGGTGACCCTTTTGTCCAAATGAGCGGACAGACGCTGCGATCGTCTTAGCGCTTCTCGGGAATACGAGCAGCCTTGCCCACCTTGTCGCGGAGGTAGTACAGCTTGGCGCGACGGACGCGACCATGACGGACAACCTCGAGCTTGCCGATCTTGGGGCTGTGAAGCGGGAAGGTACGCTCGACACCGACACCGAAGGACATCTTGCGGACGGTGAAGGTCTCACGGGAACCGGCACCAGCCATGCGGATGACGTCGCCCTGGAAGACCTGGATGCGCTCGCGGTCGCCTTCCTTAATGCGGTAGTGGACCTTGACGTTGTCGCCGACGCGAACCTGAGGGATGTCCTCGCGGATCTGCTGGCGCTCGATTGCGCGGATGTAATCCATGTGCAATTCCTTACTCTTCTAGAGGTGCCGTACCACCTTGGCCGGCACGTAGTTGAACAAACGTATTCGAGTATACACGCCGCGACCTTGGCTGCAAGAACTATTTTGCCCCTGCGCAAAAAGACAAAAAGACACGTCAATCCGGCCTTATGCGCCGTCCGCGGGCGCTTCCGTCGGCGCAGTCGTGGTGGTTCCCGGAGCGATATAGCCGTACTCGAGCATCACCGAGAGCGCATGCTGCTTCCATGCGGCGCGCTCGTCGTCATTGTAGTTGTCCTTCGCCCACGTCGCCATGGCCTCCTCGGCATCCTGCGGAACCAGGCCCTGGCTGTCGGCCATCATATACAGAATGCCGATGATATCGAATTCCTGCTCGGTCAGCTCGTCCTTGGAGGTGGCCTTGATCAGCCCGTGGTCGGCACCATAGCGGCAAATGTCCGTCAAAACGGTGATAAGGCCCGTTGGGATGGTCGATGCATCATCGGCCGTGGCAGTGGTATCCGCCGTGGCCTCCGCGGAAGCATCGACCGCGGCATCGCCTGCGGGGGCGCTCTCGGTCGCGGGAGCATCCTGTGTAGCGGCATCGTCGGCAGCCGTCGCGGCGACCGGCGTCTCGACCACGGTGGTCATAGGATCGACCGGCGCAGGCGAGGCGACAACCTCGGCCCAATCCGAATACACGCCATCGATAAAGGCACGCACGTGGAAGGTTCCCGGCTGCGAGATGACCATGGTGCCGTCCGTGGCGACCGAGATACCCTTGCTCTCGAGCTCCTGGGCCTCCCAGCTGCAAGTCCTATCGACCTCCTTGCCCGTCGTGTCGTAGACCGTTGCCGTAAGGCCTTCGATACCGTTCAGGTTCTCCTCCATGCCTACGACCGTCTGCGCCGAGCCCTCGAGCTTGATGCTGCCGTTGAACGGTTCGGGAGCCACGTCGCTTACCTTGTATTTGTAAGCCGCGGCGTCAATCTCGTCATTGGTCGAAACATGCCCGTTTACATCTACGTAAGTATCCTCGGGGATAAAGTACTTCACGTAGGCGGTACCGGCCTTTTTGCCCACCACGACCTGTTCGTGCGTGACGGGGTCGGTCTGGATCTCGATGACGTCGGACTTGCACTCCTTGCCCTTCTTGTCCACCACGCGCCAGTCACCCGACGACTTCACAAAACCGTAGTAGTCAACATCGTCCTCGTCCCTTGCGCGCACGCGATAGGAAGAGATGGGATCTTCCTCTCCCACCGTAAGCCTTCGGGTCTTATCGGTCTGCAGCGACACGAGAATCTTCGATATGGGCTTAATGGGCTGCGGGGTGCCCAGCTGCGTATCGACCGTCACCGACTCAAACGACAGGTTGGAGCCCGTAATGGACATGGGATAGGTGGCGGCCATGTCGTTGAGCACATTGCACGTACGCGGAGCGCCGCCATTGCGCGAAGGCACCTCGCGATCGGCCAGGACCGAATTCCAGTCGATGGCACGCACCATGTGGTTGTTGGTGCGATGCGACCAGCTCGTGACGTTTCCGGCGGTGGTGTCGTAGCCATCGTCGCCACGATGCGCGATCGAGCGCAGATACAGGTTCTGCACGGCATCGGTCGACTGGTCGCCAAAGGTGGTATAGAACGAGCGCTGGTCGTAACCGGCGGTATGGAACTCCTGCACGGCGGCGTTATCGTCATAGCACTCGCCGTTCATGTTAAAGATGATCACATCGAACGTCACGCCGACCGGCTGGTCGTAGTCCTCCGACAGCGTGGTGGTGGAGCTCGTCTGCTTGCTGTTGACCTGCGTGTGGGCGGGAATCGTCATGTTGACGGTGACCGACTGGTTGTCAGTCGTGGTGATCGAATGCTCCTCGGTCTTGCCCGCTTCCCACAGCTGCGACATGGTGGCCTCGGCCGAAAACGAGGTCTCGATCTCCTCGCTCGCCGTCCCGGGAACGCCCAGCGACTCCTTAAGGCTCACCGATGCACCCCACGAACCGCCCTTGGAATACGACGCGGACTCAGAGGTGGTCGTGGCGACCGTCTCCTCGGTGCCGCGGGCAAGCGTGATGGACTGCGAGGCGTCCTCATAGCCGACGTTAAGTGCCGAGGTAACGAGCTGCTGCTCGGTCTTAGAGTCCACAAAGGAATAGCCCGGGGCGTCCTCGGGCGCGCAGTTGAGCTTATTCTCGCTGTTGAGCTGCTGCACCCTAAAGTTGTAGAACGCGATGCCAAAGCCGTTGAAGTCGTACTGGTAGGTACCGCCGAGCTTGTCCACGCAGGCGATCGTGGCGTAGATCACGTCCTGCTCGGTCTTGTCCTGCGAAAGGCCATCGAGCGGCACATACTTGCGGAAGTCGGACCCGGTCAGCTTATGGTCGATGCAGTCGGCAATGTCATCGGTCAGACGCTCGTAGACCGCGTTAAGGCTTTTTGCAGACGTCAGGCCGCTCTGAATGGACCTATCGGCACCGTCCGAATGCTCGCCGTTGCCACCCGAAAGCGCGTCATACAGATAGATGTAGTGGCCTTTGCCAAAGTCCTTCTCAAAGCCCTTGCCGGCGTGGTCCCAGTAGAGGAAGTCCCCGGAATCATCGCCTCCGCCATAGCCCAAAATGTTATAGGCAAGCGACGCCCAGTTGGGCAGCACCTTTTTGACGGCGGCCGTGTAGAACGAGACGTTGTCGTACATCGTGGTGCGACCCTCGAGCTTGCCGTCATCGATATCCACGAACGTGCAATCGCGATCGTTGACCTTGATGGTGAGCGGGTTGACAACGTCTCCGTAGAGCTCTTTGCGCGATTCGTCCTGCAGGGCAAAGCCGCTGGCGGGCATTCCGCACAACGCCGTTGCGGCCACGACAACCCAGCACAGGGCCATCTGCGCTCCCCGGCGCACTCGTTGCAAAAATCTGGTGAGGTTTTTCATCGCTGTCCTCCCATCAGTTGCCAATGTTTGTCACATAACGTAAAACGCCGCCGCGTCCACAGGGGGCGCGACGGCGTGAAGGGGGGCGCTCAAGGCGCAAACGGAACGCGACTCCGTTAAGCGGTGCGCTTGGCCTCGAGTTTGGCCTGGGCGGCAGCCAGACGTGCCAGGGGCACACGGTAGGGCGAGCAGGAAACGTAGTCGACATCGGCCACGTTGAACAGGCCCTTGATGGACTTGGGATCGCCGCCGTGCTCACCGCACACGCCAAAGTGCATGTCGGGGTTGGTGGCACGGCCCTTCTCGACGGCCATGCGCACCAGCTCGAGCACTGCAGAGTCGATGGTCTCGAAGGGGTTCTCCTTCAGAATCTTCTTGTGCAGGTACAGCGGGATGAACTTGGCCTCGGCGTCGTCGCGCGAGAAGCCAAAGGTCGTCTGAGTCAGGTCGTTGGTGCCAAAGCAGAAGAAGTCGGCGTGATGGGCGATCTCGTCGGCAACCATGCAAGCGCGCGGCAGCTCGAGCATCGTGCCAACGGGGATGTTGAGCTCCACGCCTTCCTCCGCGGAAACCTCGGCGATCACGCGCTCGATAACCTCGCGGGTCTGGACATGCTCAGCTGTGATGGAGACGAGCGGGACCATGATCTCGGGACGCGGGTCGACGCCTTCCTTAATAAGGCGGGCGGCAGCGGTTGCCACGGCGCGGACCTGCATGAGCGGCAGATCGCCAAAGACGACGGACAGGCGCACGCCGCGCAGGCCAAGCATCGGGTTGGACTCGACCATACCATCGATGCGACGCAGGCGGGCACGCAGGGCTGCGAGCTCCTCCTCGCTGGCGCCGGCAGCCTCCTTCTTGGTGATGACGACCTCAAGCTCACGCGGATCATCCAGGAACTCGTGCAGTGGCGGGTCGATCAGGCGCACGACCACATCGCGACCGGACATGGTCTTGAACATAGCCAGGAAGTCCTCAGTCTGAACCTTGAGCAGATCGGCCAGGGCCTGCTGCTTTACGGCCTCGTCGTCGGACAGGATGAAGCTCTGGATAATGTTCTTGCGGTCACCCAGGAACATATGCTCGGTGCGGCACAGGCCGATAGCCTCGGCGCCAAACTCGAGTGCGAGCTCGGCGTCCTCGGGGTTGTCGGCATTGACGCGCACATGATTGGCGTGGCCACAGGTCTCGTCCAGGCGAATCTCGTCGGCCCAGGACAGGATGGTGTCCAGATCGCCGGTGAGCTCGGCGGAGACCAAGTCCACGGCGCCGTCGACGACGATGCCCTGGGTGCCATCGATAGAGATGATGTCGCCCTCGTGCAGCTCGCGGTCGCTGCCCTCGATGCGCACGACCTTCTCGGCAGCATCGATGTGGAAACGCTCGACACCGCAGACGCAGGGCGTGCCCATGCCACGCGCGATAACGGCAGCGTGGCTCGTCTTGCCGCCGTGGCTCGTCAGGATACCTTCAGCGGCGACCATGCCCTTCAGGTCATCGGGGTTAGTCTCCCAACGGACCAAGATGACCTTGTGGCCCTCGGCAGAACGCGCGACGGCGTCATCGCTCGAGAACACGACCTCGCCCACGGCGGCACCGGGGCTGGCGTTAAGGCCGCAGGCAAGCGCCTCGTACTTCTTGGAGGAATCGAACTGTGGGTGCAGGAGCTGGTCGAGCTGAGCGGGATCGATACGGCCCACGGCCTCCTCGCGAGTGATCAGGCCCTCCTCGACCATCTCGATGGCGATGCGCAGGGCGGCGGTGGCGGTGCGCTTGCCCACACGGGTCTGGAGCATCCAGAGCTTACCCTGCTCGATGGTGAACTCGATATCGCACATGTCGCGATAGTGGTCCTCGAGCGTCAGGAAAACGCGCTCGAGCTCCTCACCTGCGGACTCCAGGCCCGGGGTGGTCTTGAGGTCGGCGATGGGCTCGGTGTTGCGGATGCCGGCGACGACGTCCTCGCCCTGGGCGTTGACCAGAAAGTCGCCATAGAACTCCTTGGTGCCGTCGGCCGGGTTGCGCGTAAAGGCGACGCCGGTCGCAGAGGTCTCGCCCTTGTTGCCAAAGGCCATGGCCTGGACGTTGACGGCGGTGCCGAGCTCGTCGGAAATACCGTGCTGCCTGCGGTAGATGCAGGCACGCTCGTTCATCCAGCTGCCAAACACGGCCTGGATGGCAAGGCGCAGCTGCAGCTCCGGGTCGTGCGGAAACACGGGCTTGCCGTCGACAACCTCGAGCTCGGGGTACAGGGCGGCCTCGACGTTGTCCGAGAAGATGTCCTTAAAGGTCTCGACGAGCTCCTGCAGGTCCTCGGCCGAAAGCTCGGAATCGACGCGGACGCCGGCGACCAGGCGAGCCTGGGTCAGGGCATTCTCGAACAGGTCGGCATCGACACCCATGACGACATTGGAGAACATCTGGATAAAGCGGCGGTAGCTGTCCCAAGCAAAACGCGGGTTTTGAGTCTGGGCAATGAGGCCCTGGACGGAATCGTCGTTAAGGCCCAGGTTGAGGACCGTGTCCATCATGCCGGGCATGGAAAACGGAGCGCCCGAGCGCACCGAGACGAGCAGCGGATCGTTGGCGTCGCCAAGCTTCTTGCCGCAGCGGGCCTCGAGGTCGGCCTCGGCGGCGACGATCTCGTCGAGCGCGCCGGCAGGCCAAACGTTGCCGGCACCGGAGTACTCAACGCAGGTCTGGCAGGTAATGGTAAAGCCGCCGGGAACCGGCAGGCCGATACGGCTCATCTCGGCAAGGTTTGCACCCTTACCGCCAAGCACGAAATTCATGGACTTGTCGCCCTCAGTTACGCAGGCTCCCTGGGCGTCGGTTCCAAAACGATAAACCCTCTTGCAATCGCTCACGATACTTCCCCTTCCATGCGCTCGCGCGCACGACCGTGGTACGAATCGACCCGCCGGATGCGGGCCGTGTGGGTACTATACGGCGGGTTTTGTTCGCACGTTTGAAGAGGGCGCGACGTCTGGTAAACGTGATAAAAATGGCGGTAAACGGTAGGTAAAGGTGGTTACCTTATGAAGATACCACTGTAAGAAACTTGCAGGTCAGATGCAAGAAATAATGCTAAATCGCTTTAGCAAAAACAGCTAATTTGGGACGAGGCTTTTTTAACTACGCAATAGCCAGATGGGATAAATTATTCAGGATGATCTTTCTGGGACGGGGCTTAAAAAATCATCGCTGTGGCCAAAGGGCCCCGTCCCAGAAAGATTACTTTTGTTGGGCCCGGCTGGCGGCGCGGCGGGCTCGGGCCTCTTGGATTTCCTCAAGATGCGCAATAATCTCGGCGGCGCTCTCCTCGATCGCCTTGCCGTCGGTGCGCACCACAAAGCAGCCCAGGCGCTTCATCAAGGCACGGGCCTCCTCGAGCTCACCGCGCACGCTCTCGGGCTCGGCATACGAACCGGCAACGGCGCGGGCGTAATCGTCACCCAGGCGGCTGTCTCGAATTTCAGAAATCACATCGACGGTCGAAATCAGACCGAACAAGCGCATCGGGTCGACCCCGTAGATCGACTTGGGCGGCTCCATGCCATGGGCCAGCGGGACGTTTGCGACCTTATAGCCCTGATAGGCAAGGTACATGGAAAGCGGCGTCTTGGAGGTACGCGAGACGCCCAGCAGCACAATGTCAGCACCCGAAAGATCGTCGCAACCGCGCCCGTCATCGTGCTCCACAAAGTACTCCATGGCCTCGATGCGATGGAAATACCGGTCGTCTGTCTTATGGATCACGCCCGCCACGCCCTTGGGCGGCACACCGACAAGCGATGACAGCACGGCAAGCGTCGGGCCGATTAAGTCGACCGAGCGGATATGCAGCATGCCCAAGTAATCGAGTACACGGGCACGCAGAGCCGGATCCACGATCGTATGGAACACGGCAATGTCGCGATGGTCGGCATCAACGCGCGGACCCACAAACGACTTGACCTGCTCCACCGAGGACACCTTGGGCAGGCGCAAAACGCGAAAAGCCCCTTCATCAAATTGCCCGGACGCCGCAAGCACCACCTCGCAAGCGGTATCGCCGAGCGAGTCGGAGATAACGATAACGGTGGGACGAGCGGTGACCGGGCAATCCATGCGGGGCTCCTTTTGCGCTTACGCGCAGGCTAGCTTACTTTTTGCGGGCAAGCTCACCGATGTTGGCGATGCCGGAGAAGACGGCCTCAAAGCGGTTGAGCAGCTTAAGGCGATTATCGCGGAGCTGCTCGTCCTTGTCCATGACCATAACCTCGTCAAAGAAACGGTCGATGGGCGCACGCAGGGCGGCGAGGGCGGCAAAGGCTGCCGGGTAGTCCTCGGCGGCGAGGGCGGCATCAACGGCAGCCTGAGCGGCCTCGGAGGCGTCGGCAAGCGCGAGCTCGGCCTCGCCCATCAGGCTGCGATCGTACTCCGCACCCAGCTCGGGCTTGGAGATGTGCGCAGCACGGGCGTAGGCGGTGGCCAGGTTGTCGAAGGTCTCGGCGTCGTTCTTGCGGGCCTCGTCGAGTGCGGCGCAGCGGGCTAAGAACACGGACGGGGCGATAATGTGCACGGCGGAGACGGCGGCAACGGTATCGGCCGGGACCTTCTCGTCGCGTGCCATGCTCACCAGGCGACCGTGGAAGAAGTCGCGGACCTGCTGAGCGACCTCGGCGGCGTCAAACTCAATACCCTGCTCGCGGTAAAGCTCCAGGCCAAAATCGATGAGCGACGTGGGGTCGATCGGCAGACGGTCGCGCAGGATGTTGATGATGCCGATAGCGGCACGACGCAGCGCGTAGGGGTCCGAAGAGCCGGTCGGGGGCTCGCCGATGGCAAAGATACCGGCGATGGTATCGAGCTTGTCGGCGCAAGCCACGATGCAGCCAGCGGTGCCCTCGGGCAGCTCGTCGCCGGCAAAGCGGGGACGGTAGTGGTCGCGGATGGCGTGGGCGACCTCGTCGTTTTCCCCCATCGCGGTGGCGTAATAACCACCCATCACGCCCTGCTGGCTCGTAAACTCGACAACGGCGTTGGACACCAGGTCGGCCTTGCACAGATGTGCGGCGCGAGCGGCGTCGGCAGCCAGGTGGGCGCCCAGATGGGCCTCGCGGACAATGGCAAGCGCGAGCTGCTCAATGCGCTCGGACTTGGCAAGCACGCTACCAAGCTTTTCCTGGAAGGCGACCTTGGCCAGACGCTCGCGGAACTCGTCGAGGGAGATCTTCAGGTCCTCCTCGTAGAAGAACTTGGCGTCGTCCAGACGGGCGCGCACAACGCGCTCGTTACCGTCGATCACACGCTCCGCGTTCTCGGGCTTGCTGTTGGACACAACCACAAACTCACGCGTGAGCTTACCCTCGCCGTCATAGATCGGGAAGTAGCGCTGGTTGGTGAGCATGGACTCGCAAATAATCTCATGCGGAACCTTGAGGAACTCCTCGTCAAAGGTACCCACGAGCACGGTCGGCCACTCGCAGAGGTTGATGACCTCCTCAAAGACCTTCTTGGGCGTGTCGACATGGCAACCGGGACGCGCGGCCTCGACCTCGGCGATACCGGCAAGGATAGCCTCGCGACGACGCTCGGCAGAAAGCACGCCGGCCTCCTCGAGCACCTGCTCGTAGACGGCAGGACTGGCGACAACGTGCTCGCCGGGGCCCAGCACGCGGTGACCGCGCGTGGTGTTACCGCTCGTCACGTCGGCAAACGACACGGGCACAACGTCCTCGCCCAACAGGCAACAGATCCAGCGGACCGGGCGCACGAATGTGGCGTGCTCGTGGCCCCAGCGCTGGGAGCGGTAGTTGGGCCACTGCAGGCCGGCGATGGTCTTCTCGCACAGGGCTGTCAAAATCGGGGTGGCCGGAGCAGAAGGGATGTTCTTCTCGGCAAAGACGTACTCGCGACCGTCGGTGTCCTCGCGGCGCACCAGGTCCTCGGCAGCCACGCCGCACTTGCGGGCAAAGCCCTGGGCGGCCTTGGTGGCGTTACCGTCGGCATCGAAGGCAATGTTGGCGGCGGGGCCGCGCTTGACCTCGTGGACCTCGTCGGTCGCGGTGGCGACATCTGCCACAAGCGCGGTCAGACGACGCGGGCTCGAGATCACGCGGACCTCGCCGTGAGCCAGACCGGCCTCGTCCAGACCCTTGGCAATCATGGTGCCAAGCTGCTTGACGGCATTGTTCAGCGGTGCGGAGGGCATTTCCTCCGTACCGATCTCAAACAGGAAATCCTTAGCGTCTGCCATGGCTTACGCCACCTCGCCTTCCTGGTCGGCATTCTCGTTGACTCCGGCGACCTCGGCCATATAGGCCTCGCAGCACGCCTTGGCGACGGCGCGGACGCGCAGGATGTAATTGGCGCGCTCGACCGCGGACAGCGCACCGCGGGCGTCGAGCAGGTTGAAGGCATGGCTGCACTTCATGACGCAGTCGTAGGCCGGCAGCGGCAGCTTGCGCTCCAGGCAGGAGTGGCACTCGGCCTCGTAGTCGTCAAACTTCTGACGCATCATCTCGACGTTGGCGACCTCAAAGTTGTAGGCACTGAACTCGCGCTCGTTCTCCAGGAACACGTCGCCATAGGTCATGGGCGTGCCATCGGGCAGGTAGCTCCACACCAGGTCGTAGACGGAGTTGACGCCCTGGGCATACATGGCGATACGCTCCAGACCATAGGTGATCTCGACGGGAACAGGATCGACCTCGATGCCGCCCACCTGCTGGAAGTACGTAAACTGCGTGACCTCCATGCCGTTGAGCCAGACCTCCCAGCCAAGGCCCCAGGCGCCCAGCGTCGGGCTCTCCCAGTCGTCCTCGACAAAGCGGACGTCATGGTCGTTAGGATCCAGGCCGATGGCTGCCAGCGAACCCAGGTAGAGCTCCTGGGCGTTGACCGGCGAGGGCTTGATGAGCACCTGGAACTGATAGTAGTGCTGCATGCGGTTGGGGTTCTCGCCGTAGCGGCCGTCGGCGGGACGGCGGCAGGGCTGCGCATAGCAGGTGCGCCACTCGGCGGGACCGAGCGAGCGCAACGTGGTCGCGGTATGGAAGGTACCGGCACCGACCTCGGAGTCATAGGGCTGCATAATAACGCAGCCCTGCTCGCCCCAGTACTGCTGGAGGCGCAGGATGATGTCTTGGAAGGAAAGCGATGAAGCGTTCATGCCTCTAATATCCCCTCGTCGAAACGATTACACGGTTAGGTACTGTACTATAGCGGTTTTTAGTCGATAGCGCCTATGCGGTTGAGCGGCCAATAGCGCACGAGCGCCACGGCGATCAGGTCGGAGCGGTCGACCGGGCCAAAATAGCGGGAGTCGGCTGAGTTCTCGCGGTTGTCGCCCATCACCCACACGCAGTCGTCGGGGACGGTGTAGGGATAGCTCACCTGAGCGCCAGGCGCCTGGACCGAAAGCGGCCAGCTCATGCCGGTCGTATAGTCCTCGTCGAGCGTCTGGCCGTCGACAACAACCTTGCCATCCTGGAGGTCAACCGTCTGGCCAGCGGTGGCGATGACGCGCTTAACGAGCACATCGTGCTCGGAGGTGCCGTCGGGGTTACGGAACACCACGATATCGCCCTGGCCAACGGGCTGACCCAGCTCGAGAGTGACCTTCTGCGCCAGAATCTGGTCGCCGATCTCGATCGTGGACTCCATGGAACCGGTGGGCACCACAAAGGGCTCGACCACAAACGTGCGAATCAGGAAGGTGGCGACGAGCGCAATCGCGACGACCGCGATCCACTCAAAAGCGCCCCTCAACGCGGAATGCTGCGTCGGAACCATTCTTACTCCTCGCTCTGCGAATACGATGCGTCCAGGATATCCTGAGCATACGCGCGCTCCTCGGGGGTGAGCCGCGCCGTCTCGATCAGGTCGGGACGCCAGCGACAGGTGCGCTCGATGGCGTTTTTGCGACGCCAGGCGTCAACCTTGGCATGGTCGCCGCTCACGAGCACCGCAGGCACGCCCTCGCCCCTAAACTCGGCCGGACGGGTGTATTGCGCATACTCGAGCAGTCCACCGTCCTCGGCGGTCGAAAACGATTCGTCGACGTTGCTCATCTCGTCGCCCAGGGCACCGGGAATGAGGCGCACGACGGCGTCGGCCACCACCATCGCGGGCAGCTCGCCGCCCGTGAGCACGTAGTCGCCAATGGACAGGCGCTCATCGGCGTACTCATAGGCGCGCTCGTCGACGCCCTCGTAGCGGCTGCACACGAACAGCAGGCGCTCGCTTGCAAGCAGGCGCTCGGCCACATGCTGTGTGAAGGGCTCGCCACAGGGCGTAAAGAACACCACCGTGGGCTTTGGTCCCTCGGCGCTAATTGCCTCGATGGCCTCGGCGATAGGCTCGACCTTCATGAGCATGCCCTGCCCGCCGCCGTACGGCTCGTCATCGACGGTGCGATGACGGTCGTGCGTCCAATCGCGCAGGTTATAGGCCTTAAAATCAAAAAGGCCGGCCTTGCGGGCGCGGCCCAAAATCGATGTCGACATAACGGGCTCGAACATCTCGGGAAAGACCGAAAGGGTCTCGATCAGCATGATGTCCTCCCTACTTGTCCATATCGATCAAGCCGTCCATAACATGGACGGCGATTGCCCCCTGATCGGGAAGATCGAGCACGACCTGCTCGATCACGGGAATCAGCACCTCGCCGTACCGATCGCCCTCGACAACCCAAACATCGTTGGCGGGCGTCGACATAATCTCGGCAATCATACCGAGTGAGCCAAACCGATCGTCGACCACCTCGCGACCCATCAGGTCGGTATAGGCGGCGTCGAGCGAATCGAGCTCAAAGTCATCGCGGTTTGCCAACACATAGCAACCGGTGATGCCCTCGGCGGCCGTCAAGTCGTCAATGCCCTCAAACGAGACCAGATCGCCATCGCCCGTATCGGTGACGGACGCGACCGTGCAAAAACGGTCGCGCTTGAGCGCAGGCGGCGTCAGGGCGACGCGCATGCCCGGCTCTAATACAGAAGGAAGCCCCCGCAGCGGCTGCGCGAGGACCTCCCCCTTCCTTCCGTGCGGCTTGACCACACGGGCGATGTTTTTGTACTGGGACCTCAAGGTCCTAGCCCAGAACCTCTACCTCGACAGCAGTGTCGAGGCGAGCGGCCAGTGCACGGGCGAGCGTGCGAATGGCCTTGATGGTACGGCCACGACGGCCGATGACCTTAGCTACGTCATCCTCGGCAACCGAAACCTCAATCGTAGAGGCGTCGTCGCCATCGATGACCTCGAGGCTCACGGAATCCGGGTCGTCGACGATCTGAACAACGAGATATTCGACGAGATCGGCGATGCGATCTGAGAGCATTGCCTCACCCTCGAGCTGTGCAGCGTCAACCTCAGGCACGATTTACTCCTCGGCACCCTCAGCGGCCTCAGCGGCAGCCTTAGCGGCCTCGGCCTCTTTGGCGAGCTGCTTCTTGGACTTTTTGACAACGGTCTCGGTCTTCTCGCCCTCGTTGGCGGCCTTGACCAGAGCGACGACGGCGTCGGTGAGCTGAGCGCCCTTGGTCTGCCAGTCGGCGATCTTCTCGAGATCAAGGTTGATGGTCTTGGGGGCGGTCATCGGGTTGTAGCGGCCAACCTCCTCGATGATACGACCGTCACGCGGGGCGCGGGAATCGGCGACGACGACACGGTAGTACGGACGCTTCTTAGCGCCGTGACGAGCAAGGCGAATCTTGACTGCCAAAGGAAACTCCTCCAACCAAGCAGCTTTAGGCTGCAACTACAAACAAACAGTTGAACATAATACGCCATCGACGCGGGCAGGTGAAGTCCGTGAGACCAACTTCTTCGGTGTAGTCGAGGGCAAATCCACATCTTAAACAAGAATTTGCGATTTGCAAGCACATACACGCACCCCACATGAGCCGCGCGGTATACTCATGCCATGGAAAGACGCGAACATACATACGGTTATGAGGATGCTGCGGGCGTCACGCCGCCGCCCTGGACGGGGCCGGCGGTGGGCCTCATGGACCTCGACGCGTTTTTTGCGAGCGTGGAGATGCTCGACCATCCCGAGTGGCGCGGCAAGCCGCTCATTGTGGGCGGAGACGCCGATTCGCGCGGCGTCGTGTCCACCTGCTCCTACGAGGCGCGCCGTTTTGGCGTGCATTCGGCCATGGCATCTGCCGAGGCACGACGCCTGTGTCCCCAGGCCATTTGGACGCATGGGCACTTTGATCGCTACCGCGAGGTGAGCGCACAGGTCATGGCGATTCTTGCCGACGAGACGCCGCGCGTGGAGCGCGTGTCCATCGACGAGGCCTTTATCGATATCACGCCGGGCCGCTTTGCACCCGAGGACCCGCTGCTGATCGCACGGCGCATCAGTGATCGCGTGGCGGCGCTGGGGGTAACCTGCTCCATTGGCGTCGGGTGCAACAAGACGGTGGCCAAGATCGCGAGCGAGCGAGACAAACCGTTTGGACTCACCATCGTGCGTCCAGGCACCGAACAACGCTTTTTGGCCGCGCTGCCGGTGTCTGCCATGAGCGGGATCGGGCGCTCGGCCGAGGAGCGCCTACGCCGTATGCGCATCTATACGCTCGGCGAGCTGTCGCGCGCGCCCGAGTCCACCCTGGCGGCGATTTTTGGCGTCAATGGCGAGCGCATGCGTCAGCGCGCGTTGGGGCTCGAGGTATCCGAGGTCACGCACCTGGACGAAGAGCGCGAGGTCAAATCGGTCAGCAATGAGCGCACCTTCGCGCAGGATTTGACAGAGCGCGGGGATATCGAGGCGGCGATCGCCCTGCTGGGTGAATCGGTCGGACGTCGTCTGCGCCGCCAGGGGCTCACGGGTTCCACGGTAACGCTCAAGCTCAAATATTCATACGGAAGCGGGCGTACGGCGCAGCGCCGCCTGCCGCACCCCACCGACGACGAGAACATCTTTGTGGCGGTAGCGCTCGAGCTGCTCGACAACATTTGGCAAGAGGGCATGCACGTGCGCCTGGCAGGCATCGGTATGAGCGAGTTCGATCACCAGGGCGGCATCCAAACCGACCTATTCTGCGAGGTCGACGACCGCGGTGCCCAATCCAGCGACCGCCGTGACCTCTCCGTCGCCATCGACGCCGTCCGAGACAAATTCGGCGACACCGCCCTATCCTTCGGCCGCCAATCCCGCTTCAAAAACTAGTATTTTGGGGCAAAAAGAAAACGGGCAGTTGCTGGTGGTGCAACTGCCCGTTAGGCGGTAGAGGGTAGCTAAAAAAGCCCCGTCCCAAATTAGCTACTAGAGGAGATTGAGGGGGAGCTGGGGGGCGTCGCCCCAGAGTTTCTCGAGGCGGTAGAACTCGCGGGCCTCGGGGGTGAAGACGTGGACGACAACCGAGCCGTAGTCCATGAGCATCCAGGTCTTCTGTTCGCGGCCCTCGATGGAAAACGGGTGCTCGGAGCAGGCCTCGGCGACCTTTTCCTCGATCTCGTCGACAATCGAATCGACCTGGCGGTTGTTGGTACCGGTGGCAAGCACAAAGTAATCGCATACATCGGAAAGCTCGGTCAGGTCGAGCACCTGCACGTCCTCGGCCTTCTTATCGTAGGCGGCCTGAGCGGCGGCACGTGCGACATCCTCGGCAGCCACGCCGCTGGCGGACAGCGAGGCAGCGGTGCGGTCGGACGTAGCGGCGAAGCTCTTGTGCTCCTCGCCCTCGAGCATCTGCTCGTCGGTCATGGTCTCGTCGGCCATGGAATACCTCTTTCTAGACAGCCCAGCGCTAGCGCAGCTGGGCGTAATGGTTGTAAATCGTAATTGCCGTGGGATAAAGATAGCGTCCGGACTGAATCACATAGACCAGACCCTGCGCAAAACAGGAGAAGAACAGCTCGTCGAGCGTCGACTCCCCCACCATCTTGCGAAGCGCATGGGCATAGCCGCCGTGACGGTTGGGCTCGATGGCATCGGCCACAAAGACCACCATATCAAGCGGCGTCATATCGCAGGCGCCCACCGTGTGACGGTCAACGGCCTGAAACACCGCCGGCGAAAGCTCGGGAAAGAGCTGCGGAAGCTCGTAGGCGGCAACGGGGCCATGCAGCAGCGGCGTCGCGGCCGAAGGCGAACCGGCAATCTTGATGCCGTAATGCAGGGCGCGCGTCACCAACTCATCGTCGGAGAGCACCTTGTCCCAATCGTGGATCAGGCCGGCGGCGGCGGCGTCAAAGCGGTCGACACCGTACACCTCCGCTAAGTGCAGCGCAGTCTCGGCAACACCAAGCGAATGAACATAGCGCTTGCGCTTGTCCTTCATGCGCACGTCGAGCAGTTCGCGAATGCGCACAAGCAGTGCGCGCTCGTCACCCTCAAACTGATCTTCTACCGACAACGTTCTCCCCCATCACTCAAAATCATCTTGGCCCAGATCGGCATACAGGCCGCGTTTGCGGATGTAGCCGAGCACGGACTCGCTCGTAAGATAGCGTACGCTCATGCCGCGGGCAACACGCTTACGAATGTTGGTCGAACTGATCGCCAGCGCGGGAATCTGAATATAGCGCACATCGAACGGCAGACCCGACTCTTTAATACGGGCGCGGGCCATATCGATGTCGAACCCGGGACGCGTAGCGGCGATAAGTGTAGCCAGCTCGGCAATCTGGTCGGCATGATGCCAGGTAACAATATCGATAATCGCGTCGGCGCCCGTAATAAAGTAGAGCTTTACCTGCGGCGGGTAAAACTCACGCAGGGTGCGCAGCGTATCGGCCGTGTACGTCACACCGGGACGGTCGATCTCGAACCTACTGGCCAAAAAGGCGGGGTTCGCGGCAGTCGCGAGGACCGTCATGGCATAACGGTCCTCGGCAGGCGTCACCGGCTTGTCGAGCTTAAAGGCAGGAGAGCCTGCCGGCATAAAGAGCACGGCATCCAAGTCGAGCGACTCGCGCGCCTGCTCGGCGGTTACCAGGTGCCCGTAGTGAATCGGGTCAAAGGTGCCGCCCATAATGCCGAGCCTAAACTCCTGCCCGTCCCGAATGTGAAGTTCGGGCAAACCGATTCCACCACGCAGCGACATGGCCTACTCGCCCTCCGGAGTCTCGACAGCGTCCTCGACAACGGCCTCGGCGACCTCAGCGTTATCTGCGGCGTCCGCCACGTCAACGACCTCCACTACAGACTCCTCGCCGGCAGCCTCGAGCTCATCCTCGTACTCCGAGAAGTCCTCGGCACCCTCAAAATCAAAGGCGCGCTGGCAAATGCGAACCTCGTCACCCGCACGGCAGCCTGCCTTCTCCAAGGCATCGTCAACGCCCATACGAGCAAACTTATGCTGCAGGTAGATGACGGCTTCCTCGTTTTCCCAGTCGGTCTGGATAACCATGCGCTCGATCGCGCGACCGACCACTCGGAAGGCACAGGGCCCTTCCTGGACAATGCGGAAGCGCTTCTCGCGCTGCAGGCGGCGACGCTCCCACTCGTCATCACGAAGATCGACCGGCTCATCGGATACCGCCAGCTCGGCACGGAGCTTGGCCACCTGCTCGCCTACGGCAAGCATCAGGGTGTTGAGGCCGGCGCCCGTCACGGCAGACACGGCAAAGAACATGTGACCGTCGTCGAGCGCCGCACGCTTAAGATCGGCGATCTTATCGGCCGTGCCCGGCGCATCACACTTATTGGCGACGACAATCTGCGGGCGATCGGAAAGCTCGGCGCCGTACTGCTCGAGCTCGTTGTTGATGATGCGGTAGTCCTCGACCGGGTCGCGATCCTCAAAGCCACCCGTCATATCGACGACGTGCATGATCAAAGCGGTGCGCTCGATATGGCGTAGGAACTGGTGGCCCAGGCCCTTGCCCTCGCTCGCGCCCTCGATAAGGCCGGGGACGTCGGCGACGACATACGAATACTCGCCAGCACGCACCATACCTAAGTTGGGAACGAGTGTGGTAAACGGATAATCGGCGATCTTGGGGCGGGCGGCGCTCATACGCGCGATGAGCGAGGACTTGCCAACCGAAGGAAAGCCCACGAGCGCAGCGTCGGCCATGAGCTTCATCTCGAGCTCGATCCAGTGCTCCTCGGCCGGCTCGCCCAGCTGAGCAAATGCAGGCGCGCGACGCACCGACGTCACAAAGTGGGTGTTGCCCAAACCACCGGCACCACCGGGTGCCACGACAACGCGCTCGCCGTCGTGTACCAGGTCGGCAATCTCAAACATAGGCGTTTGCGTCTCGGGATCGAGCTCGCGCACCACGGTACCCATGGGGACCTTCAGAATCAGGTCCTCGCCGCTCTTGCCGTTGCGGCGGGCGCCCTGCCCGTGCGTACCGCGCTCGGCACGGAAATGATGCTTAAAGCGGTAATCGATCAGCGAAGACAGCTGAGCATCGGCCTGGATGACGACATTGCCGCCACGACCGCCGTCGCCGCCATCGGGGCCGCCTTTGGGGACAAAGGCCTCACGCCTAAACGACATGCACCCGGCTCCGCCATCGCCGCCGCACACGTTAATGCGGCTGATATCGGTGAACTGTGACAACAGAATCGCCTCCTACAAAAAAGAGGGAGACCCTTGAATCGCTAAACTCAAGTGCCTCCCACATATGTGCTCTATGAAGGGTGAATTACGCGTTCGCGAGCGGGCGTACGCTGACCCTGTGCTTGATACCCTTGTGGAACTCAACGGTACCGTCGACCAGCGCGAACAGCGTGTCGTCCTTGCCACGGCCAACGTTCTCACCCGGGTGGATGTGCGTGCCGTGCTGACGGACGAGAATCGTGCCCGTGGTTACCGTCTGGCCGGCGAAGCGCTTCGTGCCAAGGCGCTGACCGCGGGAGTCACGGCCATTACGGGAGGAACCGAGTCCTTTTTTGTGTGCCATTGTGTATACCTACTCTTTCGTTACGAGTGTAATCTACTCGGCGACGGGAGCCTCGGCAACAGCCTCAGCCTCTGCCTTGACAGCCTTCTTGGCGCGGGAGGTAGCCTGAACCTTCACGATCTTCAGCTTGGTGAGCTGCTGACGGTGACCCTTCAGACGACGATAGCGCTTACGCTTGTGGAACTTGAAGACCAGCTGCTTCTCGCCCTTGAACTGCTCAACGATCTGAGCGGTAACCTTGGCCTTAGCCAGCTTCTCGGGATCGGTGACGATCTTCTTGCCATCGTTGAGGAAGATGACCGGCAGGGTGACCTTGTCGCCCTCATTGCCCTCGATCTTCTCGACGGTGATGACATCGTCGGTGGCGACCTTGTACTGCTTGCCGCCCGTGTTAACGATTGCGTACATGTTTACTTGCCCTTCATGCATCAGTTAGTGCAACAGCCGAATATAGTAGCAGGCGAAAATACCCCCGTCAACGAGTATGTGGAGCAAATCCACAAGTTCGCACAGGTATGGGGCTGACGAGTCGGCCCTCGTCGTCCTCGCATGCTTGATTCTGACGCTCGACATCGTAGGAGCAGATGGTCACGAGGTCTTGCATACCGGTGGAAACAATAGGGGCATCCACGCCCGGGGTCAAGCCCTGCAACAAAACATCAGCAGCAGAAAGCAAAATCTCCGGACGCATGGAGCCCTCGTTGTCGGCATGGGTGTCGAGCGTCAGCACCAGATGGTCGGGGCGCTCCCCTGCCGTGAGCTCATAGCCCACAAGCGTATGGTCCAGATCAAGGCGCTTGCTCTTCTTACCGCGCGCATAGTCGATGCCATGGCCCGCACGCAGCGTGTCGATCGCGGTGCGCACCTCATCGGCGCTCACCGGGTGCTCGGGATCCAGGTGCAGGTCGATGCGATAGGACAAGCGCGTGAGCTGAGCCGTGAGGGCCGGTGTGCGCACGTCGATGTAAGCGGCCTCGATAGGTGCCAGATCGGCGGGGGACGCCGCGGCCAGGCGTCCAAAAGCCTCGTCGAGCGCAACGAAATCGGTCATAAACAGGTCATACCACTCGCAGGTCGATGACGTGCCCACCGGCAGCGCCGAAGAGAAGCCCACGCGCATATGCGGAGAAAAGCCCTGCGTGACGGCATAGGGCAGCCCCGCGCGACGCACGATGCGCTCAATGGTATGGATCAATTCCAAATGGCCCAGATACTTAAGGCGGTCGCGCTTGCCGTAGCGAACACGAAGCCTAAAGAGCGTGGGATTGTCGGTCAAACGCTCACTCATGCGCGATCACCCATCAATACGTTCTTGGCGTGAAGCGTGGGGCAGATTCCGCAGCCGGTGCACGACGTGCGGGTGCAGTCGGGGGTCGTGACGCCCTCGAGCGAGCGACGGTACTCGCGCTCGAGGAAGCCACGCGAGCAGCCGGGGCTCACATGTTCCCACGGCAGGCGCCAGTCCAGCTCGTACGGCAGGTGCACGAGCTCGTTGAGGTCAATGCCGTTTTTGGCGGCAGCTGCCTTCCAGTTATCGAGCGAGAAATGCTCCACCCAGGCGTCAAAGCGCGAGCCGGCGCGCCAGGCATCGATGATGACCGGCGTCATATCGCGACCGGCACGCGAAAGCGCGGCCTCGATGAGCGAAGTCTCGGCATCGTGGTAATGCACGCGGACGGCGCGGTTGCGCACGCTCGTGATGAGCAGCTTCTGACGGCGCTTGACGTCGTCGTAATCGAGCTGCGGGCACCACTGGAACGGCGTGGCGGCCTTGGGGATGAACACCGATACAGAGATAGACACCGAAATGGAGCCGCGGCGCGCTTTGGGCACCACGGAACGGCCAAGCTCCAACACGTGATCTGCCAGATTTGCGATGGCCACGATATCCTCGTCGCGCTCGCCGGGAAGGCCCATCATAAAGTAGAGCTTCATGCGGTTCCAGCCGGCCTCGAAAGCCGCCTTGGCCGCGCGATCGAGGTCCTCCTCGGTCACGTTCTTGTTGATGATGTCGCGCATGCGCTGGCTGCCGGCCTCGGGAGCAAACGTCAGGCCGCCCTTCTTTTCGCCGGCGACCGACTCTGCCATATCCACGCCAAACGAATCCAGGCGCTGCGAGGGAATGGACACGCGAATGCCCGTGTCCTCCAGGCGACGGTTGAGCCTGCCCAGAACATCGCGGATGCAGGAGTGGTCGGTCGTCGAGAGCGACGTAAGCGATACCTCGTCATAACCGGTCTTCTGCAGACCCTGAATCACCGAGGACACGATCTGGTCGGCCGAGCGCTCACGCACCGGGCGATACGTCATGCCGGCCTGGCAAAAACGGCAGCCGCGGGCGCAACCGCGCAGAATCTCGATCGACAGGCGGTCGTGGACCAGCTGCGCGTAGGGCACGCACGACTGCGACAACGGATTGGTGGCGCCAAAGTCCTCGACGACGCGCTTATAGACCACGGGCGGCACGTCCTTGCCCTCGCGCGGCACGGTATAGCCGTGCGGCGAGCAGGGCTCGTCATGGCGCACCTCGTAGAGCGACGGCACGTAGGTGCCGGCAACAGTCGCAAGCTGCTCCACGATCTGCGCGCGAGAAACGCCCTCGTCACGCAGACGGCGATGCAGCTGGCAGATCTCGAGCAGCGACTCCTCGCCCTCGCCAATCAGAATGGCATCAAAGAAAGCCGCATACGGCTCGGGGTTATAGACCGAAGGGCCGCCGGCAACGATGATGGGGTCGTCCTCGGTGCGGTCGGCCGCCAGCAGCGGAATGCCAGCAAGATCGAGCGCCTCGAGGAAGTTCGTGACGGCCATCTCGTGCGGCACATGCATGCCAACGATATCAAACGAGGCCACCGGTGCGGCACCCTCGAGCGACAGCAGCGGAATACCCGCCTCGCGCATGGCATCGCCCATATCGGGCCACGGCACGTAGCCGCGCTCACAGGAAATGCCCTCGGCCTGGTTGAGGATGTTGTAGAGAATGGCGATACCCTGGTTGGGCAGGCCGACCTCGTAGACATCCGGATAAATCATGCAGCAGCGATAGCCGGCATCGGCCTTGGAGAGCGTTCCCCACTCGTGGTCGATATAGCGACTCGGCTTTTCGACCTTGGCGAGCAGTGGCTCAATCAAATGAAAACAGTCTTGGTATGCAACGCGCAACGCAAAAACCCCTAAGCAGCGAGATCGGATGCGTCCTGATGGGACGACATGGGACGAGTGGCGCCGGCGACTGTGGTCACCAGGTCGCGGACGCGCGAGAAGGTGGCGGCGGCCACCTCGTTGGCACGGCCGTAGTCGACGTCGCGCTCGTAGAGCGACACGAGCGCACGGCCCATGCCGTAGGTGCCGGCGGCGGCCGTAAGCGCCTTGACAGCGAAGCCGATGTGCGGCGTCTGCTTAACCAGCGCACGCGTAACGGCACGAATCACCAGGCCGCCAGCAAGCACGCCCGCGACCTCATAGCCGCGCTCGGGCTTAATGCCTCGGCCAAAAATGGCTGCAAGCTCAAAGAGCATTCCCACCTGCGCAAGCGCCATGACGGGATAGTCGGCGCCCGGCAAAAACACCAGGGCTCCGGTCGCCATATTGGTGAGCGCACACGAGGTAATAATGCGATTGGCGGCAGCGATGCGCATAAAGGCAAAGTTAGCGGCAAAGGCCGTCTCCTTGTCCGTGCGATCCAGGATCCAACGCGCAAGCGTCTCGAGCAGATAGGTCTTATCGGTCGCGGCGACAACGCCGAGCATGGGCGTGGACTCCTGGATAAACGGCACCTCCACCGCAGACTCGGCAAGCACGCAAACCGGCGCGCCGGCAATCACGAGCTCCTGCACGGCGCTCTCCAAGCGATCAGACCCACACGAAAGCACCAAGACGACGTCCGTATCGGTCTTGGGGACGATGCGCTCCTCGCCCAGGCGCTCAACACGCACAATGCCCGAAGTGGTCTGCGGCACAAAGGCATCACGCACCGTCTCGACCAAAAAGCGCGAGGCGCTCGAGTCCAGGTAGACCGAGACGCGCACCGGCGTATCGGAGTCTTTCTTGGTAGTCGCGCCCATCTTAAAGACGCGGGTAAGCTTATCTACGGGAATCTTCATGGCAAACCCCTCCAGCAGTTACGCGGCGCCCGAACGATGCCGCCATATGGATTGTACGATACCCACCGTCAGCAACTGAATCATCATCGACGACGAACCAAAGCTAATGAACGGCAGCGGAATACCGGTGATCGGCATCATGCCAATACACATGCCGATGTTCTCGAAGGTCTGAAACGCCCACATCCCGACGATACCCACGCACGAGAGGCGCAAGAACAGCGACTCGCACTTATAGGCGACGCGAATCGTCGAGAAAATCAGCAGCACGTACAGGCACAGCAGCAAAAAGGAGCCGCAAAAGCCAAACGTCTCGGACAAAAAGGCGAAGACAAAGTCGGTATGGAACTCGGGCAAAAAGCCGCCGGCTGACTGCGTCGCGTGGCCCAGACCCTTGCCAAAGAAGCCACCCGAACCCACGGCAATCAGCGACTGCTGCAGGTTGTATGCATCATCGGAGTCGGCGTTCTCGGGGTCGATAAAGACCGTCAGGCGGTTCATCTGATACTGCTTGATGAGCACGTCGTGGCCCAGCAGCGAATCGAACACCGAGTCGAGCGCCAAGACGAGCGCCACAAGTCCCACCAGCAGTGCGAGCGTCGACAACACCCATTCGCGTCGCGCGCCGCTCATGCAGATGACGATAGCGCCCGATACGAGCACGACCAGGCCCGAGCCCAGGTCGCCCATGGCCACGACGGCCAAGAACGGAACGGACAGCATGCCGCAGAGCTTTATGTAATCACGGACGGTATCGATGCGGCCGTTGTACTGCGAGCCCAGCGTGGCGATAAAGAAAATCGTGATGAGCTTGGCAAGTTCGACCGGCTGAAACGTCAGACCGATGCCGGGAATCTTAATCCAACCCGTCATGCCTAAGCCACCGGTATAGGACAGGCCCGGAATCTTGGGCGAAAAGATCACGATGAGGTCGATGACAAGCAACGCCGTCGAAAAGTTGGAGATGCCGCGCAGGTCGGTACGCCATACCAACACCGCCAGAAACGTACCGATACCGATACCCAGCAGGTGGCGCGAGAACGAGGCATCAGCCTTAAACTGCGAGGCCGACCAGATGATGATGGCGCCGTAGGCGACGAGTGCCACGGTGGCCAGCAGCACGCCGACGTGCACCTTTTGGCGGAACGTGCCGCGCGAGGCCGAGATCTGCTTGTTGACGCGGTCCAGGCTGCTGCGGGAGCCGGTCTTGGTAGAGCGGAACAGGTCCGCCGGCGAAAAATCCATCGCAACCTCCTATCGAACCGAGGAATCGCCCGAAGCCGTCGAGGTATCGGGCTCGTCGTAAATCACGCCCAAAACATCGCGCACGACGTGCAGCGCGGTATCGGAACCGCCGCCGCCCTGCTCCAAGATCGTGGCAATAACGTACTTAGGGTCATCAGCCGGAGCGTAGGCGCAAAACCATGCGTAATCGTCCTCGCCATTTTTCTCGCCCGTGCCGGACTTGCCGTAGACCGTCGGGGTCAGGGAGTTAAAGTGCGCGGCGGTCGACGTCGATGCCGTATAGATCACGTCGTGCATGCCATTGCGGACCAGCGTCAAGTCGGCATCGCTGTTGATCTGGGCCTCCAGGCGCTTCTTTTTACCCTTGCCGTTGTACTTGTAGGCATCGCCGTCGCCATCGCGCGACACCGCCGACAAAAACACATGCGGCACGTACTGCTTGCCGCCGTTGGCAAGACCCATATAGGCGCACGCCATCTGTAGCGGCGTGACCAAGATGTCGCCCTGACCAATGGCGATGTTGGTCATGTCGCCGGCGTTCCACTTGCGATCCTCGGCCGAGGCATCGGTAAAGTACGACTCTTTCCACTCGGCGTCGGGAATGCGACCGGCGCCCTCGCTGGGCAGGTCAATGCCGCAGGTTGCACCCAGGCCCCAACGACGGAACACCTCTTGCAGGCCCTCGGAATGATTGTCGCTGTAGAAGAAAGCCTTGCCCATGTCGTAGAACACAGGGTCGCAGGAGTTGGCGATGCCCGACTGCAGCGTCATGGTGCCGTGGCCGGAATGCAGCCAACAGTATTTGCCCCACGATTTGCCCAAGCCGGTCCAATAGCCCGTGCAATCGGTCGTCTGGCCCGAGGTGTAGGTGCCAAACTCCAGACCCGCCAAGGCCGAGAGAGGCTTGATGGTCGAGGCCGACATGTACTGGCCGCTAATGGCGCGGTTGAGCAGCGGGTGCGAACCCTCATCATCGTTGAGCTCGGTCCACACGTCGTTGGAGACGCCGCCGATAAACACCGACGGATCGAACTTGGGCTCGCTCGCCATGCCCAAAATCTCGCCGTTGTTGGGGTCGAGGCACACCACGGCGCCGTTGCCGGCATTGCTGTAACCCGTGGTCTTGGCGAGCTCGATAGCGTCTGCGAGCGCCGTCTCGCACGCCTGTTGAATCTTAAGGTCAAGCGTGAGCTTAATGTCCGAGCCGGCCTTGGCGGGCACGGCGCCGGCCTGACCGGTCACGTTGCCCGACGCATCGACCTTCACGGTCTGCTCGCCGCGAATGCCCTGCAGCAGGTTTTCGTAATAGCTCTCAACGCCCGCCTGACCCACGATATCGCCCGACTGGTACGTGATCTGCCCCGCGGAACTGTCGTCATTGCCCGACGACTTCTTGTTCTGGGCCTCGAGTTGCTCGGAGGTAATGGTGCCGGTATAACCCAAGATATGACAGGCCGTCTCGCCATAGGGGTACTGGCGCTCGGTGCGCTCGGCAATCTTCACGCCGGGAAACTCGCCAGCGTGCTCCTGGATATAGGCGACCGTGGAACGGCGAACGTCGGTGGCAATGGTGTGTAGGCTCTGCGCGCCCTCGGAATTGTCCTGGATATTACGCAGCACCGCCACATAGGGCATGCCCAGCACGTTGGCGAGATGGAGAACCAAAACAGCATCTTCGGCAAGGTCGCGGTAGGCGACGACGGCAAGCGAGGGGCGGTTTTGTACGAGCGCCACGCCGTTGCGATCGAGGATGCGGCCGCGCACGGCAGGCGTGGTGACGGTGCGGGTCTGATTGCTCTTGGCCTGCCTGTCGTAGTAGTCCGACGAGACCATCTGCATGCCCCACAGCTTAACGGCGAGCGCAGCAAACATAGCGCCCACGCCCGTGGTGAGGATGGAAAAGCGACCCTTAAACGCCGTCGCGGCGGTATTGCCCTCGCCCTCGGTAGCGCGAGGGGCCGTTCCGTGCTGCGTATCGTAGGTAAAACGGGAATCACCGCGACGCATAATGATCAGCGCGACCACAATGGCCACGACCAAAACGACACCGGCGATGATAACCGTCATCTGGGAAGACATCTATGGGCCTCCCCTATTTGAGCTTTCGCGTCTTGGGCTTAAAGCGCATGCCCGTCTGACGGTTGCCGCGGGCAGAGAATCCATAGCCCGCCTGCGGTGCGGCTCCGGACATCAAAAACGGGATGGCCACCAAGCCCGTCAAAATCGAAGACGGCAGGGCGTGACCGAAGATAGCCACCACAAAGCTCGTCTCCAAACCCATAAAGAGCAAGATGATGCTGTACACCACGTTGATGGCAAGCGCAAAGGCCCCAACGGTGATGCCGCGGGCGCTGGGGCTGCCGCCCACCTGACCGGCGGCGCTATGCACCAGGGCAAAACTGCCCACCGTCAGCAGCAGCGACATAACGCCCACCGGCACGGATGCCGATAGGTCGTAGAACAGACCGCTGCAAAAACCGCAGACGACGGCGCGCGTGGGATCGCCCGAGAACACGCCCAGGCAGACCAAGATGATCATAAAGTTGACGCGCCCGCCCGCGATAGAGATCTGCGGGGCCAGACCCACCTGCAGCAGCACGCACACGACGGCCGCAATCGCAAACGTACGGGAGCTCGCCCCCTGCTCGTGAAGATCCATGGACGTGCCTCCCTACTCGCTCGAACCGGAATCGGTCGTGTCGGACGAATCGGAGCTGTCGTCCGAGCTCTCGTCCTTTGTCTTGGTCGCCGCATCGCGCGACGTGCCCTGCGGCGTGCTGTTGGCCGTGCTCACGTCATCATCGGATGCCGACTGTTCATCGGTCAGCGAAGTGATGACCAGCACCTCCTCGTTGTTTTCGGCCGTGGTCTGGGCGCGCACCACGATGGTGTAGTACACGTCGTTGGCCGATTTCTCCACCGAGGACACCGTTCCCAGCGGCAGACCCTTGGGGAACACGCCGCCAATGCCCGAGGTGACGATGATGTCGCCCACCTTGACGTCGGAGTCGACGCTCACGTACTCAAGGCGCAGCGTGCCATCGGCCTGGCCCTGCAGCATGCCCTGGGCGCGCGTGTCCTGCACCATGGCGGAAACGCCCGAGTTCTCGTCGCCAATCAGACGCACGGTCGACATCTTGGCCGAGACCTCGATAATCTGCCCGATAACACCTGCCGAGCTCGTCACGGGCATATTGATGGAAAGGCCGTCGGCAGAACCCTTGTCGATGGTGACCGTCGAGGTCCAGGCATCACCCGAGGCGTCCACGATACGCGCAGCGGTCGACTTGAGGTTATAGGTCGACTGCAGACCGACCAGGCCCTCCAGGCGCTCAGCGGTCTTTTGGGCCTCGGAGAGCTCGGCCACCTTAGAGGTCAGCTCTTCGTTTTGTTTTTTAAGCTCGGCAAGTGTGTCCTGCGAAGCCGTGAGGTTCGAAAACACATTGCCGATGGCGTTAAACGGCGTCGCCACCGCCGAGCCCACAAAGCGAACCGGCGAGGTAATCGTCGTCACGCCCGAACGCACGGCATGAATTGGCCCCGCCTCGCCCTCACGGATATAAAACGTGAGGAGCAGCACCGAAATCACGCTGAAAACAATCAACGGGCGCATACCCGTTGATTGTCGCTTGGTATTCAGATTTGGAGAGAAACCCGAAGATCGTGCCAAATGGAATCCACCTTTTGGAAATTAAGCATTGGTTTGGACGAAGCCACCGTCAAATGCGTTGGCCTCGAGCACGCGGGCACAGCCGTTTACGACGTTATCGAGCGCCGTGGGGCTCACGTTGACCGAAACGCCGGTCTCGTCGCGCAGACGCACATCGAGGCCGCGCAGCAGCGCGCCGCCGCCGGTCAGCAAGATGCCGTAGTACATAAGGTCCGAGGCAAGATCGGGCGGCGTGGCGTCCAGAGCGTCCTTAACGGCCTTGGCCATCTCGTCGAGCGGCTTGTTGAGCGCGCGGCGAATCTCCTCGCTCTCGATACGCACCGTCTTGGGCAGGCCCGTGATCACGTCGCGGCCGTTGACCTCGACGTCGAGCTCGTCCTTGAGCGGTACGGCAGAACCGACCTTGATCTTAATGTCCTCGGCCGTGCGCTCGCCGATAGCCAGGTTATAGGCATCGCGAACGTGCGTAAGGATCGCCTGGTCGAACTCGTCGCCGGCAATACGGATGGACTGCGACACGACGATACCGCCCATGGCGATAACGGCGACCTCGGTAGTGCCGCCGCCGATGTCGATGACCATAGAGCCGGTGGGCTCCTCGACGGGCAGGTCGGCACCGATGGCAGCCGCCATGGGCTCCTCGATCAGGTATGCCTGGCGGGCGCCAGCCTGAATCGTAGCCTCGAAGACGGCACGCTTCTCCACCGACGTGACGCCGGAAGGAACGCACACGACAACGCGCGGGCGCGGGGTCCACGGGTAACGCTTCTCGGACGCCTTGTCGATAAAGTAGCGAAGCATGGCCTCGGTAACGTCAAAGTCGGCGATGACGCCGTCCTTCAGAGGACGCACGGCCACGATGTTGCCGGGCGTACGGCCGAGCATGCGCTTGGCCTCGATACCGACCGCCAGGATGCGCTCATCGTTCTTGTCGATAGCGACGACGGAGGGCTCGCGGATGACGATGCCCTTGCCGCGCACGGAGACAAGCGTATTGGCGGTGCCGAGGTCGATGGCAAGATCGCCCGCGTAGCTACCGAAGAACATATCCATCAAAGAAAACAACGCAACTCCTGATGTGTTGGATGATTGCTGGAAACCTAATAGCTCATACTAGCGCAAACCCGGCACCCCACTTGCGGCGAGGCACCGGGCAAAGCCAAACCCCATAAGGTCGCTACTGGTTATCGGCAGCCGAGAAATCGATGTCGAGAGAAGAGACGGTCCAACCGATATGGTTGTCGGCGCGCACAAATTTGACGGTGTACTCCTGCTCGCCGCCCTTGGACAGCGCAACCTTCACCTTAGCGGTGGTCTCGGTCATGGACTGGTCCATGCCCTCGATGGAAGGCGTGGCGCCCTGCGGAATCGAGGAGATGATCATCGACTTGGCGTCCTCGGACAGGCTCGATGCCAGGCAGGACTCGGCCTTTGCGGTATCACCGTCACCGGCAGCCTGGAACAGGTCGGTAAGCACGGACTCCTGCGAGGGGAAGCCCAGACCGCGCGTATAGGCAAAGCCCAGGCCGCCCGCGGCGATCACGATCAGCAGAAGCAGCACCAAGAAGACCTTAAGACCCGTATGGCGATGGCGACGACGGACCTTGGCCTGCTTTCGGTCCTGCTGGACCATCTCGGACTCGGACAGGGTAAAGAAGCCCGTGTCGGAGGGATCGGGCATAAACTGACCGGTCGCACCCGTGGGGTCGAGCGGGTCAACGGCGGGTGCATCCATCGCGGGTGCGGGAGCCGTGGCCATGGCCGTCTGGGCCGAAAGCGCAGCGAGTGAATCGTGCACGCGGGCAAGCTCGTCGGACTGCTCGGGCGTGAGCTGGTAGATGCCGTCTGCGGTGGCGGCGTTAAATGCATCGAGCGCCTCGGACGGACGGCCGGCTGCAGAGAGCGCCTCGCCCATACCGGCGTTGAGTGCGCGGCTATCGTCGCGCGGACCGGCAAAATCGATGGCCGTGCGATAGGTCTCCACGGCGTCCGCCGGGCGACCGAGCTTAATAAAGCAGCGACCGAGCTCGCCGAGGGCGGCTGCAGGAGCCGGGTTGGCGCCGTCGATGGCGGCCTGGCGGAAGGCTGTGCCGGCATTGGCGTAATCACCCGACTGGAAGAGCGCGTTGCCAAGGCCCAGGTAGGCCTTGAACGGCGTGGCATAGGAAGCATCCTGGGTGGCGGCGGAGAAGGCCTGGGCAGCCGTGGTGTAATCGCCCACGGCGGCAAGCGCCTTACCGCGGTTGGTGAGCAGCGCGCCGCGCTTGCCATAGGTGCCATCGTTCAGGGCGGCGGCGTAGGCCTCGGCGGCCTCGGCGTACATACCCAGGTGCATCAAGGCGTTGCCGCGCAGGTGGTCGGCCTCGCCCATAATCTCGTTGGGAGTCTTTGCCGCACCGAGCATCTGGGCGGCAGCAGAATAATCACCCGCGCGATAAGCGGCGCGGCCCTGTTGGATCAGCTGGCTATTCAAGGAAGTCCCCTTTTACTCGTGAACGATCTCGACGTGAACGATCTCGTCGCCGGCACGCAGCTGCGAAATCACATCGAGGCCCTCGACCGTGGTGCCAAAGACGGTGTAACCCGAATCGAGGTTGTGCTGGGCACCCAGGCAGAAGTAGAACTGCGAGCCCGCGGAATCGGGATCCATGGAGCGTGCCATGGCAAGCGCACCGTCAGCATGGCTGTTGTGCGGGTTGGTGGCAAATTCGCCCTTAATGCAGTAGCCGGGACCGCCGGTACCGGGCATGCCGTCGGGCCCCTCAAGGCCGGCGGCGACATCGGCGCCGGACATATCGCGGGTGTTGGGGTCGCCGCCCTGGATCACAAAGCCGGGCACGTAGCGATGGAACTTAAGGCCGTCGTAAAAGCCCATAGTGGAAAGCTCGCAGAAGTTCGCCACATGGATGGGAGCGCCCTCGCCGTCAAACTTAACCTTGATGGTGCCCTTCGACGTCTCGATTACCGCGCACTCGTCACCGGCGAGCTGGTACTCGGGCGTATAAAGCTCTTTCTTAAAACCAAACATGTGGTTCCTTCCTCGTGCATTTAAAGCATATTTCTACGAATTGTAGCAATAAGCGTGGGGTTCCATCAATTGCGCACGCAGGATATACCGCCGATGGCGAACCCTTGATTATCAACTTCACCCGAACACTTCCCACATTCATCCGCACATGTGCGGATGAATGTGGGAACCCGGTACCC
>CAKUEW010000005.1 GCA_934646815.1 uncultured Collinsella sp.
GGGGCTCCGGGGGCGTTCGGCTAACTGCGGGAACGGCCTATCCGCTCAATGTGTTCGGTTGAGATCGGAAATCAACCCTGCCAAATATGCTGAGACGGATAGTGCGACCAGCGAGTTAATGAAAGGAGACATGCTCGCCTGCTCTTTAAGATAAGACGACTCAAACAGTATCTGGTTGACTGCCAGCCCACAAGACAACAAAAGCGATAGCATTAATAAGAGTATTCCAACGCCCCATTTAATACCCGAATGGATTTCTGAACAATTGCCATGAATTAGATCAACACAAAGAAGCGAAGCAGAAGAAAAGCTAAAAGCCGCCTTGCTCAGATCGCTCAATAAATAGTCGCAAAAAGACTGGAGCCCAGAGATTTGAAGCAATATGCCACAGGCAATTGTCGGAAGAAGAATGCCCAGCAGATTCCAGATGAAGGCAATGCTGAATTCAGCAAGAAACTGATGGCGTTGACGTAAACCTTTAGCAAAATTTCCGATATCGCAAATCAACTTATTCAATCAGAGAAGTCACCAGAATTCAGTAATTCAACTCGACGCAAACATCTACATCAAAGCTAGGATCAACGCATTCATCGGTCGTACGGTGAACGAAGACGCTCGACGCAGCCAGTAAGCTATAAATCTCATCTGCTAAATGTCTTGCTCTTGCCACAATCACGTGGATCAAAAGGTCTATAACCAGCGCCTTCTAACTTGTCGCATGAAAATGCAATAGTGCAAAACGAGGCAATTGCGGCGATAGCGACCTCTTGATTCCGCATACACGTGAGTTCAAGGCGTGCATTCATAACTATGAAAAGAGCAGCTACATTAAACGGTTCAGAGAAATCTACTGTGCCAGCACGTCCGCGATGCGCTCGCTCGCATGCCCATCGCCGTAAGGGTTCGAAGCATGGCTCATGGCCTCGTACTCGGCCTGATCGCTGAGCAGGCGGCTGAACTCGCGGTAGATGACGTCCTCCTCGGTGCCGACGAGCTTCAGCGTGCCGGCGGCGACTCCCTCGGGGCGCTCGGTGGTGTCGCGCATCACGAGCACCGGCTTGCCCAAGCTCGGGGCCTCCTCCTGGATGCCGCCCGAGTCGGTGAGGATGAGGTGGCTCGCCGCCATGAAGTTGTGGAAGTCGAGCACCTCGAGCGGGTCGATTATATGCAGGCGGTCGAAGCCGTCGAGCTCCTCGTGGGCGGCATTACGGACGAGCGGGTTCATGTGGATGGGGTAGATCGCCTTGGTGTCGGGGTGCTCCTCCATCACGCGTCGGATGGCGCGGAACATGCGGTGCATGGGCTCGCCCAGGTTCTCGCGGCGGTGTGCCGTGATGAGGATGAAGCGGGAGCCCTCGGCCCACTCGAGCTCGGGGTGGGAGTACCCCTCGCGCACGGTGGTACGCAGGGCGTCGATACCGGTGTTGCCGGTCACCCAGATTTTGCCTTCAGACTTGCCCTCATTGAGCAAGTTCTCCTTGCTCGCCTCCGTCGGGGCGAAGTAGTACTCGCTCACGATGTCGACCGCCTGGCGGTTGAACTCCTCGGGCCAGGGGCTGTAGATGTCGTGCGTGCGAAGGCCCGCCTCGACGTGCCCCACGGGGATCTGCAGGTAGAAGCATGCGAGCGCAGCGGCGAAGCTGGTCGTGGTGTCACCGTGGACCAGGACCACGTCGGGCCTCTCGTCCTCGAGGACCGCCTTGAGCTTGAGCAGCACGTCGCACGTCACGTCGAACAGCGTCTGGCCCGGCTTCATGATTGCCAGGTCGTGGTCGGGAGTCACACCGAAGACACGCAGAACTTGGTCCAACATCTCGCGATGCTGGCCGGTCACGGTCACGACGGTCTCGAACTCATCCGCGCGCGCCTTCAGCTCGTTGACGAGCGGGCTCATCTTGATTGCCTCCGGGCGCGTACCGAAGACGAGCATTATTTTTTTCATCAAAGTCACAACCTTCCTACTGGCCCTGTGCCTTGTACCTGGCCTCGGTGGCCTCCTTGGCCGGGCGCCACCAGGACTCGTTGGCGACGTACCAGTCGATGGTGGCCTTGAGGCCCTCCGCGAAGTCGGTGTGCGCCGGCCTCCAGCCGAGCTCGCGCTGGAGCTTGGTGGAGTCGATGGCGTAGCGGCGGTCGTGGCCGGGGCGGTCGGCGACCCAGTCGAAGTCCTCGGGGTCGCGCCCCATGGCCTCCAGGATCATGCGAAGCACCGTGATGTTGTTCTTCTCCCCGTCGGCTCCGATGAGGTAGGTCTCCCCCATGCGGCCCTTCGTGAGGATGTCCCAGACGGCGCTGGAGTGGTCCTCGGTGTGGATCCAGTCACGGACGTTCTCGCCGCGGCCGTAGAGCTTGGGGCGGACGCCGTCGATGATGTTCGTGATCTGCCTGGGGATGAACTTCTCCACGTGCTGGTAGGGCCCGTAGTTGTTGGAGCAGTTGGAGATCGTGGTGCGCAGGCCGTAGGTGCGGGTCCAGGCGCGGACCAGCATGTCGGAAGAAGCCTTGGTCGAGCTGTACGGCGAGCTCGGCCTGTACGGCGTCTCCTCGGTGAACTTCGCCGGGTCGTCGAGCGCCAGGTCGCCGTAGACCTCGTCGGTGGAGACGTGGTGGTAGCGGACGTTATATTTGCGGACGGCCTCGAGCAGGCGGAAGGTGCCCTCGACGTTGGTGCGCAGGAAGGGCTCGGGGTCCGAGATGGAGTTGTCGTTGTGGGACTCCGCGGCGTAGTGCACGATGGCGTCGTGGCCCGGGACGATGCGGTCCAGCAGCGCGGCGTCGCAGATGTCGCCGACGACGAGCTCCACGCGGTCGGAGGGCAGCCCCGCGATGTTCTCGGGGTTGCCGGCGTAGGTCAGCTTGTCCAGGACGGTGACGTGGACGTCCGGATGGTTGTCGACCACGTAGTGCACGAAGTTGCTGCCGATGAAGCCGCAGCCGCCCGTGACGATGATGTTCTTAGGTTCGAAAATGTCTGTCATATTTACCCCCTCCTTGCCTCGTTGGCCACGTTCAAAAGATACTTGCCATATGCGGTCTTCTTCAGCGCTTCGCCCAGTTCATATAACTGTGTATAGTCGATAAAGCCGCGACGATAGGCGATTTCTTCCAAGCATGCGATGTAATATCCCTGGCGGCTCTGAACGGCCTCCACGTACTCGGCGGCCTTCAAAAGACCTTCGGGCGTGCCCGTATCCAGCCACGCCATGCCTCGCCCCATCAGCTCGACCGACAATTGACCCTGATCCAGGTAGGCATTGTTGATGCTCGTAATCTCTAGCTCACCGCGTGCGCTCGGCTTAACGTTGGCCGCGATATCGGAGACTTGCCCGTCATAGAAGTACAGCCCCGGTACTGCGTAGTTCGATTTTGGAACCTCGGGCTTTTCCTCGATGCCAACCACACGATGATTTTGATCGAACTCCACCACACCGAAGGCCCTGGCGTCCTGTACGGGGTATCCAAATACAACGGCCCCGCCATAACATTCCACTCTCTCCTTTGCGCGTACAAGCACGCGAGTGAGGTCTTGACCATGGAACATGTTGTCGCCCAGAACTAGCGCACACGGCTCGCCGGCAAGAAAGTCGCCCCCGATGGTAAAAGCTTCAGCTAGGCCGCGAGGCTCGGCCTGTTCGGCGTATTCCAATCGCATGCCCAATTCGGCGCCGTCGCCGAGGAGTTTCTCGAACGCTGGCAGGTCACGCGGCGTCGAGATGACAAGCACTTCGCGAATACCGGCGAGCATCAGCACGCTCAATGGATAGTACACCAACGGCTTGTCGTAAATCGGAAGCAGCTGCTTGCTTACAGCCTTGGTTATGGGGTGCAACCGGGTTCCAGACCCGCCCGCGAGGATAATGCCCTTCATCTCATTTATTTCCTTCTCGCAGCGAAAATGGACTATTAACTCCGCCCGCTCTTGATCTTCGACATAACAACGGCTGAAATTCCGTTAATCTGCCCGCGTCGCAAGAACAGAACAGAAAAGAAAAACAAAAGTTGTAGGGGCTGCGTGCCCCACTGCATGGCCAGAACCGCCTGAACCAGAAGTAAAGCCAGGGTCGCTGTCTCATTACCCCAGGAGACCCTCAATTGAACTACGTTTCGAGTCATAGCTGCCGTCCTGGTAGCCCATGTCATAACGTAACCGACTACGGTAGCAACCGCCGCACCGAGGGGCCCTATCGCGAAGGTGAGTCCGACGCAGGAAACAATGCCCACACACGCTCCCGCAATTGTTGTCCAGGAAACTGCTTTCGTTTTACGAGCCGCAGTAAAGAGACAGCCCTCGAACAAAGCAAGACCGTTTAGAAAAACGCCCACCAACAGTAGGGGAACAAATCGCCAAGCTTCGAAGAAGTCGCTCGAGTAAAGAACCATGGCGAGCGGCACATCAAGCAGCATAATCATCGAGCATGCGATCGACATAGCGCCGGAATACAATTCATACATTCGGCCTAAGTAGCCATCGGCATCCTTGGGATCGAATTCTTTCACGGCGGAAATGGCCCAAGCATTGTAAAAAATCGTCTGCAGGGTCGAAAGGATTGTCGGAATCTTGTAAGCAACGGCGTAAATCCCGTTCGCCGCGGCACCACATACGAAAGTTACGACATAACGGTCACTTACATCGTTAATCCACCATGCGAGGCTATTGGCGACCAAAGGTGCACTCAGCGCAATCATCGATCCCAATAGTCCGCTTTGGACTTTCACGGAGAGGCCTCTCCAAGCCTTGCAAACGAAGAAGAGATATAGCGTGGAAAAGAGGCAGCCGAGAATCATAGAAGCCATGTATCCCACTACGCCCGCCTTGGCCACAACGAGCAAAAGTATGGCAGAAACGCTCATAATCAAGGTGTTTCCGATGCCGCTCACCACGAGCGACATGACGTGGTCTTGCGACTTCGCGTACATGGTTAGCACGTTGGAGAGAGCCGTAAAAACGAACATTGCAACGAGAAACACGCAATAGGCACTGTCAAACGGGGCGATGTGAAAAACTAGAAGGTTGGCTACGATCAGAAAAAGCACACAGCTGCCACCCGCAGTCATGCGAAGTCCTATAGAGAGAATCTCCTCAGGTTCTGCATCTCTGCCCAAGCCGAACCGAAGCACCGCATCTTGTATGTTGAGCGTCAGCAAGGGCACTAGAAGGCTGACGGTACTGTTTATTAGGTCGACAGTGCCGTAATCACCAGTCGATAGGACAGCGGTGTAAAGAGGCAGCAGGAGAAACGATATGATTTTCGATCCAAAGGAGCTGATGGCGAATAGCCCAGTGTTCACCGCCAACTCACGCGTGCGCCCTCCCGTCAAATTCATCGCCTCCCGATCATGCGCTTAACAACAGACTTAAGCGGGTCAAGGCGTTCCAAGGCATCGCGGGTCGAGGCGACGGGCTCAGCATACTCATCGCTTAGAGCCTTCAAGCTCGATGCGGAATCGGATAGTTCCGCAATAAGCTCGTCGCGGAATGCGGGAGCGGGCATATTTTCGCACTGCTGATACTTCCTGTAGTCATCAAATGGTCGATCCGCGATATCGCCGTACTTGCGCAGCTCGTCCATGACTTCGTAGCCACGATTCGTCAAGGCCAGTACCATACTCACGCCGGTCTTATCGTCTGCGAATCTCGGCCCCCAGTAGTCCGCCATCCTAACATCCGCAGCACTCGCCGTCCTCCAAGGGCATTCGTAGCAACAGCTCGCATAGCACTGCCCAGCCTCAAACATAAGAAAATATGGGTCTTTGCGCTGGTGTTCACAGTACTCATGAATGCCATCGCTCGCATATAGGTATATCTCTCTCCAACCACGCGGCTTGTGGCGGAAGTCCACATGTAGATTTTCGACCCTCATGGAGTACTCAGAAGAAAGCCAGTCAGCATAACGGTCTAGCAGGTACCTGGTGGGCACACCGTGACATACAAAGTCGACGTAGGTGACGTCGCTTCGACCGCACATGAGATTCTTCGCCGCCTGAATTTGGCACGGCGTGCCAAAGACAACGAGCGGCCCGTCATGACGGGCCGCGAGAGAGAGTGCGGTACCAACCTCTTCTTGGGTATATTTGCTGCCCGCGAGCGAGGCCACACCTTCCGAGTCGGTGGCCTCGACGAGGCGACCCACGGCTCCGCGTCCGTCCTCGTAGGAACAGCCTAGTAGGGCTGCGCCGTCAGCGGCTGACATCTTGGCAATGGACGCTCCAGCGCCACCACTGGACGAGTGGAGCAGTTGCTCACCGTCAAACGACTTGAAGGAGAAGAGACGACCTTCATCGACGGCCAAGGATTCGTCATGTTTAATGAAAGGGCAAACATTGCGACATTTACCGCAAGAGATGCAGGCATTCTCATCCACAAAAGCTCGCCAGAAGCCCTCTTCATCCAGAGAGACATCGATGGCATCAACTGGACAAGCACTGGAACATGCAGTACACCCGCAGCAGAGCGTGCGGCTCCGACAAACATTGTTCTTATGGGCGGGAGGCCTGGAATCCATCTTTAGCGCGGCTTCGAGCCAAGTGAGCGAGCGATATCTCTCGGCAGCCATTTTGTCGTTAGGAGCGGACCAATCAATGGAGGCGACCAGCTCCTCGTCTCTAGCTTCATCCGAGGCAAGTCGCGACTTGAGACCTGCCTTATCGAGTATGTTGTAGACACGTGAGTTCTGACTCCCCGAATCACCGCGCTTGAAGCGCTCGAAGGCGCAGAAATTGCGGTTCATATTGATGGAGAACGCGACACCATGGAACGAATCAGTGCAGACGTAGGAGGCCCCGTCAACGAGGGAAACGAACTCGGCCGGGCCAATAGGGTCGGTTATACACCCAGACCGCTTCAGGTCTTTCTTGAACACCGGCACAAGCCGAACCTCTAAGCTCAGCAGTTCTCCCAATTTATATATTCTCTTCCAATGTCGCTCATTGGCTCCAAGCATGTACGCAAGTAGGTAGGGCTTGTCGCGACGAATGGATTTCGCAGATACCAGTTCAGGCCATTTCTCACCTTCAATAAGGAGGGTGGGGTCGACAACAGTCGCTACATTTCTCCCGGTAAGGCGGCTAATGATGCTGCTCCCGGACTCCTCACGGGTAGACAAAGCATCCAGCCTGCCACATAGTCCAGCCATATGCCTTGCCACGTCGGAGTCTTGCACTTTCGGTAATCCGACGCTCGGCGCATAGGCAATCTTGAGTCGGTCGTCTGCGACGAAGTCGAGAAAATAATGTGGGTCATATACACTCGGAGCCCAAATCTGATCGCTGCCGCAGATGAAAGCATCGTAAGAGTCGTTCAGCCCTTCAAGTTCAGCCATCGTGGGGCAGATTTCAGTCAGATTTAATTGCTCGCCGAGAAACGCATCGAAGAGTCGCTCCCTCTCTTTCGGCTGATAGTCTATGTTTAAAAGCCTGTCTTTTGCTTTATCGAGGAGACCCCCGTAGACATCAAAAGCACTTTTGAACGCCGGACGCTTAATATATTTCCCGTAGGGCGCATAATCCACGATATCAACGTCATAGCCGAAGCTTTTTACAACATGCCGAAGTGCCGTTACCTGAAGTGCAGATCCATAGTTGTGGTAACTGAACCACGTCATGATTGCAACTCTATTTGATTGGAATGTAGAAGCCATATTATTCAAAAGCCAATCCTGAAATGTACTGCATGTCTTTGCCTCACCTATCACTTGCCGGCTTGCTTAAAAGCGCTACGGAAACCGTCGAGCAGCGGCTTATAATCGCCGTGGGAGAATGCGTATTTCAATTTGGCGATCAAAGCGGCAACCTTGATATTTATCCAGGGATGGCGGCCTAAAAGATCTTTTTTCAGAGCAACGATCTCTTTTGTACTCTCGTTCTCCCAAGAACCGGCGAAATGGTGTATTGCGTGCGTATTTTCGGTAATAAAGATGCGTCCGGTCTCATGACTTTTTGGACAAAACCAATCTTTGGGATATAGCGTAAAGCCATCGACGGTTTGAAGTTGTCCGTTGCGGATAAGGCCCTTTTCGAGACAGGCTTCAGTAATGTACACGACGTTCGTCGTCATATTGAAAGAACCATCCAGTTTGAGAAAACGCCGAGTTTCATAATCATCCAACAAAGCCTGGAATAGCGGAAAACCTTTGCGGCATCCCATTATCCCCGTTGGAATATCCCCATCGGACTCAAATCCAGAGAACGCCTCAAGCTCAAGAAAAGAGTCGAGAGGCTTGGTGACCTCGACATCGGTATCCATATAGACACCGCCGTTATTTACAAGTACCCATAATCTTACATAATCGCTAACGAACGCCCATTTCTTCGCCGCATAGGCTTCTTTGCAATATGAGTTGATGTCGAGATCGAAGTTATCCTCATCCCAACGCTTTATCTCGTAATCGGGGCAATACTTCTTCCAGGAGGCAATGCACGCAAGCTCCTTCTCGCCAAGCGGCTTGCCGCCGAACCAAACATAATGAATTATTTTCGGAATCAAGTTGTCCCCTTTCTTTGAAGCCAATAGTCACTAGAAGAGTCCCATGCCAAGCGCATATGGCAGCATGTCATCTTGGTTCTCAACGAACTGTGCTATGAGCCAAATAAGAAGAACGGACGCAATTCCGAATCTCAATAGAATGGCCCACCCCTTCTCAGTGTTATTAACAACGGCGGGTATGAAAGCAATATAGCCAGGCATATAAAACCAAAGAAGCCTGTTAATCAAAGAGCTAGTTCCATATACGAGTCCAACAATTCCGGATATGATGCAAAGGGGGAAGAGCGCGAATATCAGATTAGTTTCCTTTGTTTCAATCTTGGCTCCGTCTTTCTTATCAAGAGAGAAAAATCCGAAGACACAGATAACAAGAAGGACTGCGTATAGATAGCGAATTCGTCCTTGGAATGCCCCAGAGAATAACGCGATGTTCTGTACACCGTCATACATAGAATATATCGGGAATAAGTCCATGAATACGTTCGAAAGGGCAACGAGCGACAGGCTGAATAGAGCGGCAATTGCGCTGACAAAGCAAAGGCCTTTTCGTTTATGGTCTTGCTTTCGAAGGTAAAGAGCTGCTCCGATTCCAGGGAGCAAAATCAAAACTGTATTGTGGATTCCGGACGCTAGGAGGAATAAGACCCATGCTCTCGGCTTTCGAATTCCATAATAATAAAAATCGAGGTACGCGTTGATTGCTAGGGCTATCGCAACGTATTGTCTCATCCCGTTGAGACTTTGGAAATACAGACCCAAGCAGAAGTATATGAGAATTGGAATAAGGGGATTGTCCGAAGTTCTCTTAGCAAAAATAGCGATACCGGTATTTGTGACAATCGCGTTAAACAAAAGCAAGGCTTGATGAGAAAGTCCAAGTCGACCTAGAACCCATGCGTAAAAGACATATACAGGAGCATTGATAGTGGACACGGTAAAAGCGCTGCTTAAATCAGAACAACCTGCAATCCAGTAGAACATGGTACTGTAGGTTCTCGTATCGGTGCCAACGCTCATCGCTCGAAAACCAGCAACAGTGCTGAGAGCCGCGGCAACGACCACAAGCCCAACTTTCCCGCTATCAGCAACATGCGCCGAGGAGAGGAGCAGAAAAAAAATAATTATGACAACTATTGCAATATATGGAAACATAAAAAGCCTTTAACGTCGCAATCTACTGGGCGTGCAGCAGTCGTCGGTAGACATCGCAGAAAATGCGGAACGGAACGCGTCCCATCCTCGATATTAAAGCCGCCAGTCTTTCCTTCTTGCGTGCCTTCGGATCGCGAATAACAGTTGCAGAATACTCCTGCAATTCCTTCCACATCGTTACCTGAGCTGCCTTGTCCTCCTTGGGGATCTGAGAGAAAACGACTCGGCAGATAGCAAAACAGCGTGAGCATGTAGCGCCAGAGAGCTGCGGGTACCATTCGAGCATTTTGCTGCGCATGCGCCGAGTAATCTCCAAGCAGCTCTCCATCTTCTTAGGATTAAAAGCACCTCGCATGATGCTGGTAGGACGCTGCCGGTAAGCGTAGAGATCGGTTGCCTTCAACACAGGGACCTTTCCGCAGCCATGGGCAAACCTATAAGCCGTCTCGTCATCCTCGTAATAAAGCCCTTCTGGGAAGTAGATCTTCTCAGCGAGATCACGCGAATAGAGCCGCCAAACGGCCCCGGCCCAGCTCTTCTGGTACAAAATCTCTTCCTGGTACTGCTCCTCGCTCAGAAGATCGTACTCGCTAGCGTCCTCGATGTCCCGTCCCAGCTCAGGTTCCTCTCCGTCAAAGAAGTCGACACCGTATCTCATAGCCGCCATCTCAACACCGCTCTGCTTAATAGCTCGATACAGTGCCTCGTAGAAAACGGGTGAGATATAGTCGTCGCTATCGATGAACCCGACGTAGTCCCCGTCGCAAGCCTTGACGCCCGTGTTTCGGGCGGCACTAAGCCCTCCATTTTCGCGATGGACGGATTTCACCCGGTCGTTTCCGGCTGCATATCGATCGCATATCGCTGGGCAGTTGTCTGTTGAGCCATCATCGACCAGAACCACCTCGATATTAGAGTAGGTCTGAGACAAGATGCTTTTGATGCATTCCTCGAGATACCTCTCGACGTTATAGATAGGCACAACAACCGAAATTAAGGGCAACTTGGTAGGGGCAGCCAAATTAGTCTTCAATTATCGTCCCATCTCCGCTAAGGCCTTGGCGTAGTAGTCCTGCAGCCTAAAAGCCTCGGCTCGAGAGTCAAAGCCGGAGGCGATGCACTCATCGGTGCGAGATGTGCGTTCCTTTCCACGGCTGCAGACGACGTTTATCTCTTCGGCCCACTTCTTGGCGCCGTCAGTCAGGGACATAAAGTGCCCTTGGTCGCAGAACGACGCCTCTGGCGTGATTTCACTCGAGAAAAACACTTCAGCACCCGCGCACTGGGCCTCAAGACCGACAACAGGAAGTCCCTCATATAGACTCGGCAGCAAGAAGCAATCCATCGCCTGGTAAAACCCGACGATGTCCTCCCTGCGACCCAAGTACATCACACGGTCGGCAAAACTGTTGGCGTCCATAAATGTGAGCATCTGCTCCTTGTACTCGCCGTCGCCGATGAGTAGAAACTTTGCCTTGGGATTGAGTTTGCACAGCTCCCCCACGATCTCCATCAGGAACATGGGATTTTTCTGCGCAGCAAACCTGCCAATGAACCCTGCGAGTAACTCGTCGTCCGCAACGCCCAGCTCTGCGCGTGTCTGCGCTCGAAGGACGGGATCGAACGAGTTCTTGCGCGAGTCGATGGCCGTTTTGAAAACGCTAACCTTCCCCGCGTCGTAAAGAGCGTCGCCGAACTGCCAGCGGCCGCAGTCCTCGCCGCAGGACATATAATGTGTTGCAAAGAGCTTTGAGAATCTGCGCAAAATAAGCTTGAGTACGGTCTTGGGCTCACGCTCGTTTGCCATGGACAGACTCTCGGAGATACGTACCGGGATTCCGCACTTCTTGGCCACGCGCAATGGAAACAGATTCATCGTGCTGTTATAGGCGTGCAGCACATCGAAGTGCTCCCGCTTAAACACGTCGGCCATATCGGACATATTTTTCGCTATATTCTGGTAAGGGGCGATGATATGGACGCGCCCGCCGCGAGCCTCAATTTCCTCGGTCGGCACGGCGTTGGAGTCGGAGTCGCAGATGAAGTGGACCTCGACCTTCTCCGGGTCGAAGTTAAGAAAATACTGCATGGAAAGCGTCTTCTTGCCGCCAGAATTCATCTTGCCTTCAATGAAGGCCACTTTAATGGGACGCATTTCACCCATTCCTACGCCCTCGCCTTCTTGAGAAAGTACTCTTTGGCGCAGGAAACGACATACTCGAAATCTTCAAGCGACATACCGTAGTACATAGGCAGACGAACCAAACGATCGGAATCGGGAGTAGTGTGTTCATCTTCTCCGCTGAAGCGGCCGAATCTCTCACCAGCCGGAGCGGAATGCAGGGGAACATAATGGAACACGCACCCCACGCCATGCTCCTTCATGAATGTAATGAAAGAAGTTCGGGCCTCCAGATCGCGCAACTTGATATAAAACATGTGCGCATTATGCTCACAGCCCTCGGGAACGCGCGGAAGCTCCAAAAGTCCTTTCTCCGCAAGGGGTTCAAAGGCGGCGTAATAGGCTCGCCATGTTGTCAGACGATTCTCGTTGATTTCATCGGCGTGTTGGAGCTGAGCCCACAGATAGGCTGCGTTGAGCTCGGAGGGAAGATAGCTCGAACCGAAGTCGACCCAGTTATACTTTGCGACTTGGCCGCGGAAGAACTGTGCGCGGTTGGTACCCTTCTCACGGATGATCTCCGCGCGATCGCAGTAAGCGGAATTGTTGATAGAGATGGCGCCGCCTTCGCCCATCGAATAGTTCTTCGTCTCATGGAAGCTATAGCAACCAAAGTCACCGATAGTGCCGAGAGCACGTCCCTTATAGGTAGCAATGACAGCCTGCGCCGCATCCTCGACAACTAGAAGGTTGTGGCGCCGGGCGATATCCATGATAGTATCCATCTCGCATGCGACGCCAGCATAGTGTACGGGCACGATAACACGAGTACGTTCAGTGATGGCGGACTCGATTTTCGTCTCGTCGATATTCATGGTGTCAGGACGGATATCAACGAAAACAAGTTTCGCGCCAGCAAGAACAAACGCTGTTGCCGTTGAAGTAAATGTAAACGAAGGGAGAATGACCTCATCGCCAGGCTTTAGATCGCAAAGAATTGCAGCCATCTCGAGAGCACTAGTACCGCTCGTGGTCAGCAGAATCTTATTGGAGTTGAAGCGACTTTCAAGCCATTCGTTGCACTTTTTTGTAAACAGGCCATCACCAGCAATCTTGTGGTTGACCTCAACTGCCTGTTGGACAAACTGGATTTCATCCCCTACGCAAGGAGGAATATTGAACGGCACTGTTCTATTGCAAGACATTTATTTCACCTTTCTATAATTAGTGTTTCGAAAATCAACGACCGGTTTTGGAATTGCCGAACATGGCGCCAAAAGTACCTACGAAGCACTTCCAATCCATGCGGAAACAGCGATTGCGTACGTAGCGAAGCTCAATCTGTTGACGCAAGCCGCTTTCAAAGGTCGCGGCATTGCGGTCAGTCGCCTGCCATAGGCCAGTGATGCCCGGGGTGACGCTCAACAGCTCTTCCTTCTCCTCGTCGGAGAAGTGTTGCTCCAACTCTTCACGCGTGATGGGACGCGGGCCGATAACGGATAGGTCACCCTTAAGAACGTTGAGAAACTGCGGCATCTCATCGATGGAACATTTACGGATGAACTGGCCCACCTTGGTAATGCGGGGATCGTTGTCGACCTTGCGCTCGACCTCCCACTGGTTTAATTGCTCAGGGTTTAGGTACTTATGCACATCGTTTGCGTCAGTGACCATGCTGCGGAGCTTAAGCACTCGAATCGCCCGACCGCCCCTGCCCACTCGCTCTTGCGCGTAGATGGGCCGTCCCGGCGATTCTGCGCATATCGCTGCGCATACACCGGCTATAGGTATCGCGAGAAGCGCCGTGCAACAGGCGCTGAATACTATGTCGAACGTTCTCTTGCATATGCGGTAGAAGAGGGTTCCCGTTGGTTTCCTAGACATGGGCTAACACCCCGCCATTGGAAAAATCTCGGGAAATGCCTCTAGCAGGCACCCCCCCCCGTTATTACTTCAATGACTGTAAGGGCGATGATTTTTAGATCGGTAATCACGCCGCGCTTAGCGATGTACTCCAAATCACGTCGCACCATGCCATCGAAGTCCGTATCGTTGCGGTCGGTAACCTGCCACCAGCCGGTGATGCCGGGCTTCACTGCCAGGCGCTGCAGGTCGTACTCGGTGTACTCTGCGACCTCGTTAGGCAACGGCGGGCGTGGACCCACGACAGACATCTGTCCCAAAAACACGTTCAGGAACTGCGGGAACTCGTCGATGGAGTGCTTGCGGATGAACTTGCCGATCTTGGTGACGCGAGGGTCTTCCTTCATCTTGAACATGGCGCCGGCGATCTCGTTTTGCTCCTTGAGCTCGGCGAGGCGCTCGTCGGCATCCTTGTACATGGAGCGAAACTTCCACATGCGGAAGGTGGTCAGGCTGCCGTCGGGGCGCGTCTGGCCAACGCGAATCTGGCTGTAGAAGGGGCTGCCCTCGCTCTCCAGGCGGATGGCCGCGGCCAGCACCAGGCTGGGGATCGCGATGACGACGAGCACGGCGCCGCTGAACACGATGTCGAACATGCGCTTCACTGCCCGGTACGCCAGACGCGAGCGGTCCCAGTCCATGATGGATTGCATGGCCTTGTAACGGCCGGCGCCCTCGCGCCGGCCCATGGCCTGAGCAATCAGCGCCGCCCCCACGGGCGCATCCGTTGCATATTGAGTTTTATCCGACACGTTCTCTTCCAACACTTCGTCCCCAGGTCGGGGATCCTCCCTGTTCTGTATTGCGATCGCCAGCAGCTAGGCGATCGCCTTTTTGAGGTTGCGCATGACGCGCTGCTCGCTTGAAAGCACCGCGAGGCCAACGCGGGTGGTTACGCGTCGGCCGCACAGATCGAGTTCCAAATAAGCCGTGCTCTTGCGTCTGTTAATGGTTTTAATGAGGCCTTCGTGGCCCAGCAGCGGACCAGCCGTTACTACGACCTGGTCGCCATCTTTTAAGGCCTCGCTCATAGGCACCACGCGGTCTCCCCTATTGGTAAAACTGCCAATGAGCTGGGTCTCTTCTTTTGCCAGCGGCACAAACTGACCGTCCTGGGAAAGCACCCGGGCAAAGTCGTCCATGCGTAGCAGATACTGTTGCACGGTGCGGGGATCTGCCGTATCGCAGATGAGATAGCCAGGAAACAGCGGCTTGGTCGTGTTGATCCACTCGCCGTGTACCTTGATCTCGGTTTGATATTGGGGATAAAAGAGCTCCTGCATGGCGCCAGCCGGCACCACGCGCTCGATGCGCTCGCGCATTACGTCTTCGCGACCGTTAATGACCTGGATCACATACCACACGAGCACCACCCCCTTGCTGTCTTACGTGTGGCTCACGGGGTTTGGCTATGGCTTCGCCAGGGCGCTTGTGCGCGAAGGCGCTCCATATTCAAACCCTGAGCCCAGTCAGACAAGCACGTGGCTCTGCCCCACCGTGAACGGTATGTATAAATGCAGCGCTGAGGCTGCAGGCGTGTATCGCAAGTTTGCCCACAACCCCAGCTGGCTGCGTGCGAGCCAGTCAAGCGGGTACAAAACTGGACCGCACGCAAACAGCTGTAAGACTGCTACGTGTTGACATGCAAGCCAACTAAGACTTACTGCATGACATCTTTATTGGAGCTCATGGTGTTTCTGGCACCGCCGTTACGGCCGGATGCTGATCGACCCTGCGCTTTGAGGTTTGCTGGAACCGTGAGCACAGTTGAACTCATGTAACGTTAGGTATCCTAGCACAAGCTGGTAAGGAAACCTATTTGGTTAGTGGTGAACAACATTTCGTTCATTTAGCGTGCTCAAGGGGTTGTTTTGCGATGTTGTTCACGTTGGCGCTGGTTATTGGGGCGCGGCGTGTGTTTCATGGCGATAATGGGGTCGGGTTGACCCGACGTATCGCGCTGTTTAATTGCGTTTGTCTAACAAACTAAGTACAGATATGGGAAATTAATTGCACAACTTTTTTGGCGGCGCTTTGGAGTGCATGGTGGATGCATACGAAAAGAGCCTTCGGTTTCCCGAAGGCTCTACATTCACAATGGTGGAGACGAGGGGGATCGAACCCCTGACCTCTTGACTGCCAGTCAAGCGCTCTCCCAGCTGAGCTACGCCCCCGTGACGAGGAGATACTATAGGGGAATTTGTTTGGGGATGCAAGGGGGAATTTTGATTTGCCTATCCTCCTTACGGGTTTTCCTGGGACGGGGCAGAAATAATCACTCTTCGAGCGCTTATTTCTATCCACCGTCCCGATAAAACCCTGATGCGATAGACCTTACTTATAGAGGTAAGCGATGGCGGTGCCGGTGTGGACTTGGATTGTTGCGGTGGATCGGACTATGTTGCTGATGCCGGTGTCGGCTAGTAGGCCTAACTTGGCGTGGTCTAGTTCCCATTCTAGGCCTTGTTCGCTGACTACTGTGTTTGGGGCTAGGGCGATGATGGAGAAGGTCTTGCCTGTTGCGTTTTCTATGGTCCAGATTTCGTCCTTGTGCAGGATTCTTGCCGTTGTCTCGTCTTCCTCTATCCAGACGGGGGCGTCTTTGTAGTCCGCTAGCAATCCCAACACGGACAATGCCATGTCGGGGCGGCCTCCGGTGGCGCAGGTTGCCACTAATTCGGCGGCCGGCCAGCGGCGGCGGATGGTGTCTAGGGCTAGGGCTAGATCGGTGTAGTCCTTGTAGGGGTTGTGGCGCTCTACTTCGAAGTCTTTGGCGGCGTCGACCAAGGCGCGACCCTCATCGCTTACCGTGTCGGCGTCGCCGACGTAGACGTCACAGCTCAGCCCCGCGCCCAGTAGCGCATCGAGCCCGCGGTCAACGGCGACGATGCGGTCGCACTCCCCTGCCAGCTGGCGCAACAACTCGGCGCTCGCCACCACCGGTGAGCCACAGGCTACTAATACTTTGCAAGCCACAATCCTCGCCTAACCCTCAAACGTAAGCACGCGAGCAAGGTCCAGCTCTTCATAGCTATCGATAAAAATCTCGCAGTTGTTGCGCACGTCGTCGCGATCCGTGTGCCCCAGCGGATCGTAAATTCCCACGCGCTTAAAGCCGGCGGTACCAGAACTCTTCAGGCCAAATGCAGCGTCCTCAAATACCCAGGCGGTATCAAACGCATGCCCGCGGCGCTCCTCCAAACGGCGCAACGCCAGCTCGTAAATATCCGGGAAGTGCTTGGAGCGGCCGGCCTCGCCCGTGGTGGTAATAAAGTCCATGTACGGCGCCACACCGGAGCCATCCAGCGCGGCCTGCACCAAATGGGCCGTCGTAGAGGTTGCCACGCACATGGCTATACCGGCATCCCGGGCCTGCTGCAAAAACGGCATCAACCCGGCAATCGGTGCGACCTTTGAGTAGCCCTCAAGCAAAATGCCGCACAGCTCCTCGTACAGCTCGGGACCCTCTTCCTTAACACCCCACAGATCGTGGTAGGCTTGGCACTCGTCCTCCAGCGAAAGGTGCTCAAACTGGGCAAAATCGTCGACCGTCACATCAACGCCGTGGCGGTGCAATAACTCGGGCTGGGCATAGGCCCAAACGGGGGTGCTATTTACCAACGTGCCGTCGCAATCGAAAATAAAAGCAACGTTGGGGGCGGCGGTCTGGGACATAAACGAACCTTTCGATGTCAAATGGTAAACATCCTGCTAAAAACGTTTTACCAAACGTCAGACTAACAATCTTGAAACCCTAATTGGTAAAACTGTCAAGAGTTTTACCACGGCAATTCTGCCAGTGGTCTAAACATGGCGCTTACCGATTAAACGCCGCCCTAAAACCACTTTCCTTCATAAAAGTAACGTACAGGTGTTATCGTAGTTTCTGCCGAAAGTTCCACCGAGCACGCGAGGTGGAACGAATCATAGAACTATCGCCGTCCCTTCGATTCGTGCAGCCTTGGACCTTTCGCATCTAGTCACCAAGGCAACACGCTGCCGCGTCATGATGGGATCAAACGTGAGCGATAAAAAGCTAAGGCCAGCAACCAAAAAGCCCGCTACCCGTAAAGCCGCCCCGCACGCACCGGAGCTCTCCAAGGACGATGTCTATCTATTTGGCATTGGCATGTGGGAGCGCAGCTGGGAAAAGATGGGCGCACATCCCGACACGCAGAACCGTACGCGCGGCTGGCGTTTTTGCGTTTGGGCGCCCGACGTAAAGAGCGTCCATGTCATTGGCGAATTTAACGAATGGGATGAGCAGGCCAACCCGCTGGTGCCCGTGCATACGAGCGCTATTTGGGAAGGCTTTATTCCTGGTGCCGAGCAGGGCCAGCTCTATAAATATCTCATCGAGACCAACGAGGGCGAAAAGCTCTATAAGGCCGATCCGTATGCCTTTAAGGCCGAGTGCCCTCCGGGTACCGCCAGCGTGCTGTGGACCCTCGATGGCTACAAGTGGAACGACGCCGCATGGCTCAAGCGCCGTGCCGGCCACAACCACATGTCACAGCCCCTTAACATCTACGAGGTGCATATCGGATCGTGGAAGCGCCACGGCGATGCGCCGCAGGGCGAGCCGGACGAGTTTGGCAACTACCCCGGTCCCATGGATCCCTTCCCCGCGCAGCGCGGCGAGTTCTACACCTACGACGACCTGTCGGTGGAGCTCGTGGACTACGTGCGCGATATGGGCTACACGCATATCGAGGTCATGCCGCTCATGGAGCATCCCTTCGATGGCTCCTGGGGCTACCAGACGACCGGCTACTATGCCGCCACGTCGCGCTACGGCAACCCGCAGCAGCTCATGCACTTTATCGATGCGTGCCACGAGGCGGGCATCGGCGTGATCATGGACTGGGTGCCCGGCGGTTTTTGCGCCGACTCCCACGGCCTTGCCACCTTTAACGGCCACATGCTGTTTGAGCACGAGATTCACCCTAACTGGGGCACGCACAAGTTTGACTTCGCCCGCGGCGAGGTCCGCTCCTTCCTGGTCTCCAACGTGCTGTACTGGCTCGAGAACTTCCACGTGGACGGCATTCGTATGGACGGCGTGTCCAGCATGCTGTACCTCAACTTTGGCATCGACGATCCAGGCCAAAAGAAGTTCAACAAGTACGGAACCGAGGAGGACCTGGACGCCAGCGCGTTTATCCGTCAGGTCAACTGCGCTGTAGAGGCGCACTATCCCGACGTGATGATGATGGCCGAGGAGTCCACCGCGTGGCCGCTCGTGACCTATCCGCCGCAGGACGGCGGCCTGGGCTTCCACTACAAGTGGGACATGGGCTGGATGAACGACACCCTGCACTACATGCAGACCGATTTTCCGTGGCGCCCCGGCAACCACGGCCTGCTGACGTTCTCCATCATGTACGCCTTTACCGAGAACTTCATCTGCCCGTTGAGTCACGATGAGGTCGTGCACGGCAAGTGCTCGCTCATCGGCCGCATGCCGGGCGACTGGTGGCGCCAGTTTGCCGGCCTGCGCACGCTGGCCTTCTACCAGATGACGCACCCAGGTGCCAAGCTCAACTTTATGGGTAACGAGATCGGCCAGTTTATTGAGTGGCGCTACTACGAGTCCATTCAGTGGTTCCTGACCGAGGAGTACGAGACTCACAAGCATCATCAGGCGTTTATTAAGGCGCTCAACCACCTGTACACCGCCGAGCCCGCCCTGTACGAGCGCGGCTACACCGACGACGGCTTTACCTGGATCGACGCGGACAACTCCAAGCAGTCCATCGTGAGCTTTGTGCGCCAGGGCGAGGACGTCGACGACGACCTGGTGATCCTGATCAACTTTGACCCGGCGAGCTACGAGAGCTTCCGCGTGGGCGTGCCGCGCGAGGGTGACTGGGAGGTCATCTTCGATTCCGACCGTCCCGAGTTCGGCGGCAGCGGCTATGCCGGCGAGGAGCCCTACACCTGCTCGAGCGAGCCCTATCCCTGGAACGGGCAGATGGACTCTATTGAGATCAAGGTGCCCGGCCTGGCAGGCGTGGTGCTTAAGCGCCGCGGTCCCAGCAGCTACAAGCCGCCGGTGATCGAGGCTCCCAAGGCTGCGCCCAAGAAGCGCACGTCCTCGGTGAAGCCCAAGGCTGCAGCTGCTAAGAAGGCTCCAGCTAAGGCTAAGGCCACGACGACCAAGGCCAAGGCTGCTGCAAAGCCCGCTGCTGAGGCTACCGCGACCAAGAAGCCGGCTGCCAAAAAGGCCGCTACCAAGGCCAAGTCTGCTTCTGTTAAGCCGTCTGCCAAGAAAGCGTAACAAAGCCGTTACAGCTGTAATACCCGCCCCGTCGGGGCGTAGGATACAAGTCATAACCGTTCCGGGAGAAACATCCCCGGGGGAAAGGAACGTATGAATAAGATCTTCGACAACAAGCAGGAGTTTACTGAGCTCTATCGCGATGCCGTCATGAGCATTAGCGGCAAGAGCGTCGAGGCCGCCAGCGACCTGGACCGCTTTAACGCCCTGGCCAAGCTCGTGGCAGAGAAGGCGCGCACCGTTGCCACCAAGAGTGACGCCCGCGCCACCGCCGAGGGCAAAAAGCGCGTGTACTACTTCTCGATCGAGTTTTTAATCGGCCGCCTGCTCGACAACTACCTGCTCAACTTTGGTGTGCGCGACATGGTCGCCGAGGCGCTCGACGACATGGGCTTTGACCTGTCCGTCATCGAGAACCAGGAGCCCGATCCGGCACTGGGCAACGGTGGCCTGGGCCGTCTGGCCGCGTGCTTCTTGGATTCCATGGCAGCCGAGGGCATTGCCGGTTACGGCAACGGCATGCGCTACCGCTACGGCCTGTTTAAGCAGGAGATCGTCAACGGCAGCCAGGTCGAGGCCACCGACGAGTGGCTCACCCACGGCTATCCCTGGGAGGTTCGTCGTCAGGATAAGGCCGTGACCATTAAGTTTGGTGGTCGCGTCGAGGGCTTTGAGGAGAACGGCCGCACGTTCTACCGCACGGTGGACACGCAGGACATCCTGGCCGTCCCTTATGACATCCCCGTTGTGGGTTATGCCGGCGAGACCGTCAACAAGCTGCGCGTCTGGGCCGCTGAGCCGGTCGAGGAGCACTTCGATCTGGAGGCCTTCAACCGCGGCGACTACGCCCTGGCAGACGCAGAGCGCGCCGAGGCCGAGGCCATCAGCGCCATCCTCTACCCCAACGACGCCGGCGAGCACGGTCGCCTGCTGCGCCTGAAGCAGGAGTACCTGTTTGTCTCAGCCGGCATCTACAGCCTGCTCGACACCTTTGAGAAGGAGCACGGCGAGAACTGGGAGCTGCTGCCGCAGTTTGTGGCCATCCACACCAACGATACCCACCCCGCCATGTGCGGCCCCGAACTCATGCGTATCCTCATCGACGAGAAGAAGCTTGAGTGGGATGACGCCTGGAACATCGTGACGCAGGTCGTGAGCTACACCAACCACACCATCCTGCCCGAGGCCCTGGAGAAGTGGCCCATCGGCACGTTCTCCAAGCTCCTCCCCCGGGTGTACCAGATCATCGACGAGATCAGCCGTCGTTGGCACGAGTCGTTCGACACCACGCAGGAGGGCTGGCAGGAGCGTCTGCGCCAGACCGCCATCCTGTGGGACGGCGAGATTCGCATGGCCAACCTGTCCGTGATCTGCAGCCACAGCGTCAACGGCGTGGCCAAGATCCACTCCGACATCATCAAGAACATCGTGCTCAAGGACTTCTATGCCCTGACGCCCGAGAAGTTCAACAACAAGACCAACGGCATCTCGCACCGTCGCTTCTTTGCCGAGGCCAACCCCACCTACGCCAAGCTCGTCACCGAGGCCATTGGCGATGGTTGGCTCAAGGACGCCTTTGAGCTGGAGAAGCTCAAGGAGTTCCAGAACGACACCGAGTTCCTGAAGGCCGTGGGTGCCTCCAAGCGTGCCAACAAGGAGCGCCTGGCCGCCTACGTTAAGGCCGAGACCGGTCTGGTCATCGACCCCAACACCGTCTTTGATGTTCAGGTTAAGCGCTTCCATGCCTACAAGCGCCAGCTCATGAATATCATGAAGGTGATGGACGTCTACAACCGTCGCATCGCCGATCCCAACTTCCACGTGACGCCGACGACCTTCATCTTTAGCGGCAAGGCTGCCTCGAGCTACACCTTTGCCAAGGAGACCATCCGCCTCATCAACTCCGTCGCCGAGGTCGTCAACAACGACCCGCGCGTGAACGAGGTCATGAAGGTCTGCTTTATCCCCAACTTCCGCGTGAGCAACGCCCAGCTCATCTACCCCGCCGCCGAGATCTCTGAGCAGATTTCGACCGCCGGTAAGGAGGCCTCGGGCACGTCCAACATGAAGCTCATGATGAACGGCGCCATTACGCTGGGCACCCTCGACGGCGCCAACATTGAGATCGCCGACCTGGCCGGCCGCGAGAACGAGGCCATCTTTGGCCTGACCGCCCCCGAGGTCGAGCAGCTCTGGGCATCCAACAGCTACTTTGCGTGGTATACCCTCAACGGCGACCGCGAGCGTCTGGGCCGCGTGATGGACGAGCTCAAGGACAACACCTTTGCGGGTCTTTCGGGCAACTTCGAGAGCATCTACAACGAGCTCATGAACAACAACGACCCCGACCTGGTCATGGCCGATTTCCGCAGCTATGTGGATGCGTGGGAGAAGCTTACTGGCAGCTACGGCGACCAGGAGACCTGGAACCGCAAGGCGCTGCTCAACACTGCATCGAGTGGCTGGTTCTCGAGCGACCGCACCATTCGCGAGTACCGCGACGAGATCTGGCACGCGTAGCGGCGCGCACCCTTTGCCAGCACGGCATTACTCGACGGGCGCGACCTGGCGCCGCACCCGTCGCTAATGGGTTTAGAAACATCGATGACAGAAGGAGAAATCGATGAGTAAGAAAGAATGCATCGCGATGCTCCTCGCAGGAGGACAGGGCAGCCGATTGGGGGCACTCACCCAAAAGATCGCTAAGCCGGCGGTTAGCTTTGGTGGCAAGTTCCGCATTATCGACTTTTCGCTGTCCAACTGCTCCAACTCGGGCATCGACACGGTGGGCGTTCTGACGCAGTATCGTCCCTACCTGCTGCATGCCTATGTGGGCTCCGGCGAGGCCTGGGATCTGGACAGCCGTGACGGCGGCGTGTCGATCCTGCCGCCGTACGAGACGCAGACCGGCGGCGCCTGGTATGCGGGCACGGCCGACGCCATTACGCAGAACCTCGACTACATCAAGGCCAACGACCCCAAGTACGTCCTGATTCTTTCCGGCGACCACCTGTATCGCATGGACTACCGCAAGATGCTCAAGACGCACATTGAGAACAACGCCGACCTCACGGTGAGCGTTATGCCCGTGCCGTGGGAGGAGGCCAGCCGCTTTGGCATCCTGACCACCGACCCCGAGGACGGCCGCATCACCAAGTTCACCGAGAAGCCCGAGAAGCCCGATTCGAACCTCGCGTCCATGGGCATCTACATCTTCTCGGCCGACGTTCTGATCGATGCCCTCGAGGAGGATGCTCTGGACCAGCGCTCGAGCCATGACTTTGGCAAGGACATCATCCCCAAGCTGCTCGGCGAGGACAAGCGCCTGTACAGCTACGAGTTCCACGGCTTCTGGAAGGACGTCGGCACCATCGCCAGCTTCCACGAGACCTCGATGGACCTGCTGGGCAACAACCCCGAGTTCGACCTCTTTGACAAGAGCTTCCCCATCATGTCCAACATCACCACGCGTCCGCCGCACTACATTGGTCCGGACGGCCGCCTGGACGACTGCCTGGTCTCCAACGGCTGCAAGATCTACGGCACCGCTCGCCACTCGATCCTTTCGACCGACGTCATCATCGAGGAGCGCGCCGTGGTCGAGGACTCCGTGCTGCTGCCGGGTGCGCACGTTAAGAGCGGTGCGCACATCTGCCGCGCCATTTTGGGCGAGAACTCCACGGTCGAAGAGGGCGTGAAGCTCGGCTCTGTCGATACCACCAAGGATACGGCCGTCGTTGGAAATGACGTCGTTATCGGGAAGGGGGAATGATCCGATGATCAATCGCAAGGCCATCGGTTACATCACCGCTAACTACTCTTCGACCTACGGCAGCGTTCTGCTCAAGGACCGCCCCATCGCGTCCGTCCCGTTTTTGGGCCGCTACCGCCTGATCGACTTTCCGCTGTCCAACATGATGAATGCCGGTATCAAGACCGTCGGCGTCGTCATGCCGGGCAACTACCGCTCGCTGATCGACCACGTGGGCTCGGGCAAGGACTGGGGTCTGGATCGCAAGAAGGGTGGCCTGTTCATGGTCCCCGGCAACGCGTATGGCACCACCAAGGGCGGCATGCGCTTCCTGCTGCGCGACATCATCTCCAACAAGACGCTGTTCCAGCGCTCGGACAAGCCCTACGTTGTGATGATGGGCACCAACATCATCTTTAACATGGACCTCAACACCATCATCGAGGCACACGAGAACTCCGGCGCCCAGATGACCGTCGTGTACTGCAAGGCAACGCGCAACGTTGAGGACGAGACCAAGCTCGAGATCGGCGAGAACGGCCGTCTGACGGGCGTGAGCGCCGGCGTCGTGTACGGCGACAACGCGTCCATGGACTGCTGCATCGTCAACCGCGAGACGCTGCTCGAGATCATCGATCACTACCAGGCCGCCGACTACCTGGACCTGCTCGAGGCACTCCAGGGCGACTTTGGCAACATCGACGTGTGCAGCTACGAGTACAAGGGCGAGGTCGTGGGCGTGTTTAGCGAGAAGTCGCTGTACCGCCGCAGCATGGACCTGCTCGACCAGACCGTGGCCGACCAGCTCTTCGACCCCGAGCGCCCGATCCTGACCAAGGCCCACGATGTGCCGCCTTCGCGCTACGCGACCGGCAGCCACGCCTGCAACTCGATCATCTCGGCCGGCTGCATCATCAAGGGCACCGTGCGCAACTCGATCCTGTCGCGCGGCGTCGTGGTTGAGGAAGGCGCTTCGGTGACCAACTCGATCATTAACCAGAGCTGCATCATCAAGAGCGGTGCCCGCGTTGAGAACGCCATCCTGGACAAGAACAACGTGGTGCCCGTCAACACCGAGCTTCGCGGCACGCCCGAGAACATCCTGGTGCTGGGCAAGGCTCCGTTAACTTCCGATACCACCATCGCTCGTTAACATTGGCGTCGCATAATCGCACGTAAACTGAAGAATAGCCGCCCGGTTTGTACCTGGCGGCTATTCTCGAATAACAACATGGGAGACAATATGGCAGAAACCAGCAAAAAGATGCAGATCGTGTTTGCCTCGGCCGAGTGCGCACCGTTTGTGAAGACCGGTGGCCTGGGCGACGTGGCGGGCTCGCTGCCTGCGGCGCTTGTGCGCGCCGGTGCCGAAGTCATCGTGATGGTGCCCAAGTACGCAACCATCAAGGACGAGTACAAGGCGCAGATGGAACACTTCTCCGACTTTTACGTGAGCCTGGGCTGGCGCAACGAGTACTGCGGGCTGGAGAAGCTCGAGCACGACGGCGTCACCTATATGTTCATCGACAACGAGCGCTACTTTGCGCGCGACTATCCGTACGGCTTCTTTGACGACGGCGAGCGTTTTGCGTTCTTCTCCAAGGCCATCACCGAGAGCCTGCAGCACCTGCCGGCCGGCTTTGAGTGCGACATCCTGCACTGCAACGACTGGCAGACAGCACTGGCGCCCGTGTTTTTGCGCGAGTTCTACCAGGGCCTGCCGCTGTACGACCGCGTGAAGACCGTGTTCTCGATCCACAACGTGGCGTTCCAGGGTCAGTTTAGCGACACCGTGATGGAGGACATCCTGGGCGTGGCGCATATTCCGGCGGCCGCCTCGCAGCTGCGTTGCGATGCCTGCAGCATCAACTACATGCTGGGCGCGCTGCGCTATGCCGACGCCATCACCACGGTGAGCCCCACCTATGCCAGCGAGATCCAGACGCCCGAGTTTGGCGAGGGACTGGACGGCGTGCTGCGCGAGCGCTCCTACGCGCTGCAGGGCATTTTGAATGGCATTGACGTCGCAGGCTTTGACCCGGCGACCGACAAGCGCATTGCCGCCAACTACACGGTTGAGGACCGCTCCGGCAAGGCCCTCTGCAAGGCCAAGCTGCAGGAAGAGCTGGGGCTCGAGGTTCGCGACGACCGTCCGCTCATGGTTATGGTCACGCGCCTGACGCGCCAGAAGGGCATGGACCTGGTCATGTACGCGCTCGACCGCATCCTGGCCGGTGGCGTGCAGGTGGCGGTGCTGGGCACCGGCGACCGCGACTACGAGGACGGACTGCGCTACTTCCAGGACAAGTACCCCGGCACCATGGCCGCGCGCATCGAGTTCGACCCGGCGCTTTCGCAGCGTATGTATGCCGCCGCCGATATGTTCCTGATGCCTTCGAAGTTTGAGCCCTGCGGTCTGTCGCAGATCATCGCCATGCGCTACGGCACCCTGCCCATCGTGCGCGAGACCGGCGGCCTGAAGGATACCGTTGTGCCGTACAACGAGTTTACCGGCGAGGGCACGGGCTTCTCGTTTAGCAACTTTAACGGCGATGAGATGGGCGACGCCGTGTTCCGCGCTGCACGCCTGTTCTGGGACAACCGCGAAGCGTGGGATCAGCTGGTCACGCAGGCCATGAGCCAGGACTTTAGCTGGACGCGTTCGGCGGATAAGTATCTGGATCTGTACTTCTTTATGCATCCGGAGATTGAGAGGCCGGCGGCGGTTGAGGCTGTGGCCGAGCCGGTTGTTGAGGCGCCCGTTGCTGTTGAGGAGCCCAAGGTTGAGGAGAAGCCGGTTGAGGCTACTCCCGAGGTAAAGGCCGAGGCCACGGCAGAAGCTGCTCCCGAGGCTGAGGCCAAGCCGGCTGCAAAGCCTGCCGCCAAGAAGACCACGACGCGCAAGTCAACGGCCAAGAAGGCTACTACGACCAAGGCTGCTGCTACCAAGACCACCGCAACCAAGACGACGGCTACTAAGGCAACGACGACGCGCAAGCGCACCACTGCCGCTACCAAGAAGGCTGCCGAGGCCGAGGTAGCTCCTGAGGTAAAGGCCGAGGCCACGGTTGAGGCTCCTGCCACCGAGACCAAGCCGGCCGCCAAGGCTCCGGCAAAGACCGCTGCCAAGAAGACGACCACAACCGCCAAGAAGGCAACAGCTGCCAAGAAGACCGCGGCAACGAAGTCGACGGCCGCCAAGGCTACTGCGACCAAGGCCGCTCCGAAGGCTGCCGCAAAGCCTGCCGTCAAGGTCGAGGAGGCAGCTGTCGAGGCCAAGCCGACCGCCAAGACCACCACGCGCAAGCGCGCAACGACGACGGCCAAAAAGACCACGGCCAAGGCTGCCGCTCCCAAGGGAGAGGCTAAGGCCGCCGCTGTCAAAGAGGAGCCCAAGCCCGCAGTAAAGGCCAAGTCGGCACCGAAGCCCGATGAGGTCAAGACCGCTCCGAAGGCTACGGCAAAGGCCGAGCCTAAGGCCGAGCCCGCCAAGAAGGCACCGGTCTCCCCCGCCGCTTCGACCGAGGAAAAGGCTCCGACCAAGAAGACCTCCGTCCGCAAGGCTACGGCCACCCGCAAGCGCCGTTAATTCGGACGATCAAAAACTCAATCCTCAACGCAAAGGAGGGCGCCCCAACCAGGCGCCCTCCTTTCATTGGCGTTACAACCAAAAAGATAGCCGGTTTACTACGATAAAATGGCTCCGGCCGACCACAGAGACCAATCCACGAAATTGGCAACGCTTCTACCTGCGGTTTTAATATCACCAATACGGCTGTGGTCGAGATCTTTCAATTCATCGTAGTAAACCGGCGTACTTTTGTTTCACTACGAATGGCATCCGCAAAAGTGTATTACTATAGCGCGATAATTTGGATGGTAAAACGATTTTCTAGGACAACCGTTCGCCGATAGTAAACGGATGTTGTTTATACACAGTGCGTCCAACGAATATAATTACATCCTGTGCGTAAAGCCCGTGGCCCGCAGGCCATGAATGTATAGAACTGGACCGTACTATGAGATTGATACACAACAGCCGCCTTCCGCAGTTTCGCACTCCGTTTGGTGCCGTGACCACTGGAACCACCCTTTCGCTCTCCGTGATTTTGGAGGACGCCGACCCCGCGCAGGCCACGCTTACGCTGCGCACCTGGGTCGATGAGGTCGGCGAATCTCTGTACCCCATGACGCACGAAGGCGACGGCATCTTTACCGCCGAGCTTACGTGCGACGAGCCCCGTCTGATCTGGTACAGCTTTATCTGCAATATCGAGGGCCAGCCCGAGGTTCGCCTGGGCGCGCCGCAGGGCCGCACCGGCGGCGAGGGCGTGACTTACGACTACGCCGAGGTGCCGTCCTTCCAGGTCACCGTATACAAGCACCGCGAGGTTCGACCCGAGTGGTACGAGCGCGGCATGGTCTACCAGATTTTTCCCGACCGTTACGCCCGCGACGAGCACTGGCGCGAGCGCACGCTGGCTCAGATCGAAAAGCCGCGTAAGGGAATTCAGCGCCGCATGGTCGAGGACTGGAACGAGCCGCCCGTGTACGAGCGCGCCGAAGACGGTTCCATCAAGACTTGGGATTTCTACGGCGGCTCCCTCAAGGGAATCCAGGAAGACCTGCCTCGCATCGCCGAGCTGGGCTTTACGGCCATCTACCTCAACCCCATCTTCGAGGCCACGAGCAACCACCGTTACGACACGGCCGACTACACCAAGATCGACCCGATTCTGGGTACCGAGCAGGACTTTACCGAGCTGTGCGAAGCGGCCGAAAAGCTGGGCATTTCCATCATCCTGGACGGCGTATTCAACCACACAGGCGACGATTCGATCTACTTTAACCGCTATGGCAACTACCCCGGTGTGGGAGCCTGGCAGAGCGAGGATTCGCCTTGGCGCGATGCGTTCAACTTCCACGAGGACGGAACGTATGACTGCTGGTGGGGCGTTGGCAATATGCCCGCGCTCAACGAGAGCTCTGAGCTGGTTCGCGAGAAGATCCTGGGCAAAGACGGCGTCATCCGCAAATGGCTGCGCGCCGGTGCTCACGGCTGGCGTCTGGACGTCGCTGACGAGCTTTCTGACGATTTCCTGGCCGAGATCAAGAAGGCAGTACTTGCCGAAAAGCCTGACGCACTGCTGCTCGGCGAGGTCTGGGAAGACGCCTCCAACAAGATCAGCTATGGTCATCTGCGCCGCTATCTGCAGGGCTCCGAGCTCGACTCCGCCATGGACTACCCCTTCCGCGACATGGTCATCGGCTTTTTGATGGGCTACAAGAACGCCTACCAGGCAGCCGAGGATATCGAAACCCTGCGCGAGAACTATCCGCGTGAGGCCCTGTCTTGTGCACTTAATCTGCTTTCGAGCCACGACCGTCCGCGCATTATCTCGGTGCTGGGCGGTGGGCCCGACGAGTCGCAGCTGCCCGAAAGCGAGCGCAGCAAGTGGCGCCTGGACGAGAACTCGATGGGCCTGGCCAAGAGCCGTTTTTGGCTCGCCACGTTGATGCAGATGACGTTCCCCGGCGTCCCGTCGATCTATTACGGCGACGAGTACGGTCTGGAAGGCCTCACCGATCCGGGCAACCGCCGCACCATGCCCACCAAGGAAGATCTGCACGACTTTGACACGCTGGCTATTGTTAAGAACGCGTCTGCCGTGCGCCGCGCGCTGCCGTTTATGGTGGACGGCGAGATAAAGGCCTTCGCGCTTAACGACGAAGTGCTGGCCTACACTCGTACCGGCAAGGACGGCGAGGCCGCGACGGTTGTCATCAACCGCAGCCTGCGCAACACGCATCGCGTAACGATTCCGGCGCTCGGCGAATGTGCGAGCGACGTCATTAGCGGCCGCGAGTGCGATATCTGCAACGCCATGGTGACGATTGAGCTGTATCCGCTGGGGTCTTCGATCATCTACCATCACGCAGAGCAGCGCCTGCAGGAGCCGCTCGACCACGGCGCGGGCGTGGTGTGCCACATCACCTCGGTGCCGACCGACGACGGCAAGCCCGGCACGATCGGCGCGCCGACGCGTCGCTTTATCGACCACCTGGCCGCCATGGGCATGCGCTACTGGCAGGTGCTGCCGGTGAATCCCACGGACTTCTTCCGCTCCCCCTACGCAGGTCCTTCTGCCTTTGCAGGCAATGTGGACCTGCTGCCCGAGACCCACGAGGAGCTGGCTGCCGACTTTACTGCTTGGAAGGCTCGCGGCGGCGAGGATGCCGACCCGCTGTACACGGCGTTTAAGCACCGCAATGCCGATTGGCTCGAGAAGTACTGTGCCTACATGGCGGTGAAGAAGTACTTTGAGGGTCTGTCGCGCCACGAGTGGCCGGCAGAGGTCGCGCGTTACAACGATCGCCTGATCTACGACAAGCGCTTCCGTAACGAGGCCGAGCTTCAGGCGTATATGCAGTACCGCTTTGACCTGGCCTGGTGCGAGCTTATGAATTACGCGCACAAGAAGGGCATCGAGGTCATCGGCGATATCCCCATGTACGTGTCCGACGATTCGGCCGACGCGTGGAGCGAGCCCGAGAACTTCTGGCTGTCCGATACCGGTAAGGCGATTGAGATTTCCGGCGCGCCGCCCGACAATTTTGCGCCCGAGGGCCAGGTTTGGGGCAACCCCACCTTCCGCTGGGACCATATGAAGCAGAACGGCTATCGCTGGTGGATGGACCGTCTGCGTCGTGCGTTCTCGCTCTACGATCGCGTGCGCTTGGATCACTTCCTGGGCTTCCACAGCTACTTTAGCATTCCCGCGGGCAAGGCCTGCGCCGACGGCCGCTGGCTGGCAGGACCGGGCAAGGACCTGTTCCAGACCGCCTATGACGAGCTGGGGCCGCTAAACTTTATCGCCGAGGACCTGGGCTATCTGACGCCCGGTGTTCGCGCTATGGCCTCGACCTGCGGCTTCCCTGGCATGGACGTGCTGGAGTTTAGCGACTACGACGTTCGCTGCGGCGTGCATCCCACGCCGGGCAAGATTCTGTACACATCGACGCACGACACGTCGACGCTCGCCGGTTGGTGCACGCGCGCCTTTGCCGGCGGCGACGAGCCGAGCGGCGTTGAGGTTGCGGCTGGGCTGATGAACGACGCGCTGGCAAGCAATGCTCCCCTGGTAATGATGCCGCTGCAGGACGTGCTGGGCCTTGGCGACGACGCACGCATGAATGTGCCGGGCGTGGCCACGGGCAACTGGACCTGGCAGGCCGACGAAGCTGACATTGCAGCCGCAGAGGAGAAAACTGCGAAGCTCCTGCGTAACACCCATAGATTCTGGGGCGAGGCGTGATAAAACCCCCGATATAGGGTACAGTTACAGACGTTTGAATTTATGCGGGCAGAGCGATCTGCCCGCTTTGTGCTGAAAAGGAAGTACTATGGCGCGCTACGATTACAAGTGCTCGAGTTGCGGCAACGTGTTTGAGGTTGAGCATCCCATGTCCGAGACTCCCGAGGTCGTGTGCCCCAGCTGCGGCGCTCCGGCAGCCAAGACGTTCTCGGCCAGCGGCATTAAGTTTGAGGGCAGCGGCTTCTACAACACCGACCAGCGAAGTGGCGGCTCCAGCACCAGCGCCACCAGCGGCTGCTGCGCCAACTGCCCGCACAGCCACTAGCGACAAGCGGCCCCGCGATCAACACCGATCGCGGGGCCGCCCTCATAACTTGCGGTGAAATACGGACTGAATAGCGCCATTTGGCAGCTAAACAGTCCGTATTCCACCGCAACTCAGAAATTATTTGCGGACTAGGCGGGCGCAGAAGTGGCCGTCGTAGGAGTCGGCGTTTGTCGGGACGCTTTGGAAGAGGCCTCGGTCGTTTTGACGGACGGATACGAGCTTCTTGGCCTGGACGAATTCGGGCAGCTGCAGAATTTGCGACTCGGAGAGCGGCTTCACAGCAAAGCCCTGGCCCTCGGGCGAAGCTAGCAATGCATCGATTACCTGCGTGTTTTCCTCGTCAAAGACCGAGCAGGTAGCGTAGATGAGCTCACCGCCGGCAGCCACGCGCGCAGCCGCTTCTTTAAGCATTGTTAGCTGCAGCCTGGGCAGCGCCGTCGTAACATCGTTCTCGGTCAGGCGCCACGGGATCTCCGGATGACGGCGCATGGTACCGGTGCCCGAGCACGGCGCATCAATAAACACCGTATCGAACAGAGCGGGCTCGCCGAGCATGGCGTCGAACGACGTGAGTACCTCATCGAGCTCGCAGGCATCGCCCGAGACGGTGCGCACACCCGTGATGCCAGCTTTGCGCAGACGAGCCAGATTCTGATCGCACTTGCGATCGTGCAGGTCAAGCGCCGTATGCTGATGCTCAAATCCGGCGCGCTTGGCTTGGCACATCATCACGTAGGTCTTAGTGCCGCGACCGGCGCCAATCTCCAGGCAACGCCCAGGACGAGTTGCAGCCGTCGCGATAATCTGAGCATTCAGGTCCGAGGCCACCGCGGCGGCGCGCTCAAACACGCCCGAGGCCACGGCAACTTGCGCATCGACCGGCGCATGGCAACCGGGGAACACGGGTGCCACCAGCTGGGCAATAAACGGGTCGGGCTTGGTGGCGAACGCATTGGCGTGTAGAGCGAGCGGTGCGGGCGCCAAATTGCCGGCAAAGTTGAGCGCGCCCTCGGGCGTATCGAACGCCGCCATGAGGCGAGCACACAGCCAGCGCGGCAGACCCATCACGCGAGAAAGGCGCACCAAGCGGCGCTCGGATTCATCGACATCCGCAGCCACGGAGAAATCCTCAACATTGTCGGCTACCTTATGCAGCACGGCATTGGCAAGGCCGGCAGCCGACTTAGCGCCACTGCGCACCAGCTCAACGCCCTGGCTCACGGCAACGCGGCCCGGGGTGTGCAAGTAGAGCATCTCGAAGGCCGAGATGCGAAGCGCCATGCGCACACGCGGCGCGACCTTTTTAGGCTTGTCGAGAAACTGGTCGAGCAGCTCATCCAAAATGCCCTGCGTGGCGGCAACGCCAAGCGCCAAGCGAGCGGCAAAAGCAGAATCGCGCTGGTCAATGGCCTTGGCAGACGCACGGGCAGAGAGCACGTCGCGCGCGTACATGCCGCGGCGATCGGCCTCCATCAAAACATCGAGCGCGAGCTTGCGCGCAGGAGAAAGCTTACTCATGAGAGGGCTCCCCACGTAAGATCGGCGCCCTGCAGACCGGCTGCCCAGGCAGAAGCAGCCATGGCACGCTTGCCATCGGGCTTAACCTCGAGCAGCTCAACAGCGCCATCGGAGAGGCCCAGGTAGACGCGCTTGCTCTTGACGGCAACAGCGCCCTCGCCGAGCGACGCATCGGCCGGCGCAGCATCGAGCACGCGGACCGTCTTGCCGGCGATCACGCAGCGAGCAGGCGCCGTGTCGGACGAAGCAAGGACATGACGCACGCAATCGAGCGCTGTCATTTGGGGATCCAGGCGCATCTCCTGCTTAGAAATCTTGGCAGCATGGGTAACGAGCGTTTCATCCTGCTCAGTCCACACAGCCAAGCCATCAGCAAGCGAAGGCAGCGTATCGGCCAACAACTTGCCACCCAGCTCACCCAACTCCATCGTAAGCGCCTCAGCATGCTTACCGGCAACCGAAGTGGATGCCTGGGCGCAATAAGCACCGGTATCCACGCCATGCCCAATACGCATAATAGAAACGCCAGCAACCTCATCACCAGCAAGAATGGCACGCTGAATGGGCGCCGCACCACGCCAACGAGGCAGCAAGGACGCATGAACATTCACAATACCCAGCGGCGCCATATGCAGCACCTCATCAGGCAAAATGCAGCCATAGGCAGCCACGCAGAAGATATCAGCCTGCGCAGCTGCGAGCTGATCAACAACCTCAGGCGTCATACGATTAGCCTCAACAACCGGCAGACCCAACTCCAGCGCACGAGCCTTAACAGGAGACGGCTCCAACTTCTTACCACGCCCACGAACAGCATCAGGACGAGTAACAACCAGCGCAATCTCATTCCCAGCCTCGACCAACGAAGTCAACGAAGGCACCGCAAAATCCGGCGTACCCATAAACACAATACGCATAGGAATGTCTCCTCTCAACCAAAGCCGAGACGGCTACCAAAGACAGCGTCAGGCTAAGTCCCAACCAAGACGCCAGAACAATTCAACAAAAACAAATATACCCAAAACCAAAGAAAGAGCCGCATAAAAGCAGCCCTCCCAACAAAGACCTATCAGCGAAGACGCCATCCCTGGCCAGACGGCACCCGGGCAAAACGGAGCCAGGACAACGTAGTCCCCGGGGCGGGGCCCATACATATCGTCCCGCGCGCAGTTTCGCAGCAAAGCGAGAATGTTTGAGCACGGGATGATATGTGTGGGCCCCGCCCCGGGGACGGACAGCCCTACTCCGTCTCGCCCGGTCGAGCGCCGCGGGCCAGGGCGTCCTGGTACTCCTTGACTGCTTTAATCCTCTGCATCGGCTTGAGCCTCTCGAACATGGTGTTGCCATGCAGGTGGTCGATCTCGTGCTGCAGGCACACGCAGAACAGGTCGCCCGTGGCCTCATAGCGAATCAGGTTGGCGTCCAGGTCATACGCCTCGACGACCACGTGATCGGGACGCTCAATCTCACAGCTAATGCCCGGGATGGACAGGCAGCCCTCGCTAAACGGCACCAGATGGTCGCTCTGCTCCACGATCACGGGGTTGATGAGCACGTACGGATCGTAGTCATTCTTGTCGCTGTAGTCGCAGTCGATAGTGACAAGCTGAATGAGCTCGCCGATCTGCGGGGCAGCCAGGCCGCAACCGCCGTTCTCGAACATCATCTTCTTCATCTTCTCGGCAAGCGCCTCGATCGCCGGGGTGATCTCCTCGATGACGGCGCACTCCTGGCGCAGACGAGGGTCGGGCGACAGTACGATTCCGTTGGCTTCCATGGCCATCCTTTCGGGTTGTTACATCAAATCATAGGCGTCGACGTCAACGCTCACGCTCACGCCGCGCACGGAGCCCACCTCTTTGAGGCAGGCGTCGATATCATCAGAGACATGGTACCCCACGGGCGACTTCACAAGCAGGTGGAAGCGGTAACGGTCCTTGGCTCTCTCGATTACACACGAAGCCGGGCCCAGCACCTGCGGCACCGCACTCCCCGCCCGCAAAAAGTCGGGCGCGGCCGCGTGCCAGCGGCGCTTAAGCAGCTTGGCGATGCGCGAGATATAGTCCTGCGCGTCGTCGCGGCTTGCCGACCACACCAAGATGTTCACCAGGCGCACGAACGGCGGGTAGAGCGCGTCGCGGCGCTGGTCCAGGTCGTAGTCGGTAAATATTGAGCGGTCGTGCTCGGCGACGGCGCGGATGACCGGGTCCTCGGGCAGATACGTCTGGATGATGACCTCGCCGGGGCGATCGCCGCGACCGGCGCGGCCCGCCACCTGCTCTAGCAGATCGTAGGCGCGCTCCCCCGCCCGGAAATCCGGCAGCTTCAACGCAAAATCGGCATTTACGACGCCCACGAGCGTGACCTCGGGAAAGTCGAGGCCCTTGGCTATCATCTGGGTGCCCAGCAGCACCGCGCAATCGGCGGCATCGAACTGCTCAAGCAGCTTTTTGTGCGCATCCTTGCCACGCGTGGAATCGGCGTCCATGCGGATGATGGCGACGTCCTCGGGCAGCATCTGGTGCAGGGCGTCCTCAATCTGCTGCGTGCCCAGTCCCATTTTGGCCAGGTAACGACTGCCGCATTTGGGGCAACGGCTCGTGGGCGCCGGATACGGCTGCACGCGCCAGGACGACCCGCAGGTGTGACACTGCACCGTATGCGTGCGCTCGTGGTACGTGAGCGCCGTGGAGCAGTGGTTGCACGTGGGGACGCAGCCGCACTCACGGCACATCAGGAAGGGCGCAAAGCCGCGGCGGTTGTGTAGGAGCACGGCCTTCTCACGGCGCTCAACGACACGTTCTAGGCCTTCCATCAGCGGTTTTGAGAACATTGAGCGGCTGCCGTGGGCGAATTCACGGCGCAGATCGGCGATGCGCACCGTTGGCAGCACGGCGTGTCCCGGGCGCTCGGGCATCTCGACGCGCGTCCAGGTGGCACCGTTGTACGTACCCCGGCGGCAGCGGTCGAGGGCCTCGGCCGAAGGCGTGGCTGAGCCCAGCACGAGCGGGCAGCGGTAGCGGCGCGCCATCTCGGCAGCCACCTCGCGCGCATGGTAGCGCGGGCTGGAACCCTGCTTGTAGCTGGTCTCGTGCTCCTCGTCGATGATGATGAGGGCCAGGTCGGCAAGCGGGCAAAAGAGCGCCGAGCGTGCGCCCACGACCACGCGGGCCGCCCCGCTGGCGACCATATCCCACTGGTCCAGGCGCTCGCCGGCCGAAAGGCGCGAGTGGAACACCGCGACGGTCTCCCCAAAGCGCGAGCGAAAGCGGCCGACGGTCTGGGCCGTCAACGAGATCTCGGGCACGAGCACGCAGGCAGAGCGGCCGGCCGCGAGCACGCGCTCGATGGCGGACAGATAAACCTCAGTTTTGCCGGAACCGGTGACACCGTCGACGAGTACCACGTCGCCGTGCGCATCCAGGCGGGCGCGCTCAATCTGCGCAAGTGCCTGTTGCTGACCGTTGGTAAGGGCGACCGGTGCCTTGCCGCTAGCCGAGGACAGCGTGGTCTGCTCGCTGCAGCCGCGCCACGCACGACGCTCTTCCACCACCACGACGCCGCGTTTTTCGAGCGCCTTAATGGTTGCCGACATGCTGTTGTAGAGCAGGTTGAGATCGCGCGTCGTGACCGGGCCGCACTGGAGCGCCTCGATCAACTGGCGCTGGCGCACCGCGGTTTTGGGCGGCGTGTAGTCGAAGCCTTCGGGCGTAAGCATGACCCAGCGGTTTTGGATGGGCTTGACGGCGGGGCGCTCAACAGCCCACACGCCGTCGTCGCCCTTGACCACGCGCGGACTGCCCCCGGGCGGCAGGAACAGGCGCAGGCACTCAGAAAGGGTTGCGACGTATTCGCGGCTCATCCAGCGAGCGATGCGGGCAGCCTCGGCGGTAAAGAGCGGTTTGCTCAGAATGGCCTCGATAGGCTTGATGCGCGCGGGGTCGAGGGCGTTGTTGCCTTGCAGGTCGCCCAGCTCGGGTGCAATGTCGACGATGTAGCCTGCGGCCGCACGGTTACCAAAATGGACCAGGACCGTGGAGCCAATCCGGGCCTCGCTGGCAAGGGGTTGCGGGATGCCGTAGGCAAACGGCTCGGACAATGCGCGGGTGGGAATGTCGAGGACTACGCTCGCGTAGGCGGCGATGGGCTCGGGCTGGGCAGGCTCTTCCGCAGGCTTGGCGGCAGAGATCGCCACCGGAGCCTCCTCCGGTTCGGGCGAACCAAACAGTGAAAGTTGTTGAGCCATACACCACCTCTAACGAACGGACCTGCGACGTGGTGGGACAAGGTAATCAGTAGTGTTTGTCCCAGGTGCGAAGGACGTATCGAGCTTGTTACCTCAAGCGACCCTGGGACAAACACTACTGATTACCTTGTCCCACCAACCCGCTCATCGGTACAGAAACAAGAGCCCCGCTCGGGGCGAACGGGGCTCGGATACTTGCGTGTACTCAGCGGCTACAGCGCCATCGTGCGGGCGCGGTCGATGCGCGCCAGGCAGTCGTCGCGACCGACGAGCGCCATAGTCTCGCCCAGCGGAGGGCTCACCATATTGCCGCAGACGGCGACGCGAACGGTCTGGAACACCACGCGCTTCTTAAGGTCCATCTGCTCGGGCAGCGGCTCAAGCGCGGCGTCGATGTTGCCAGCGGCCCACTCGGTCACGCCTTCAAGGGCAGCCTTGGCAGCGTCCAGAATGGCACCCATGCCCTCCTTGGCCAGGCCCTTGTTGACGGACTTCTCGTCATACTCGAGCGTCTCGGCCGTGGCGAACACGGGAGCGGCAACGGCCACGGCATCAGCCGGCATCTTGGTGCGCGGCTTGACGATCGCGGTGAGCGCGTCGATCCAGTCCTCACCGTACTCCACATTGCCCTCGATCATGCCGGCCTCGTGCAGCTCGGGGATCATGATCTCGTCGGCAAACTGGGTGTCGGACATCGAGCGGATGTACTCAGCCTGGACCCAGTCGAGCTTCTTGGGGTCGAAGGTCGCGGGATTCTTGGAGATGCGGTCGAGCGAGAACTTGCTGGCCAGAACGTCGCGCGGGATGATCGTGGTCTCGCCGTCGAGCGACCAGCCCAGCAGCGCCAGATAGTTGACGAAGGCGTCGGACAGGTAGCCGGCATCGCGATACTCCTCCACCGAGGTGGCGCCGTGGCGCTTGGAGAGCTTCTTGCCGTCGGCACCCAGGATCATGGAGATGTGGGCGAACGTGGGGACGGGCGCGCCGAGGGCCTCGTAAACCATGACCTGGCGCGGGGTGTTGGACAGGTGGTCGTCGCCGCGGATGACGTGGGTGATCTTCATCATGGCGTCGTCGACGACGGTCGCGAAGTTGTACGTGGGCGTGCCGTCGGAGCGGAAGATGACGAAGTCGTCGAGCTCCTTGGCATCGAAGGTCACCTCGCCGTGGACGGCGTCGTGGATGACGACGTCGCCGCGGTCCTCGGGCACCTTGATGCGCAGAACGTAGGACTCGCCGGCCTCGATGCGGCGGCGGGCCTCCTCGGGATCAAGATCGCGGCAGCGGCGCTGATAGCCCTGGAACGGGTCCTTGCGCTCCTGGGCGGCTTTGCGGTCGGCATCGAGCTGCTCCTTGGTGCAGAAGCAGGGATAGGCCTTGCCCTCGTCCCACAGCTTCTGGGCGGCCTGCTTGTACAGGTCCAGGCGCTCGGTCTGGGCGTAGGGGCCAAAGTCTCCGCCCACCTCGGGACCCTCGTCCCAGTCCAGGCCCAGCCAACGCATGGCGCGCAGGATGATCTGCGTGTTCTCGTCGGTGGAGCGGGTGGGGTCGGTGTCGTCGATGCGCAGGATGAACGTGCCGCCGTTTGCCCGGGCGAAAGCCCAGTTATAGATAGCGGTGCGGGCGCCGCCGATGTGCAGCTTGCCCGTGGGTGAGGGTGCAAAGCGGACGCGAACGTCTGATGCCATGGAAGTCTCCTCGATTGCAGGATTGATGTCTAACCGCACCAGTATAAAGCAACAACCGAACCTCCGCACAAAGGGCACCGACCCAGTCATTGGGCACTCATTGGGGACAGACTTAAATGACCAGTCTTTGGGCAACCTGTCGGCACTTAGGTAAGGCTGGTCATTTAAGTCTGTCCCCAATGAGTGCCCGGCTGGTCATTTAAGTCTGTCCCCAATGAGTAGGTGCGGAAAGGGTGTGAATGTTGGATTTACGCGATATGATATTCCCTTGCATATAGAGCTCGGCGGAATGGTAACGGTCGCCGGGACACGTTTTTTGAAAGGACAATCATGTCAGAAGAACTTCGTTCCATCCCACCCCAACACGGGTCCTTTGTTTTTACGTCGGAGTCGGTGACCGAAGGCCATCCCGATAAGATCGCTGACCAGATCAGCGACGCCGTCCTCGACGCAATCCTCGCCAAAGAAATAGAGCTGCAGGAGCAGGGCTATATTGCACCCAATGGCGTGCCAGCCAACGTTGAGAACGTCCGCTGCGCCTGCGAGACCCTCGTGACCACCGGCACCGTCATCGTTGCCGGCGAGATCCGCACCCAGGCCTACGTCGACGTGCAGGAGATTGCCCGTGGCGTTATCCGCCGCATTGGCTACAACCGTGCAAAGTTCGGTTTTGACTGTGATACCTGCGGCGTAATGAGCCTTATCCACGAGCAGTCGCCCGATATCGCCCAGGGCGTCGACGAGTCCTTCGAGACCCAGACCGGCGCCACCACCGATCCGATCGACCTGATCGGCGCCGGCGACCAGGGCATGATGTTTGGCTACGCCTCCAACGAGACTAAGACCCTCATGCCCATGCCGCACTACCTGGCGAGCCGCCTGGCCGAGCGCCTGGCCGCCGTGCGCCACGATGGCACCCTGCCCTACCTGCGCCCCGACGGCAAGACCCAGGTCACGGTGCGCTACGAGGACGGCAAGCCCGTCGAGGTCACGACCATCGTCATCTCCACACAGCACGCCGCCGAGATCGAGGACATGGGCAAGATCAAGGCCGACCTCATCGAGCACGTCATCACCCCGGTCATGGCTGCCGAGAACATGCCGTGGAACAACGCCGACATCTATGTGAACCCCACCGGTCGCTTTGTCGTGGGCGGTCCCATGGGCGACACGGGCCTCACCGGCCGCAAGATCATCGTCGACACCTACGGCGGTTACGGCCGTCACGGCGGCGGTGCCTTTAGCGGCAAGGACTGCACCAAGGTCGACCGCTCCGCCGCATACGCCGCGCGCTGGGTCGCCAAGAACGTGGTGGCCGCCGGCCTGGCCGACCGCTGCGAGGTTGAGCTGGCCTACGCCATCGGCGTCTCCAAACCCCTGTCGATCATGGTCGACACCTTTGGCACCGCGCATGTTGCCGAGGACAAGATCGTCGAAGCCGTCGAGAAGACCTTCGACCTGCGCCCGGGCGCGATCATCCGCGATCTGGACCTGCGCCGTCCCATCTACGAGAAGACGGCCGCCTACGGCCACTTTGGCCGCGAAGACGCCGACTTCACCTGGGAGAAGACCGATCGAGTCAACGAACTCAAGACTGCTTGCGGCCTGTAAGGCAATTCGCCGAACCCAGAGAACAAAGTAATGCGCACAAAGAGGTACCGCCCCAAGCGGTACTTCTTTTTTATTACCCGGTGGCGAAGATGAGCCACCCCAGGAAATGTAGCAAGTCACCAGCTGATGAATTTTGCAGCACAAGCGTCTCTACCATGTATCCTTAGTCCCGAGGGGCGGGGCATAAGGTTTATCGCGAGTTCCGCACGAGCCGGAGGCCACTTAATGTGGCCTCCGTGCGAGCCAGGACTGTAGAGCAGGAAACCTTATGTCCCGCCCCTCGGGACGACGGGACAGAACAGGAGCGCATATGGCAGGCAAGCCGCAAACACTAGCAACGACCTCGGCATTCGAGATCTTGGGCCCCGTCATGGTCGGCCCCAGCTCGTCGCACACCGCCGGCGCCCTGCGGTGCGCCCAGGTGGCCGCCAGCCTGCTCGAGGGCCGCATCACCAAAGTTACCTTTGGCCTGTGGAACTCCTTCGCCCACACCTACCGCGGTCACGGCACCGACCGCGCGCTCGTCGCGGGCATCCTGGGCCTCGACACCGACGACGAGAACATCAAGCAGGCCTTCGACCTCGCACGCGAGCAGGGCCTCGACTATCACTTTGACATCAAGGGCGACGACGCCTCCATCCACCCCAACACCGTCGATATCGACATGGTCGACGACACGGGCGCTACGGCGCAGGTCCGCGGCGAGAGCCTGGGCGGCGGCAAAATGCGCATCAGCCGCATCAATGGCGTCGGCGTCGACATCTCGGGCATGTACTCCACGCTGTTTGTGGCCCACAAGGACGTCCCCGGCGTGCTCGCCGCGCTCACGAATCTGCTCGCCTACGCACACGTGAACATTGCCTTCTGCCGCACCTACCGCACCGAGGTGGGCGGCCAGGCATACTCCGTTTTTGAGACCGACGGCGCCCCCGACGATACCGTAATCCCCATGCTGCGCAAACTCGACAACGTCGACTACGCCACCTTTATTGAACTCCCGGGCTCGGCATCATCACTCTCCCCCGGCGTCTCGGCCAAGGAGATCTTCGACGACGGAGAGCAGCTGCTCGACGCCTGCGAGGAGCTAGGGCTCAACATCGGCGCCGTCATGGCCGTGCGCGAGGCGCGCCTCACCGGCGAGGAGCACGCCGTCGCCGCCATGCGCCGCGTGCTCGAAGTCATGAAGGACGAGACCACAGCCCCCATCGCCAATCCGCAGCGTTCGCTCGGCGGGCTCATTGGCGGCGAGGCCAAACTCGTCGATGCTACCGGCCGCAACGACCTGAGCTCCAGCTTAATGGGAGCCGTTCAGACCGATGCCGTGGCCCGCGCCATGGCCGTACTCGAGCGCTCCGCTACCATGGGCGTGATCGTCGCGGCCCCCACGGCAGGCTCCGCGGGCGTCGTGCCTGGCTGCGTGCTGGCGCTCGCGGAGCACCTGCAGCTCGATGACGAGCAGGTCATGGACGCCCTCTACTGCGCCGCCGCCATCGGCCTCAATCTCACCACGAGTGCCTGCGTCGCCGGCGCCGAGGGCGGATGCCAGGCCGAGGTGGGAAGCGCCGCCGCCATGGCCGCCGCCGCGCTGGTGCAGATGCTGGGAGGCACGCCGGAGCAGGCACTCGACGCCAGCTCTATCGCACTGAGCAACCTGTTGGGCCTGGTCTGCGATCCCGTGGGCGGCCTCGTGGAGGTGCCGTGCCAGAACCGTAACGCCATCGGCGTGGCCGCGGCCTTTAGCTCGGCCCAGCTCGCGCTCGCCGGCATCAAGAGCCTGGTGCCGTTTGACCAGATGGCGCACGTTATGCTCTCAGTAGGCCACGCGCTGCCGGCAACGCTGCGCGAGACGGCCAAGGGCGGCATTGCACAGGCCCCGGCGGCGCTTTCGGCGTGCGCCAAGTGCGGAGTGTGCGGGTAGAAACGTCACCAGATAAGCGACCAGGTGGGACATTTGTCCCACCTCTTTTGAATGCCACTGTTTCCATACCACAAACAACAGGCTAATCGCTATAATGCAAGCCCAGATAAAACACGATGAGCCACAAGGCGAAACTCGAAGGATACGCAAACGATGTCGCAAATCGACCGTACTCAACTGATTCCCGATCCGCAAAAGCCCAGCAAACACACGGGCGGTGTCCAGTCGCCGCGCCCCATCGCGCCTGCACACGCCCAGCAGCGCACGGGTGGCAGGGCATCGCAGCAGCAGTCCTACCAGCAACATCAGCAGCATCAGAACCATCAGCAGCGCCCCACGGGCAGTAAGGCCCCCAACCAGGGTCCGTCGCATGCACGCAACAACCGAGGCAACGCCCCCGCAGACAAGCGCGGCGCTTCCAATAAGTCCGGCAAAAAGACGACGCTTTTTGTGGTCTTGGGCCTGGTGGTAATTGTCTACATCGTGGGCGTCGTGGCGTTTTCGCAGGTAGCCTACCCCAACACGACCATCGCCGGTGTCGATGTGTCCCTTTCCAACGCATCGTCTGCCGCCACCAAGGTAAGCTCGGCGTGGAAGCACTACAAACTTACCGTCTCGGGCGACGACTTTAGCTGGACATACCAGCCCGAATCCGACGAGCCCATCGTCGACGGCGAGGCAGCCGCAAAGGAGATCATCGGCCACAACGAGGCCTTCATCTGGCCCGTTCGCCTGGTCGAGTCGCTCGGCGGCACGTCCAGCGGCACCGCTGCAACCGACTCGGTCGACCTGGATCAGGATGTTGACCTGTCCATGCTCTCGGATGCCTTCGATCAAAAGCAATTTGAGGAGGACCTGGGCGCCGCCATCGACGAGTTCAACGACGGCCGCTCGGGCACCTTCGAGGCCAGCAGCTCCTACGACGAGAAGGCCGGAAAGTTCACGGTCGAGATGGCCCGCTCCAACGAGAAACTCAACCGCGAACATGTCATTAAGTACGCCGAGATTCAGCTCGCCGCGCTCTCGGACACCGTCGATATCACCAAGATCGGCAATGACGCGTACGAGCCCCTCAACGGCACCCTTACCAACGACCAGATTCAGTCCGCGTGCGATGCTGCCAACAACTTCCTGGGCGTCGACGTGACCCTTAAGCTCAACGGTAACGACGCCGGCAAGGTCGACGGCAGCTCCGTGCTGCAGTGGATAAGTTTTGCCGATCCGGCCAACCCCACGCTCGACACCTCGCAGATCAGCAGCTGGGCCGCGGAGCTCGCCAACGGCTTTAACACCGTAGGCTCCACCCGCTGGTGGACGCGCGCCGACGGCAAGGAGTGCGCGGTCGAGGGCGGCGACTTTGGCTGGTCCATCGACAGCAGCACCCTGGCCAAGCAGGTCGAAGACGCCATTAACAACAAGCAGACCGGCGAGATCGAGATCTCGTATTCCAATAAGGCCGATACGTTCACCGCCAAGGGTGAGCCCGACTGGAAGGCCTATATCGACGTCGACCTGTCCGAGCAGCACGCGCGCTACTACGACGAGAACGGCAACATCGTGTGGGAGGCCAACTTTATCTCCGGTCTGCCCGGCGAGGATGCCACTCCCGAGGGCGTGTGGCAGATCAACAGCAACGATGGGGCAAGCACGCTTATCGGCGCCAAGGACCCCGAGACCGGCAAGCCTAAATACGAGAGCCCGGTGAGCTACTGGATGCCGTTCGAGGGCAACATGATCGGTTTCCACGACGCCACCTGGCAAAACGATTCGAGCTTTGGTAACGCCGAATCGTACAAGTGGTGCGGAAGCCACGGCTGCATTAACCTGCGCCTGGCCGATGCCAAGGCGCTCCACGATTGCATTAAGGTCGGCCTGTGCGTGGTCGTGCACTCGTAAGGCAGCAAACGCCCACAGCAACAAAAACGATACCGATGCAGCAATCCTTACAGTACTGAAATAAGCAGCTTCTATGCGCCCGCCCCTTGCGACGGGCGCATATACTTATCGAGGTCACATCTATTAAGGAGACGCTATGTCACAGGTCCCCACCATTACCCCGGGCCCGGGCGATACCGATCGCGCCCCCGAGGGAGCTACCAAAACCCTGCCGATTATCAGCGCCGCACAAGCAAAGCAGCACGATGCGAGCACCGACAATACCGCTGACATTTCTGACGAAGAAGCCTACGCCAAGCTCAAGGCCAAGCGCGCCGAGCGCCGGCGCAAAAAGCTCATCCGTCGCGGCATTGCCGCCGGCGTTGTGGGCGCAATCGTGCTGGTCGCCATCATCGCGAGCCTCGTTATAAACGCGCAACCGCAGGGCACGAGCGGCCCCGTGACCGAGATGGTCACCGAGGGCACGTTTAGCACCACCGTGGAAGCAAAGGGCCAGCTCAAACCCATCTCTGCGTCGGTCGTCTCCCCTTCCGTTGACGGCACGGTGGCATCGATCAACGTGCAGGCCGGTCAGACCGTCAACGAGGGCGACGTGCTCATGACCATTAAAAACGACGAACTCGACCGCAACGTTGCCGAGGCACAGCGCGCGGTGGCCGCCGCCCAAGAAGACCTTTCGAATGCGCAAAAGGCCCTCTCGGCCGCGCAGTCCATGCCAGTGACGGGCGCCGACGGTGCCACTGCGGGCTCCAGCGCCGCCACGGACACGACCACCGACACAAGCGCCGTCTCGAGCGCCCAGCGCAATCTTGCCTCGGCGCAGGCGACGCTCGAGCAAGCCAATGCCAAGGCGGCAGAGCGCACGGTGACGGCACCCAGCTCGGGCAGCATCGTCGAGCTTAACTCCAAGGTGGGTGCCACCGTAACCGGCGGCATGATTATGGGCGAAGCCGATACGAGCGGCGGCAAACAGTGCATGCAGATTGCCGACCTGTCCAAGATGAAGGTGACCGTGCAGGTGGGCGAAAAGGACATCGCCAAGATTGCCGTGGGCCAGAGCGCCAACGTCACCTACCCTGCTTTCCCCGACATCGTGAGCCAGGGCACCGTGACGGCCATCGCCTCGGTCGCAAGCGCCGACTCCAGCTACGGTGGCGGCAGCGTGACCTTTAACGTCGACATCCTAATCGAGGCTCCCGATGCGCGATTGAAGCCGGGTATGACGGCCGAGGTCTCGGTCGTAACCGAGCAACTCGACGACGTGGTGATGGTGCCGACCATGGCGCTGATGACCGAGGACGGCGAAAACTACTACGTCAACCTTGCAACCGACGCCGAGGGCAAGGAAACCCGCCGCGTCAAAGTGACCGTCGTGACGCAAAACGACGACGAGGCCGTGGTCGGCAAGACGCAGGTTAAGCGCGATGAGCAGGGCAACGAGATCAACCCGGATGTCCCCGTGACCAAGCTGCGCGACGGCGATACCATCGTGGTGGATACCGGCGCCGGCATGACGGCAGACGGCGGCTACAGCGCGGATTCGGACAGCATGTCGGCAGACGAGGGTATATAATGCGCCCCGTCATCGACATCCGCAACGTGCATCGCATCTTTGAGAGCGAGGCCGGCTGCGCCCATATCCTGCACAACGTGAGTCTGGCGGTGAATCCCGGCGAGTTCGTGGCCATTACCGGCCCCTCAGGCTCGGGCAAATCGACGCTCATGAACATCCTGGGCTGCCTGGACAAGCCGACCGCCGGCGACTACTTTTTGCAAGGGCTCAACGTGGCCGAGCTCGACGACGATGAGCTCACCGAGGTGCGCGCCCTGAGCATCGGTTTTGTCTTTCAGAGCTTTAACCTGCTGCCGCGCCTGTCGGTTATCGAGAACGTGATGCTGCCGCTGTCCTACACTAACGTGCCGCGCAGCCAACGCGAGATGCGCGCCGTGCACGCGCTGCAGGCGGTCACGCTTCCGGTCGACCACTGGGACCATCGTATCTCCGAACTCTCGGGCGGCCAGATGCAGCGTGTCGCCATCGCGCGCGCACTCGTCAACGACCCGCCCATCATTTTGGCCGACGAGCCCACGGGCAATCTGGACTCCGCGACCGGAGCGCTCGTGATGGAGACGTTCCATCAGCTGCAGCAGCACGGCAAGACCATCGTACTCATTACGCACGACCCCAGCATTGCCGCCGAGGCCGACCGCGCGGTGACCATTCGCGATGGACGCATTCATGACGGTGCATATATCGCCCATGCGCCGCAAGCCACGGGCGGCCACGACACGCAGGGTCTTCGTGGTGCCGTGGATGCCCTGCCCGCCATTTCCGCCTTGCCTAGCACCTCGAAAGGAGCGAACGAATGAGCACCCGCGATTTGATCCAGGAAGCCCTTCATTCGCTCGAGGCCAATAAGGGACGCAGCCTCCTTACCATCCTGGGCATCGTCATCGGCATTGCCTCGGTCATCGCCATGACCTCACTCATCGGCGGCATCCAAAACAGCCTGGTGAACAGCTTGGGCCTTAACGCCGCACGCATGGTGCAGGTGTATTCGTCGCAGGAGCTCACCGATTCGGATGTCGAAAAGCTCCGTAAGCTCGTGCCGCAGATTGAGCAGATCGGCATCGTCGACAACGCCTACACCGAGTACAAGGCCGGCGATAAGAGCTATACCGTTATGGCGGAGGGTGTGGACAGCGACATGCTCGACGCCGTGGGTGCCAGCAAGCTCGTCGCCGGGCGCACCTATACAGACGCCGAGTCACAAGCGGGCTCGCGCGTGGCGCTTATGAGCCGTGGCGGCGCCGAGCAGCTCTACGGCAATGAGCAGGACGCGCTGGGCAAGACCATCAAGGTGTCCAGCGGCGACGTGCAGATTGTCGGCGTGGTCGACGGGGGCGGCGATTCCATGGGATCGCTCACGCTGTACATGCCACGCGAAACGATCTTAGGGCTGTTTGGCGACGAGAACCCGTCGTTTCCCAGCGTGACGGCGCTCGCCGTCGAAGGCACGGACATGGACGAACTCTGTAAGACGATCGAGTCCAAGGTGCGCTCGATCAAGGGTATCTCGGAGGACGACGAATACGAGAGCGTCAGCGCGACGTCCATGAAGAGCGCCATCGACGCGCTCAACTCCTTTATGGGCGCCTTCTCGCTCATCATGGGCGCCGTTGCCAGCATTTCGCTGCTCGTGGGCGGCATCGGTATTATGAACATGATGCTCACCAACGTGACGGAGCGCATCCGCGAGATTGGTATTCGCCGCGCGCTGGGTGCCAGCCGCCGCGATATCACTGCGCAGTTTTTGGCCGAGTCGTCGGCGCTGTGCACCACCGGCGGCATTCTGGGTGTTGTGATCGGCTATCTGCTGGCCTGGGGATTGGCAGCCTTTGCCGCAGGCTCAGGCGTGCTTGGCGAGCTTGGAGCAACGGGACCTATTGCGCCGAGTTTCTCTATCACGACGGTTTTGCTCGCCTTTGCGGTATCGGTCGGCATCGGCGTCATCTTCGGCTTCTATCCCGCCCGCCAGGCAGCAAAGCTCGACCCCGTCGAGTGCCTGCGCTACCAGTAAGCAACCTCCCCCTAAGTTGCGGTGAAATAGGGACCGAATAGCGCTTTGAAACGCTTAAACAGTCCCTATTTCACCGCAACTTATGGGGGGATGCGGGGTGGGTGCTAGCCCAGGCGGGACTCGAGGCTGGAGAGGCCGTTGAGGGTCAGATCATTTGCAACGGCCGAGACGCGCTCGATAGGCACCGAGCCGTCCGAGAGTGCCCAGGTACGGTAGATGCCGATAATGCCCGACAGCAAAAAGGCCAGATAGTATTCGAACATCTCGTCCTTAAGACCCTGGGGCAGCAAATCGCGCTCGGCAATTTCGCGCTCAAGCGGCACGCGCAGGCGTGCCATAAAATCGTCGAGCGGAATGTTCTCGATGAGCTGGCGATTAAGCATGAGGTTGTTGCACAGAGCCTCGTTGATGGTCTTGAAAAACGTCGCCGCAGCCCCAAGGGCACGCTCGCTGGTGTCGTCACCCGCCGCGGCAAGCGTCTTTTCGACCGAGTCGACGATCAGCTCCACAACATCGGTGGCAATGGCGTCGAGCAGGCCGTCGACCGTGCCAAAGTGCACGTAAAACGTCTTGCGGTCCACATTAGCCTCGCGCGCGATGGCGCTCACGGTAATATCTGCCAGCGGCTTTTCCATAAGCAGACGCTCAAAAGCCGCAAGGATAGCGTTGCGGCTTCGAACGATACGACGGTCGAGTCGCGGTTTGTTGCTGGCCATGGTCGTATCCCTTCGATATGTCAGCACTCTTGTACAAGTGAGAGATAATCTACGTAAGAGGATTATCCTACATCTGAACGGAGTGTGACCACCATCATAGAGAACGCACGACTTATACCGCGCGAGCAGATGCAGATGGAAGCCGCGAGAGACGATCTAGATGTGCAGGTGGCTATTTGGCGCGCTTTTTCTTGTTCAGCGCAGCCGGTGACACGCGAATGCCGTCGCCCGTCTGACACACATATGCCTTGCGCGCCGGCTGAGCAGCCACAGAAGGCCTCTGAGCATGCTGAGCGGGGTCGACGGTAACCGCATCCACAGGATGGGGCTTAGCGGCCGCAGGAGCCGTCTGAGGAGTACGTCCGAGCTTGCGCATCACGCGATCCCAGCGCGCGTGGATGCTCGCGTTGTGAGCACTCTTAAGGCCCAGCAGGGGCGCAGCCAAAATAGTCGGCGCGATAAAGGTGATCAGGCGCCACAGCAGATAGCCGGCGGTCGCAGCCGATCCAAAGAAGTGGCCCAGGAACAACGCGAAGCCGCCCTCGGCGCCGCCGGTACCACCAGGCAGCGGCACGGCGGAACTCAGCAGCTGAACAAAGGCGCTCGCAGCCATAACGGAGAAAAAGTCGACCTCGTGGTGGCCAAACGCAAGCATCAAAAAGTACGGCACCAGATAAAAAAACGCGAGCTGCAGCATGGTAATGATGACCGTGAGCAGCATGGAGGAGAAATGTCCGGCAGAGAGCTTGAACTTCTCGGAGAACGAGTAAATCTCGCCGTCGACAAACGTGCGCCAGCCCTCGATCTTTGTGGCCGAGACGCCCACGCGCTCGAGCAGGTTGATGATCCAATGCGCCACGCGCGTGACGGTCTTGGGCATGAGCGCAACGGCGAAGATGCCCAGCAGGATGCAGCAGTGCCCGCCAAAGCTAAAGATGCACAGCAGCGTCATATCGCCGTAGCGCTCGGCAAAAAACGGCATACGCGCAAGCAGGAGGATAGCGCCCCAGGCAACCAGGCCAAACTGGTACACGATAAAGCGCGTGAACTGCGTGGCACCGGCCTCGCCCACGTTTTGTCCGGCCTTGGTCAAGCGGTAGATTTGTGCCGGCGTGGAGCCCATCATCATGGGTGTAAGGTTGCCAAAGAAGATACCGCTCGCCTCGACCGAGATAAGGTCGCGGATGCCGACGGGCGAGTTGGGGTCGAGCCACACGGCAATGGCGTAGGCCACGATGCCAAAGAACAGGTACAGGAACATGCAAAAGCACGCAGCGATAAGCCACGGGGCCTGAACGCTTGCCATAGCGTCCCAGAACTGTCCCATCTGCCCGGTTACGACCAGATAGATAATGTAGCCCGCCAGCACGACGCCGATGAAGATGGCTCCGCGGCGCGCGCTCTTATTGTCATCGCCGCCCGAGACCTCAACCTCAACCTGGGGCTTGGACATATGCTTAGAGGACTCAGCCATGAGGCTCCTTCTTAGTACAGATGAATCTTGCCTATTGTACCCGTAGGGCGCGTAAGCAGAACGTAAAGCATGGGCCGCGGTAGGAAAAACAGGGGATGACTTTTGAAATTGATTATCCAGGAAATAAAAAACCCGAACTTCACTTGGAAGTCCGGGTTCTAAAATCAGGGTAGCCCGTACCAGATTCGAACTGGTGATCTCCGCCTTGAGAGGGCGGCGTCCTAAACCGCTAGACGAACGGGCCACATGACATCTGCACTGCCGTGCTGCGAGGACATATATTACGGGACAAAAAACGCGAGCGCAAGAAGAAATTTCAAATTGACCGAAATTTTGTCGGGAGGTTATGGAACGCGCAGGTAGAAGGGGTAACGGATGATTATTCTAGGTGCAGGTGTGCCAGAAGAGCCTCTCGGGTATTGGGGATGTTATCGTCGATTACGGCATCGAGGGCGGCGTTGAGCAGCTGACCCAGCTCCGGCCCGGGCTTGACGCCGACGCGGATCAGGTCGCCGCCGTTGATGGCGAGCATCTTGAGCGTGTAGGGCTCCCCCGCCTCCAGCAGCTCGTGAGCAAGCGTGCGCATCTCCTCAATCGTCTTAACGTAATAGAAGCACGACGGCGCCTTACCGAGCGTGTCAGCACGCTTAAGGTCCATAAGCTCGTCCATCAGGCGGGCCGTATCGATGCCCTCACCCGAAAGGCGATGCATCATCTTGAGCAAACACGTGCGCTCGGGGCGCAGCGGCTTATCGTGGTATTTAATGAGCAGGCACACGTCGCGTACCAGGTCGTGCGAAAGCGCCAGGCGGTCCATAATGACGCGCGCCTTTTTGGCACCGAGCTCGGGATGTCCATAGAAGTGGCCACTGCCAGAATGATCAACGGTAAAGCACTCAGGTTTGGACACGTCGTGTAAAAAGGCCGCCCACATAAGGCTCGACGAGGGGGCCACGCCGTCACACAGCGCCAACTCTCCCGCCACCGTGAGCACGCGGGCGATATGCTCGTACACATTAAAGGAGTGATAGACGCTGCGCTGGTCAAAACCACGCGCGGGCGCCAGCTCGGGTACCGCCGCGCAGATAAGCTCAGGGTAGCGCAGCATGGCGTCTCCCCCGTGCCCCGTCGACAGAATGCCCTCGAGCTCAATACCCACACGCTCGCGCGCCACGGCGTCGAGCAGCGGAGCGCACTCGGCCAGCGCAAGTTTTGTCGCGGGCTCAATCATAAAGTCCAGACGGCAGGCAAAGCGCACGGCACGCAGCATGCGCAGGGCGTCCTCGTTAAAACGACGCTTTGGATCGCCGACCGCGCGGATGAGCTTGCGCTCCAGATCTCCCTGACCGTCGTAGCGGTCGACAAGCCCGCGCTCGGGATGCCACGCCATGGCATTGACGGTAAAGTCGCGACGCGCCAGATCATCCTCGAGCGACGCGGCGCGCTCAACGCTTTGGGGATGGCGGCCGTCGGTGTAAAAGCCGTCCAGGCGATACGTGGTGACCTCGATGCGCTCACCGTCGCTAATAGCCGTGATACCGCCAAATTTAATGCCGGACTCCACCACCGCAATGTCAGCCGCCTCAAGCGCAGATTTGGACTCCTGCCACAGGCCGCTGCAGCACATGTCCACATCATGGCTAGGGCAGCCCATCAGGGCATCACGCACCCAGCCACCCACGTACCAGGCCTCGAGCCCCGCGGCCTCAAGCGCGCGCAACACACGAAGGGAGGCATCGGTCGGCCGCGTACCGTTGAGCGAAATATTGCACATGCCTGTGGCCTCCTGTGGCTATCAAATTAACGGTCTATGGTATCTGCAAGAAGTCTAGCAAGAAACCGCACGCCGCACACGCGAGATCGGCATACAAAAACGCACCCGCCCTGATACCAAGGCGGGTGCGAAATACTCTATACGATTGCGCTAGCAAACCTGACGAATGGCGATACCCTTCTGGTACTCGTCAACCTTAGCGAAGTCTCCCAGGCCCGGGCACTCAACCACGTTGGCGCCGGTGGCCATCGAAAGGCGCAGGGCGTCCTCGACGCGCTCGGGGGCGTCGTGCCATACGGACAGGAAGGCGGCCAGCGAGGAGTCGCCGGCGCACACGGTCGACAGCAGGTTGACCTCGAAGGTGCGGTTGGCAAACCAGATGTGCTCGCCGTTGGAGAAGTACGCACCGGCTCCGCCCAGCGTAAGCAGGACGTTCTTAGCACCCTTGGCGTGCAGCTCGGCCATCGCGCCCTTAACGGACTCGTCGTCGCCACCGCTCACCTTAATGCCAAAAATGTCGAGCAGCTCGTCGTCGTTGGGCTTGATCAGCAGCGGCTCCATGGCGATAAGATCGGCGAGCTGATGGCTCGAAATGTCGAGCACGAACTCGGCGCCCTTGGCCTTCACGCGGCGCAGGACCTCGGCCAGGAAGCCCTCGGAAGTGTTGGGGGGCAGCGAGCCGCTAATGACCAGGCAGGTCATGTCCTCGAGCGAATCGATGAGCTCAAACATCTCCTGCTCGTTGGCCTCGTTGATGGCGGCGCCGGCGTTAACCATGTTGTACTCGGTGTCGGGGCCGGCGTTGAGGAACACGTTGACGCGCGTGATACCGTCGGTCCAGACGGGCTTGACGGGCACGCCCAGCGCCTCGGCGCCCTTGACGATAAACTCGCCCGAGAAACCGGCAAAGAAGCCCAGGATCGTGGTGTCGACGCCGTAGTGGTCGAGCGTGAACGAGACATTGAGGCCCTTGCCGTTGGGCGTGTAGACGGCGTTGCGCGTGCGCGTGACCGTGTTGGCGGTCAGACCGTCGCAGGCAATGTTGTAGTCGATGGCGGGATTTGCAGTGAGCGTGTAAATCATGAATGTTCCTTTCACGAAGCAACGTGCTAATGAAAGTATATTCCACGTACCGGTAAAAGGCTAGAACGACTCGGTGAACGGTGTGGAACGCGTGAAGGACGGCAAGCGTGTGGGACAAAATTATCAGTAGTGTTTGTCCCACCACTCCCCCGCTGCAAAAAACGGCGCCCCGGCCTAGGAGACCAGGGCGCCACATGCGCACGAATATGTCGCGTATCGATTACTGACGATCGAGCTTACGGACAGCAACGCGCTTGCTGTACTCCTCGACGTGACCGAAGTCGCCGATACCCACGGACTCGGCAACGTTGGCGCCAGTGGCCATAGCGAGCTTCATGGCCTCCTCGACGTTGTCGCGATCCCTGTACCACTTGTGCAGGAACGCAGCGAGGGTGCAGTCGCCGGCACAGACGGAAGAGACCAGCTTGATGTTGAACTCACGCTTGGCATACCAAATGTCCTCGCCGTTGGAGAAGTAGGCGTCGCCACGGCTGCCGCGGGTGAGCAGAACGTTCTGCACGCCGGCGTCGTGAGCCATCTTCATGGCAACGCGCACCTCGTCGTCGGTGTCGACCGGCACGCCGAAGATAGCCTTCATCTCGTGATGGTTCGGCTTAATGAGCAGCGGCTTCTTGTGAGCGAGCTCCTTGAGCTTGTCGGAGGACAGGTCCAGGACGACGTCGGCGCCACGGGCCTGAGCGTGCTCCATGACCTGGGCCAGGAAGTCGGACGTGGCTTTGGGAGGCACGGAGCCGGAGACGATCAGACACTCCAGGTCGCCCGCGGTGTCCAGGATGTTGTACAGCTCCTTCTGGTGCTCCGGCGTGATCGGCGCGCCGGGGTTGAGGATGCCGTACTCGTGCTGGCCATCGTTGACGTAGGTGTTGATACGCGTGATGCCGTCGGTCCAGACCGGGCGGCACAGGCAGCCCAGATTCATGACCTCCTCGACGATGAACTTGCCCGTAAAGCCGGCGAAGAAGCCGAGCGCGACGGTGTCGACACCCATCTTCTTAAAGGCGAAGGACACGTCGAGGCCCTTGCCGTTGGCCGTGTAGCTGGCCGAACCGGTACGGACGTTCTCGTCGGGCTCGAGCGGAGAGCTCGAAACCGTCATGTCGACGGCCGGGTTAGCGGTTAGCGTGTAGAACATTTACAGTACCCCCTGTATGTGTGAGGACCGCGTGACCGGCCCATTCCAGTCACGCGGTAACCCTCGAATACCAAATTAGCGAGCGGCAGACTCGAGCAGCGCCTTGACCTCGGCGGCGGTGTTGCAGGCGAGCGCCTTCTCGGCGAGCTCGTCGCACTCGGCCTTGGTCCACTGGCTGATGGTCTTGCGGGCGCGCAGGATCGAAGGAGCGCTCATCGAGAACTCCTCAAGGCCCCAACTGATCAGCAGCGGCTCAAGCAGCGGATCGGCAGCGGCCTCGCCGCACATGCCCACCATGATGCCGGCCTTCACGCCGCTCTCGATGATGTTCTTGAGGGAGCGGAGCACGGCGGGATAATAAACCTGGTACAGGTTGGAGATCGTGTCGTTGCCGCGGTCGGCGCACATGGTGTAGCCGATCAGGTCGTTGGTGCCGATGGAGAAGAAGTCGGCGACCTCGGCCAGGCGGTCAGCGAGCAGAGACGCAGCAGGCGTCTCGACCATGATGCCGACCTCGATGTTCTCGTTGAACTTGCGGCCCTCTTCGGTGAGCTCGGCCTTGCACTGCTCGACGAGCTCCTTGACAGCCACGACCTCCTCGACGCAGGTGACCAGCGGGATCATGATCTTGATGTCACCAAAGGCGCTGGCGCGCAGCAGGGCGCGGAGCTGGACCTTGTACTGGTCGGGGTTAGCCAGGCAGTAACGCACGGCGCGGAAGCCCATGAAGGGGTTCTCTTCCTTGACCATGTGCAGGTACGGGATCTCCTTGTCGCCGCCCACGTCGAGCGTGCGGATGATGACAGGAGCGCCCTTGAGCGCGCTGGCGACCTTGCGGTAGGCGTTGAACTGCTCCTCCTCGGAGGGAAGCTCGGCAGAGTCCATGAACAGGAACTCGGAGCGGAACAGACCAATGGCCTCGGCGTCGTGATCGAGTGCGTTGGGCACGTCATCGGGGTTGCCGATGTTGCAGGCGATGATCTTCTTAATGCCGTCGGCAGTCATGGAAGGCTTACCGCGGAAGGCCTCGAGGGCCGCCTTCTCGGCAGCGAACGCCTCGGCCTTGGCGGTGTAGGCGGCGAGCGTCTCCTCATCGGGATCGGCCTCGACGACACCCTTGCCGCCATCGACGATGACGGTCATGCCGTTGCGCAGTGCGGTGCAGCTGTTGGCGACCGAAAGAACGGCCGGGATCTCGAGCGCACGGGCGATGATCGCGGAGTGCGACGTGCGGCCACCGGTCTCGGTGACGATGCCGGCCACGTGAGCCTTGTCGATCGTGGCGGTCATGGACGGCGTAAGGTCGTGCACGACAACGACGGTGTTCTCGGGCAGGACGGAGAGGTCGACGACCTCCTTGCCCAGCAGCTCAGCCAGAATGCCGGTGCGGATGTCGGCAATGTCGGCCGCGCGCAGGCGGAACATCTCGTCGTCCATGGACAGGAACATGTTCTCGAACATGGTCGAGGTGTCCATGAGCGCCTGCTCGGCGCAGGTACCGCCGTCGATGGCGGCGTTAATGGCGTCGGTCATGCCCGGATCCTGAGCCAGAACAATGTGTCCGCTCATGATCTCGGCCTCGGCCTCGCCCACCGTCTCCTTCATGTGGTCGGCCTGAGCCTGGGTCTTCTCGCAGAAGACCGAAAGAGCAGCCTGATAGCGCTCCTTCTCGGCTGCCCTATCGGCCTCGGCAACCTCGTGCGGCTCAAACGTCAAGTCGGGATCGGTGGCGACCATGACGGTGCCGATACCGATGCCCTCGGATGCGTTGACTCCCTGATACATTCCCATTCCTCTCTCCGTGTCATGTGATAAAGCGTTTTGCCATACCCATGACAAAAGAGCGCAGTTACCTTAAACAGGTCACTGCGCCCCCAAATATGAACTTAATTGTTCAACATGCGACCCGTTTGAGTTCTACTCGCCAAGACCGCTCTTGATGAGCTCGATGGCAGCAGCCAGAGCCTCGGCCTCGTCAGCGCCGTCGCACTTAACCTCGACCTCGGTACCGCAGGGGATACCAGCAGCCATGAGGGCCATCGGGGACTTACCGTTGACCTCCTTCTCGGGGGTGACGACGGTAACGTCGCAAGCATACTTGCCCATGGTGGAGGCGAACAGGCCAGCCGGACGCATGTGCAGACCCTGAGGATTGACGAGAGTAGCCTTCTCAGAAACCATAATTGACTCCTTTTTTGTGTTTAACCCCTGTCATGCATGCGGCAGGAGTCAGATTCACGACGTTGTTTATATTAACTCACATCAAACGGTTTTTCATTGTGTTTCGAACGAATTATTGGGCAGATGTCTGGTTCGTCCGCTCGCCGCCCCGGGACCCGTGCGCGAGGCCTATAAGATTTCCTGCTCTACAGTCCTGCTCGCACGAAGAGCACATTAAGTGCTCTTCGGCTCGTGCGGAACTCGCGATAAATCTTATAGGCCTCGCGCACGGGTCCCGGGGCGGCGAGCTGCGGTAAAACAGTCGGCCCAGAGCAATGTCGTCCGAACGGAATTTCGGCTGATGATCTGTCCACATTGGCGACATGGTTGGTGTGTCGCTCTATGCCCTTTTGTAAGTTGCGGTGAAATAGGGACTGATTTTGGGGTTGAAACGGTTTAATAGTCCCTATTTCACCGCAACTTACGGATGGGATGAAAAAAGGCGGGGGCTCCGGGTGGAGTCCTCGCCTTTGATACAGGGGGCGATGTTAGTCGCGGATAGTGGGGTTAGACCAGACGGGCGTTGATCGTCTTGGCGATCTGGGCGGCGTCGGTGGAATCCTTGACGGTGGCGCGGAAGTCCTCGTCCATGAGCGCCTCGGCGACCTTGGACAGGATCTTGAGGTGCGTGGTGCCAGCCTGGGCGCCCGGGATGAGCAGGGCGATGGCCACGTTGACGGGAGCACCGTCCATGGTGTCCCAACCGGTCACGCCGGACTCGTCCTTGACGACGATGACGGCGGCCTCGGTGATGGCATCGGACTTGGCGTGCGGAATGGCGAAGCCCTCCATCATGCCCGTGGTGCCCTCGGCCTCGCGGGCCAGGAAGGCGTTCATCACGGCGTCAGCGTCGCCGGCGACACCGGCCTTGACGGCCTGGTTGGAGACGAAGCTCAGGGCCTCGTCACGAGAAGCGAAGTCCTCGGCGACAAAGACGTTCTCGACCTTCACGAAGTCAGAAGCCTCGGCCTTGGGAGCCTCGACGGCAGCAGGCTTAGCAGCCTCGACCGGCTTGGCAGCGGGAGCGGCCTTCTGGTTCTTCTCGAAGTCATACTTCTTGAAGGCGACGAACAGGATGCCACCGACCACGGCGCCGATGAGGATCGCGAGGACCCACAGCGGACCGTTCTCGACAACGGGCAGGACCAGGAAGCCACCGTGGGGCGCCGGATCGTGGACGTTGAACATAATGGTCAGAATCGAGGCGATGGAGGAACCGAGCATCATGATGGGCATGACGGGCCAGATGTTCTTGGTCATGAACGGGATGGCGCCCTCGGTGATGTGGGTGCAACCAAGGATGAGGTTGACGATACCGGCGTCGTGATCCTCCTGGCTGAAATACTTCTTGCCGACGACGACGGCGAAGGTGGTGATCAGCGGCGGAACGATGCAGGCGGCGGAAACGGCAGCCATGAAGTTGGTGCCGAAGTTGTAGGTGTCGGTGCCGACGCCGGCAGCCAGGGCCTCGGTGAGCATAGCGGTGCCGGTGACGTAGGCAGCCTTGTTGACCGGGCCACCCATGTCAAAGGCGCACATGCAGCCGATGGCAAGACCCAGAACAACAGCGCCAGAGGCGGACAGACCCTTAAGGAAGTCCATCATGGCCGTGTTGATGGCAGCCATGGGGCCGGAGATGCCAAGCATGACCAGACCGACGATTGCCGTGGAGAACAGCGGGTACAGGAAGATAGCCTTCAGGCCGTCCAGGTTCTTGGGCAGGCCGGCAAAGACCTTCTCGAGCAGCAGGATGACATAGCCAGCGAGGAAGCCGCCCACGATGCCGCCCAGGAAGCCGAAGCCCACGCCAGCACCGCCGGCGTCGATCATGCCGGTCTCGGCGTTAACGGGCAGACCCTGAATGGCGATCATACCGGCAACAAAACCGGGGACGAGCGCCGGGCGCTTACCGATGGACTCGGCGATATAGGCAGAAAGCACAGGAACCATGAGGTTCATGGCAATGCCGCCGATGATCTTGAGCATAGCGGCGAAGCTGTTGTAGTCGGCAGCCGTCGAATCGAAGGACGTAATGCCCCACAGGAACGAAACTGCGGTCAGAACACCACCGGCGACGACGAAGACCAGCATGTGGCTAACGCCGTTCATGAGGTGCTTGTAGATGACGTGACCGATGGACTCCTTCTCCTCGACCTCGTCCTCGACATCGGCAGCGGCGGCAACCGAGCTGTCGCCCTTAGCGGCGAGCGCGCGGTCGATCAGCTTACCGGCGGCCTCAACGGACAGGGCCTTAGAAACACCGACGGAAACCATGGGCTTGCCGGCGAAACGCTCGGCCTGGACATCCTTGTCGGCTGCGACGACGACGGCCTTGGCACCGGCGATCTCACCCTTCGTGAGCTCGTTCTCGACACCGACCTGGCCATGGGTCTCGACCTTAATGGTCAGACCACGCTCGGCAGCTGCCTTCTCCAGCGCCTCCTTCGCCATGAAGGTGTGTGCGATGCCGGTCGGGCAACCAGTCGCGGCGATGATGTCAAACTTAGCCATGTGTCCCTCCTTTTGAGTTTTGCGCCCGCAGGCGCTCCCCTACACGCGCCTCTTGCGCGCTTTTCCACACCTGAAAGATACCAACCTACCGCTGGCGTGAGAAGTGAAAACGTCCATTTCTCCGGTGAAAGGTTCTTTCACGACCGTAAACGGTAGATGAAAGTTTACCATCACACCTTGAAACGGCAAGGAGTATCTTGTAATTGAGAATAGCCCTTATACTATTTCATTGAGCCAACAGTCCGATTTATTTACCACCCAGGAGCGATTTCATGTCCGATAGCAGCAAGAGCGCGCTTTCGCTCATTAGCACCCACAAGGGCTACAGCGGGTCTGAGCAGCGCATTGTCGACTATATCTTGGACCATCAGTCCGAGGCGCCGCGCCTGACGGCGGCACAGCTCTCGCGCGCTGCGGAGACTTCCGAAGCCACCGTGTCGCGATTTTGCCGCAAGCTGGGCTTTGGCAGCTTCCGTAGTTTTCAGTTTTCGCTGGCGCGCGATCTGGAGAGCCAGCGCAACGAGGGCGTGACCGACGAGGTCTCGCTCGACAATATGGAGCAGAGCCTTAAGAACATCCTGGCCGCGAAGGTCAGCGAGCTTAACGCCACCATCGATGGTATTGACCACGACACGCTGGCTGCGGTCGTGCATGCCCTTAAGAATGCCGGCGTCATTGAGTTTGCCGCCGTGGGCAACACCAATGCCGTGGCGATGGATGCAACGTTTAAGTTTTCGCAACTGGGACTACGCTGCATGGCCAGTACGATCAGCGAAACGTCGATCGGCTTTGCGCTGACGCTGCAGCCCGGCGACGTCATCGTGCTCATCTCGAACTCCGGCAAGTCGCGCCGCCTGAACCGTATGGCCAAAGCGGCACGTGAATGCGGCGCCACCGTTGTCGTCATTAGTGGCGACAACGCCTCCCCGCTCGCGCGCCTGGGCGATTACACCTTTAACACCGTTAACCACGAAGCGCTGCTCACCACGGGCGACTTTGCCTTCTCCAAGATGAGCGCCACGATGATCATCGAGGTCATCTACAACTTCCTGCTGCCCGAGGTCGAAGATGCCCGCGAGCACATCAGCTACTACGAGGAGCTCATCCAGCCGGATAAGGTCGTGGAGTAGGCCTATTGGTCTAGCCCCGTGCCTCTTCCAGCATCTGCCTGGCGTGCGCCAGGCTGGCCTCGGATTGGTCGCCGCTCAGCATGCGGGCAACCTCGGCAGTACGGGCCTCGCCGGTTACCTCGTCCAGATGAGTCTGCGGAACATCGCCTGGCTCCTTGCTCACCACATAATGCTTATCGGCCATAACTGCCACCTGCGCCAGGTGCGTCACGACGATCACCTGATGCGTAGCAGCCAAGTCGGCCAGCACGCCGGCAAGGGCGCGGGCGGTAGAGCCGCCGACACCGGCATCGACCTCGTCGAAGACCAGGGTATCGACGCCGTCGGCATTGCCCAGGACAACTTTGCTCGCCAGCATGACGCGGCTGAGCTCACCGCCCGAGGCAATGCGGCGCAACGGACGCGGCGTGAGCCCGGCACCGCTGCGGTACAGCAGCTCGTAGCTCGAAGGACCGGCCGGCGTCCATTCGGCACGGGGAAGATCGCGCGATTCCCAAACCAGTTCGGCACTGCCCATCTCAAGGCGCGCCATCTGGCGGCCCACCTCATGGCAAAAGCGCGGGGCGGCGGTATTGCGCGCACGCTTGAGCGCCTTGGCCGCGGCAAACAGATCGCGCTCGGCAGCACCAAGTGCCTCGCGCGCCTTCTTGATCTGCTCGTCACCATCATCTACCAGGGATAACAGCTCCCGGGAGCGGTCGCGCATGGCGAACACGTCGTCCATGGAAGGGCCCCACTGGCGAAGCAGCCCCTTAAGGTCGGCATAACGATCGCGCATGCGGGCAAGCTCGCGCGGGTCGAAGGCGACGCCATCGCGGTAGGCGCGCAGCTCGTTCGCACAGTCCTCGAGCGAGATGCAGGCATCGGACAGTGCGTCGGCAATATCGCCCAATTTGCGATCGACGGTTGCCATGCGCGAAAGTTCGGCGATGGCACCGTTCACGGCATCGAGCGCTCCCCCTTCGGCAGAAAGCGACGCATGCGCCTCGTTCGCGGTCGCCACCAGCACCTCGGCATGTTCCGAGCGCGGCAGCAACTCCTCGAGCTCCTCGAACTCACCGGGCTCGGGATCGACCTCGGCGATGCGCTCCAGGGCAAAACGTGCCTCCTCGACGCGGCTTCCCTGCGCACGCGAAGCCTCCTCCACACGACGGAGCTCCTTGGCAGCAGCGCGCGACGCCTTAAAGCAGGCGCGGTACTTGTCGAGCGCCTCGAGCGCCGAGCGGCCGGCCCAGGCATCAACCATCGCAACATGATGGGCCGGGTCGAGCAGGCGTTGATGCTCATGCTGGCCGCACAGGTCCATCATCACGCCCACGCGCTCCGAAAGCTCGCGCACGCTGGCAATGCGACCGTCGATTTTAACGCGGCTGCGGCCTTCGGCAGAAAGGCTACGCTGTACGGTGAAGCCCTCGGCGTCGTGCGGGCCGTCGAACAAGCGAGCTTCCACGCTCGCCAGCGCCTCACCCTCGCGCACCGTCGACGAATCTGCACGCTCGCCCAGGATGAGCTTGAGTGCAGACAGCAGCGCAGTCTTACCCGCGCCGGTCTCGCCAGTCAAAACCGTCAAGCCGGCGCTCGGCACGAGCGTCGCCTGGCGAATGAGCGCAATGTTGGAAACCTGCAGCTCATCGATCATGACGAACCCCATAGAACACGCGGCTCACCGAGTTATAGAAGCTCTCGGGGCCGTAGTCCAGCAGCAGCACATCGCCGGGGCCACGGCGCACAGCCACGCTTTCGACCGTACCGTCGCAGGTAATAAACTGCCCGTCGATGGCGATAGCAGGAACGCTCGGGCGATCGTCGGACATAAAGATCTCGACGACATCGCTCGGCGAGGTCAAAAACGCGCGAGCCTGAATGGTGTGCGGCGCGATGGGAACGCAAACCATACCGGCGTAGTCGGGGCTCACGATGGGGCCGCCGGCAGAAAGGGCATAGCCCGTGGAGCCGGTCGCCGTGGACACGACAACGCCGTCGCCACGCAGGCGATCGATATGATGGCCCGACACGGTGATGTCGAACTCGACCATATCGGACAAGGGGCCGCGCGTGAGCGCCATGTCGTTAAGGGCAAAGGTACGCACGACGTCCTTGGTACCGTCGTCACGTACGGACACAATATCGGCAGCGATGGTGGCGCGGCGACTCACGTGGAGCTCGCCGGACAGGGCATCACTCACGACCTGCAAAATGTCGCGCTCCTCGGGGCTCGCCGCCGTCAAAAAGCCCAGATGACCATAGGACAGGCCCAGAATGGGAATCTCGCGGTAGTTGAGGATGCGCGCCGCGCGCAGCAGCGTGCCGTCACCACCGAGGGTGATGACCAGGTCGGCACCGTCCACATCGGGCGTGGACTGAATCTTGGAGCGCTGATCGGCGGCCCATGTGACCTCATAGCCCTGGCGCGTCAGCCACAGCTCCAGCATCAGGCCACTCTCGACAGCCTCTTGCTTGTAATAGTTGGGAACCAGAAAGACCTTCATAGCGTTGCAGCTTTCTCGCTCAAAGCCGATACCTGGGATTGCAGCTCGTCTTGGGAGCGCTCGCTGGGCGCGAACCGGGTGCCATACAGGAAAAACTCAACGTTGCCCTTGGCACCATGGATGGGCGACAAGCACACGTCGACCGGGAACAGGCCCTTGGTGGCAAACAGCTCGACTGCGGCCACAAGCGTCTCTGCGCGCACGACCGGATCGGTCACGATACCGCCCTCGCCCACCAGCGCTGCCGGGGCTTCAAACTGCGGTTTTACAAGCGTGCAAAACGCGCCCGTCGGCGTTAGGCAATCCAGCACCGCGTCGATGATGTGGCCGATGCTTGTAAACGACACATCGCACACGGCCAGGTCAATGGCGCTCGCATAGCCAAGCTCGGGCAGCTGCGTCACATTGGTGCGCTCGTGAAGCGTCACACGATCGTCCTGACGAAGCGACCAGTCAAACTGAGCGCGTCCAACGTCGACCGAGACAACCGTCGCGGCGCCACGCTTAAGCAGGCAATCGGTAAAACCGCCGGTAGAGCAGCCAACATCGAGGCAGGCAAGCCCGGTGGGATTGATGCCAAACGCATCGAGCGCGCCCTCGAGCTTAAGACCGCCGCGACCGACATAGGGAATTCGCCCCTTCACATGAAGCGGCAAACCCGGGTCCACCTTGAGTCCGGGCGAGGTCAAACGCTCGCCGCCGCTCGAGACCAAACCGGCCATCAGAGTGCGAAGGGCATCCGCGCGATCGGCGCAGATGCCCTGTGAAATCAGTTCGTCGTCAAGACGCACGCGTTTCATGAATGCCATCAACCATTCGTGTCCGGAGATGCAGCCTGGCCATTCTTGGATTCGTTTGCCGCATCCTCATCGTATTCCTGCTCGAGCTTGTCCGCCTCGCGCGGCGTAAGCTCAAACTTGTCGACCATATCCACCGCACGCGAGCCCAGCTCAATCGCTTCGTCAAATAGATCGAGCGAACGCTCCAGGGACGTATCCTTAGAGCGGACGGTGGCGATGATCTGGTCCAGGCGGTCCGAGATCTCGTCGAAGTTACGGACGGAACCCTCTGGCATGGCTACTCCTCGACCGCGCCGGTCTCGACGGAGCCAGACTCGACCTCGACCTCAGCAGCCTCGTCCAGCACACCGGCAGCAGCCTGAGCTGCGGCGACCTTAGCGGCGGCCTCGGCAGCCTGGGCCTCCTCACGGGCACGATCCTCGGCCAGAAGCTCCTGATACAGGTCCTCGCCCGGCAGCTCCTCGCTGCGAGCGATCTTGCCCAGCACGCCGTTGACGAACTTGGCGGACTGATCGGTGCCATAGGCCTTGGCGATCTCGACAGCCTCGTTGATCACGATGGCATCCGAGACCTCCTCGTCGGTGAGGAAACGCATCTCGTAGACGGCGATACGCAGCAGGTTGCGGTCGGCGCCGGGCATTCGCATAAGATCCCAGTTTTTAGCGACGGAGCGCAGCGCGCAGTCGATGCGGTCGATATGCTCGTAGGCACCGCGGCACAGCTCCAGCGCGTACGGGTCGAGGGGACCCTTCGAGATCAGGAAATCGCCCTCGAGGATGCGCTCGAGCGGGCTGTCCGTGGCCTCGGCCTGAAACAGCAGCTGCAGCGCCTGACTGCGGGCAAGCGTGCGCCCGCGATAAACCTTAAGGCTCAAAGGTTACTCCTTGGGGAAAACGAGACCGTCGATGCAAACGTCAACGCGCTCGACCTCAACACCCACCTGGGCATCGATGGCAGCGACCACGGCGGCGCGAACGGCCTCGGCGAGTTTCTTGAACGGATAGCCAAAGAACACCACGACGCGCACGGTAAGCGCGAGCTTGTCGCCCACGACCTCGGCCTCGACCGCCGGCTCGGAAGCCGGGGCCTTGGACGAAAGCATCATGGAGACAAGGTTGGTGGCAAGGTCCTTGACGCCCACGGAGGCGATGCCCTCGACATCCGTGACGGCGCGCGAGACGATGGCGGTCAGAACATCGGGAGCAATGCCGATGCCGTCAATCTTGATTTCCTGGGGCATGAATCCTCCTAGAAGAGTTGGTTGCTAGACGCGGGAGACGAACTTGCCGTCGCGGGTGTCAACCTTGATGACCTCGCCCTCGTTGAGGTACATGGGGACCTGGATGACAGCGCCGGTGTCGATGGTAGCCGGCTTGGTGGAACCCTGGACGGTGTCGCCCTTAAAGCCCGGGTCGGTCTGGACGATGGTGGTCTCGATGAACATCGGCGGGGTAACGCCCATGAGCTCGTCGTCGGCGAAGAGCAGCTGGCAGACATCGTTCTCGCGCAGCCACTTGGAGTTCTCGCCCACCATGTCGTCGGATACGGGAACCTGCTCGTAGGACTCGTTGTCCATGAAGATATAGTCGGTGCCGTCGTTGTAGAGGTACTGGAACTCACGGGTGGTGAGCATGACGCTCTCGAACTTGGTGCCGGCGTTGCAGGTGTTCTCGACGACGCGGCCGCTCTTGATGTCGCGGGTCTTGTAGCGCACGAACGCGCCGCCCTTGCCCGGCTTGACGTGCTGGAACTCGACGATGGTGTAGACCTTGTCCTTGATGCGGAGACCGAGGCCGTTCTTGAAGTCGGCGGTAGAGATGGTAGGCATATCGACCTTTCTTGGTACTGAACAGACGCACAAGCGCCCAAATTACATACGACCGAAATTATACACTTGCACGCGCCGCCTGCAGCGAGCGCATAAAAAGAGAACGCGGGGCGCCCGAAAGAATCCGGACGCCCCGCCTCAAAATAATAGAAGAGGTGGGTTAGCAGTCAATGACGTGCAGGTCATGCGGGGTCTTGGTGAAGGGCTCGTAGCCGTTCTCGGTGACCACGCCGTAGTCCTCCAGACGCACGCCGCCCACGCCGGGCAGGTAGACGCCGGGCTCGATGGTGATGACCGAACCGACCTCGATGATGTTCTTGCTGCGGTTGAAGTTGGGCAGCTCGTGGATGTCGATACCGACGCCGTGGCCCAGGCCATGATTGTAGCAGTCGCCGTAACCGGCATCGCCGATGATCTGCTTAGAGAGCTTGTAGATATCGTTGCCCTCGACACCCGGGTGAACGGCGGCGGCGCACTCCTCGTGCGTACGGCGTACAAGCGCGTACAGGTCGAGCTGCTCTTGGGTGGGCTCGCCCATCACGACGGTACGGGTCATGTCGGAACGGTAGTCGCAATAGCCCGCGCCGTAATCCATCAGGACAAAGTCGCCCTTCTCGATCACACGGTCGCTCGGCACGGCGTGCGGGTTGGCGGTGTTGGGGCCGCTTGCCACGATGGAGCCGAAGGCCAGGCTGTCGGCTCCGTTGGCGAACATATAGTTCTCCAGCTCGTTGCGGACCTGCTTCTCGGTCATGCCGGGCTTAATAAAGCCGAGCATGTGCTGGAACGCGGCGTCCGTGATGGACTGCGCGTGGCGCATGAGCTCGATCTCCTCGGCATCCTTGATAGCGCGCATCTTGCGGATGTCGTCGTGCATAAGCGGCAGCATGCAGGCGACGGAGCGATCCTCCAGGCCACGCTGGATGCCCTGGTAAAAGTTGATCTGCATGTCGTCCTCGACAGCACAGACGCGGCACTTGTTGGCCGCGATCTTGCCGGCGACCCAGCCCGGGATGGTTCCCTCGTCCATGTCGTAGACCCAGGGGCTGCCGGCGGGCGTGTTCTCCTCAAAGCTGTTGAGGTAGCGCGAGTCGGTGTGGAACAGGCACTGGTCGGCCGTAATAAATGCGGCGTGCGGGAACTCGAAGGTATAGTCGAAGACGCCCTTCACGCCCGTGAGCCAACGCAGGTTGGCCTCGTCGCGCACCACGATGGCATCATAGCCGCGCTCAACCATCAAGGCACGGACGCGCTCGATACGACCGGCAGGACCGGCAGCAAACTCAGACATGCAGATTCCTTTCTTGTTGTCCTCAATACACAAACGGGACGGGCGCCAACCGCAACGGTATCGCGAGCGATCCGTAACCGATTGGAAACCCGTCCCTCAACATGATACGAAAGACGATGGATGTCAATAAAATTAGAGAAGTTCCTTGCGAGAAGCCAAATAGGCCCGTGCATGGCGCTCAAGGACATCGTCATCAACCGCATTAAGGCGAATGGCTCCCAGTGCCGCCGGCAGGGGCAACATCGTACGGTTGGAGCGCCCGAACTGCTGCTTGCGAAACTCCTCGATAAACGCTTCCGGCTCAAGGTCGAAGGCGAGCTCCTCGATGCCCAGGTCCTCCAAGCAATCATCGACCTCAAAGACGTAATCGATATCGAAGTCGCAGGCATCGTGGGCCAAGCGAGCCTCAAAGCGCATGCCCTCGGCAAGTAGTTGACAAGGCGGGACGCTCGCGGCGGCATCGCCCAGGCAGGCGCGCAGGGTGCGCTCCCCCATCAGGCCAAAATCGAGCGCATGGCGGGCACTGGGGTTTGTGGCCATAAGCACGTCTTTGCGCGCGGTCTGGGACCACTGAATGGCGTTGACCAGGGCGACCTCCGCATCGGCAAGGATATCGGGAATGGTTTCCGAGAACTGGTTCCAGCGCGATTTGCTGCTGGAAAGCATGGTGCCGACCAGTACCGCGTAGCCAAGCAGCAGGTCCTTAGGCGCAGCATCGCGGATAAGGTCCAGATTGCAGACAACCAGACCGGGCTCGGGGCGAACCGCAATGGCCGGAAGCGCCTGCGCGCCCGTGGCGACAAGCGGCTTCATGGTCGTCGCGACCGTAAGCATGGCGTCGAGCGTGGTGGGCAGCAGCGCACACTCGGTGCGGCCGCACCACTGGTTGGCACACCATGCGACAACCGAGCACGTCGCGGCATCGCCGACGGCAACGACTAGGTCGTCACCGGTAATGCCGTTTGCAGACAGCGCGCCAAAGACGGCATCGGCGTCGGCCAAGCTCGCGCCCGTGGGCGAAACCTCGAGCGTCAGCTGCGACACGGCGAAACCGGCATCTACCAGCGCATGTTCAACGACCTCGCCAAAGCGCTCGGATGCATCCGCACCCCAAACAACCATCGCGCGCTTGGGCTTACCCACGGTCGAGGAAAACATGCGGGACAGTTCATCGAACGCGCCGAATCCGACACGCACGTCGACGCTACGGTTTTGGAAATTAATCAATTGACGGCGAATCATAGCAGTCCACGCTCCAAAAGCATCTCGGCACACAGGTAGGAAACGTCCTCGAAGGACTTGTTGCGAATATCAAGGGTAAGGTCGGCCGCCTGGCGATACAGCGGACGGCGGTGCTCAAAGAGCTGCGCCGCATGCTCGGGCGAACGGAAATCGGGACGCGTGTCCGATCGGCGAATCTGGCGAATCGAGTCCTCAAAGTCTCCTTCGAGGTACACGCATGTTCCCATCTGGTGCATGAGTTCGATGTTCACCGGCGTCTCGACGATGCCGCCCCCGCACGAAACCAGCAGGCTGCGCTCGCTTTGGAGCGAACGGAGCGCCGAGGTCTCGAGTTCGCGGAAGCGGTCCTCGCCCTCGGTCTCAAAAATCTCGGTCACCGACTTGCCGCAGCGGCGCACGACGAGACGGTCGGTATCAATGAACCGCCGTTTGAACATGGTGCCCACGTTGCGGGCGAGCGTCGATTTGCCCGCGCCCAAAAAGCCGATAAAGAAGATATGGTCGCAGCCGTGTTTGCTGTGCTGGGACATGGCGAGACCTATTCCTCGCAGGGTAGGTCGCGCAGGGCCCGGCGCTCAAAGATGCGGAAGATCTGCGTATACCACAGGTCCTGGGTGGCCTGCGGCTTTACCAGAATGGTGTCGACGCCGGCGAAGTTGCCGCTCCACACGTCGGTGTAGAGCTGGTCGCCGATCAGCACGGCCTCGTCTTCCGTGGCGCCTAGGCGCTTAAGGCCGGCCTTGAGCGCAAACGGCGCCGGCTTCATGGCGTGGCTGATGGCCTGAAGCCCCAGCTCGCGCGCAGAGGCCATAACCTGGTCGCGATGCCAGTTGTTGGACACCATGCACAGCCTAAAGCCCTTGGCGCGAGCGGCGTCGAGCCATGCGGAAACCGCGGCGGGCACCTGCTCGGTATCTCGTGGTACCAGGGTGTTGTCGCGGTCGAGCAGAATGGCGCGCTTGCCATCGGCCCATAGGGTATCCAGGTCAATGCGATCGACCGAGGCGACATATCGTTTGGGGCTAAAAATCCTCATGCTAATTCCAAGACTGTTGATGCTCTTCGTAGGTCTGCGAGAAGTACTCCTCGTCCTGCGTAATGTAGAAGTACAGGTCGTCGGAGTCCGTAGGCTCAAGCGTGGCCATAATGGCCTCGAGCGACGGAGAGCAGATGGGCGTGGGCGGCAGGCCCTCATGTTTATAGGTGTTGTACGCGCTGTCGCTTTGCAGGTCGTCGGCGGTAACCTCGCCGCCGGTGACATACATCATGGTCGCGTCGCTGTTAAGGTAGCGCAGGCCATCGAGCTTGCCGGCAAGGCGGTTGTAGAAGACCGAGGCGACGTGGGCGCGCTGGTCGGCGTTTAGGCCCTCGCGCTCGACGATAGAGGCAAGATTGATGATGTCGTAGTCGGACATCTCAACGCCGTAGCGCTCCTTGATCTTAGCCTCGTAGCTCGCAAAATCGAGCTTTTTATACTCGGCCTTAAACTGGTCGAGCATGGCGCGGATCACGTCGTCGGCCGTTGGCGAATCGCCCAACGAGTAGGTCTTGGGGAACAAGAAACCCTCGAGCGAATCGTTCGCGGCATCCTTGAGGAAGCTATAGTCGTCCACGTAGTTGGAGGCCTTGGCCTGGTTGAGGAAGTCTTCCTTGGAGATGCTGTCGTAAGCCTGGGCGACGCGGTCGGCGACCTGGTCAACCGTGAGACCCTCGGGGATCGTGAGCGCATTGGAGCCCGCGTTGGGGCCTTCCATAAGCTGCTGAACGACCTTGGTCGCGTCCATAAGCGTGGTAAACGAGTAAGTACCGGGCTTAAGCGACATATCGGCATTGAGCTTTTTGACCGCCGCGTAGTAATCCTTGGGGTTCTCGACGACGTGATTCTCGGAGAGAATCGAGGCGATTGTATCGCCCGAAGCACCGTCGGGAATGGTGACGGTCACCTGCTGACCGGCAGCAACGCCCGCGTCTTCGCCGGCGAACAGGCCCTTGACGGCCGGCACGACAAAGAAGGCGATGGCGGCAAGCACGGCTACCGCGACCACGACGCCAATGATAGCGGGCAAGGGAGACTTCTTCTGTTGCACACCACGGCGACCGCGGGTGTTATAGCTCGAACGCGTGGCGGGCGCAACGCCATGGCTGCCATGGCCACGATGAGCGTGGCTATGAGAATGCGGCGCCTGGACACGCTGGGTCGGGGTCTGCTGTTTAAAGCGGGTGCCGCCAGCAGGCTGTGCCGCACGGGCGGTTGGCTGCGCAGCTGCGGGACGCGCGGTTGGCTGCGCCGGACGTTGCGCCGCGGCAGGCGGCGTCGGACGCGAGGCAGGTTGGGCAGCACGTTGCGCGGGCTGCACCGGCCGCTGAGCGGGCTGAGAAGCCCGCGGCACCGGTTGACCCTGGCGATTCGGCTGGCGCGGATCGGAAGCGCTAGGCATGCGAAACCTCCTCGTTTTTCCGATCGAGCCATGTCTGCAAAAACAGGCTGGCCGCGATCATGTCAATCTTGCCCCTCATCTGCTTTTCGTTGAGGCCCTGCTCGCGCAGGATGCGCTTGGCCTCTTGCGAGGACAGGCGCTCATCCTCAAACTCCAGCGGAAGGTCGAGCTCGTCGGCGATCTTTTGTGCCACAGCGGCGACGCGCTCGGCCTGGGGGCCGGGCTCGCCGGCCATGGTCAGGGGGCGTCCGCTTACCAGTATTTCGGGCTCATAGTCCTCAACCAGGTAACGGAACGTCTTGGCCATGCCGACAACCTCGGCAGCCGGGAGCACCTTGACGGGCATCGCCATCTTGCCATCACGGCTCGAGACGGCAATGCCGATCCTGGTCTCCCCTATGTCCAGCGCGAGCGCGACCACAGCAACTTCTTAGGCTCTTAAGCGCCGAGCGCGGTCTTGGCGGCCGCGAGGGCATCGGCAATACCGGCGGCGTTCTTGCCACCGGCCTGGGCCATGTTGGGACGACCGCCACCGCGACCATCGACCAGGCCCGCGATCTGCTTGATCACGTTACCGGCGTGGAAACCGGCCTTGACGGCGTCATCGGAGCCGGCAGCGAGCAGCGCCGGGGTGCCCTTCTCGGTCACGCTGGCAACGACGCAGGCGACGGGGCCGGCGACCTTCTGGTGCACGGTATCCCATACGTTGCGCAGGTCAGCGGCCTCGAGACCCTGGAGCTCAGCGACGACCAGCTTGTAGCCACCGAGCTCGACAGCGCCCTCGATAGCGCTAGAGATAGCGTCGGAGGAGCCACCGGTGAGCGCCTTCTTGAGCTTGCTGGAAGTCTCGCGCAGCTCGGCCTGCAGGTTCTCCACGCGGGTGGGAACCTCGTCGACGCGGCACTTGAGCGCGGCAGCGGCAGCGTCAACGAGCGCCAGGCGATCGGCCATGTAGTCGAGCGCGCCCTTGGAGGTCACGGCCTCGATGCGGCGGACGTTGGAGCCCGTGGAGGACTCGGAAATAATCTTGAACAGGCCGATCTCGGCGGTGTTGGCAGCGTGCGTACCGCCGCAGAGCTCGCGGGAGAACGGCTGATCCTCGGCACCAACGGAAACGACGCGCACGACGTCGCCGTACTTCTCGCCAAACAGGGCGACAGCACCGGCGGCCTTGGCCTCGTCGATGCCCATGACGCGGGTCACGACCGGCTTGGAAGCGAAGATCTGCTGGTTGACCAGGTCCTCAACAGCCTTGAGCTGCTCGGAGGACAGGGCCTCAAAGTGCGTGAAGTCAAAGCGCAGGTGCTCGGGCGTCACCAGCGAGCCGGCCTGGGAGACGTGCTCGCCCAAGACGTGCTTAAGCGCAGCGTCGAGCAAGTGCGTGGCGGTGTGGTTGCGGCGCAGGAAGCCACGACGCTCGGCGTCGAGCGTAGCGGTCACAGTAGCGCCAACGGTCAGCGTGCCCTCGGCGACATGCGCAACGTGGGCATACAGGCCGTTGTGGTTCTTGGTATCGGAAACGGTCAGCACAACGCCCTCGGCGGAAAGCTCGCCGGCGTCGCCCTGCTGGCCACCCATCTCAGCATAGAACGGGGTGCGGTCGAGCACGACCTCGACGTCCTCACCGGCGGCAGCGGACTCGACGGACCCACCGTTGCGCACGATGGCGACAACCTTAGCACCCTCGATCACATCGTTGTCATAGCCGTCGAACTCGGTCGCTGCGACCTTGTCCGAAAGCTCGACCCACACGTCGTTGAAGCTGCCCCAAGCGTCGCCCTTGGCGTTGGCGCGGGCGCGGGCCTTCTGGTCCTCCATGCAGGCGGTGAAGCCGTCCATGTCGACGTCGTGGCCGGCGGTACCGGCGATCTCGACGGTCAGGTCGATGGGGAAACCGAACGTATCGTGCAGCTTAAAGGCGACATCGCCCGGAAGGACAGCGCCCTCGGCAAGCGTTGCCAGGGCCTCGTCCAAGTAGACGCGGCCGTTGTCGAGCGTCGTGGAGAAACGCTCCTCCTCGGAGGCGACGATGCCCTTGACGAGCGCGACGTTCTTGAGCAGCTCGGGGTAGGCCTCGCCCATCTGGGCGTTGACCTCGTCGATGAACTTGGTCAGGAAGGCACCCTCGATGCCCAGCAGGCGACCGTGGAACACGGCGCGGCGGAGCAGGCGGCGAAGGACGTACTCGCGACCCTCGTTACCGGGCAGGATGCCATCCGAGATCATAAAGTCGACGGCACGGGAGTGGTCGGCGATGATGCGCAGCGAGCGGCTGGCGCCGGAGTAATCGTCGGCAACGTAGGTCTTGCCGCTGATCTTTTCGCCCAGCTTGATGAGGTGCTGCATCAGATCGCCGTCGTAATTGGCGGTCTTGTGCTGCATGATGGCGGCCATGCGCTCCAGGCCCATGCCCGTATCGAGGTTGCGGTGCGGCAGCTCCGGCATGGAGCCGTCCTCCTGGCGGTCGTACTGCGTGAACACGAGGTTCCAGAACTCCAGGAAGCGGTCGCAGTCGCAGCCGGGCTTGCAGTCGGGGCTGCCACAGCCGACCTCCTCGCCCATGTCAAAGTAGATCTCGGAGCACGGACCGCAGGGGCCGGTGGGGCCAGCGGCCCAGAAGTTATCATCCTCTCCCAGACGGGAGATGTGATCCTCGGCAACGCCCAGGGAGCGCCACACGTCGTGGGTCTCATCGTCCTCGGTAAAGACGGTAAAGAACAGGCGGTCGAGCGGAAGCTTGAACTCCTTGGTGATGAGCTCAAAGGCCCAGGCGCAGGCCTGCTCCTTGGAAACGCCTCCAAAGGAGAAGTCGCCGAGCATCTCAAAGAAGGACAGGTGACGGCCATCCTCGCCGATACAGTCGATGTCGTTGGTGCGGACGCACTTCTGGCAGGAGATCGCGCCGATCTCCTTCATGGTCTTCTTGCCCTGGTAGTACTCCTTAAACTGGTTCATGCCGGCGTTGGCAAGCAGCAGCGAAGGATCGTCGGGGACAAGGGACGAAGAAGGATAGAGCTTAAGACCGCGCTCCTCAAAGAAGTTGAGGAACTTGGAGCGGATCTCGGCCGTAGTCATTGACGGGTAGTCAGCACTCATAGAGGGAATCTCCTCGGTTTCACATCGAAACAGTTCAAACGTAACGATATTACCATCCCACCGCCCCTGCGCAAAAAAGAGGGCCGCCAAACAGCGACCCTCCAGCGAAAGTGCACGTTATTTAGGACAGTCAAATTCTTTGAAAAAAAAATGCCTGCGGTAGAATTACATATAAGAGTCACCCGAAAGGAGCAATCGATGAAAAGCAAACGATTAATCCTGAACGTACTTTTGGTAGTAGTACTTTTAGCGCTTGGAACCTTCTGCTACTGGTACGCAAACCAACCAGCATTTGGCTACGTACTGTATGCAGTGATGTCCGGCGATAAGAGTTATTGCGCTCTACGCGCAATTGACGTTCTCTACTTCTATGTAGCCGGACCCTTATCAATCGCCTTGCTCGCATTTCTTGTCATTTACAACTTCAAGAAACACAAATAAGGCCTATTTGGAATCTGAATCGTCCATGGAGCCGTCGATGCCGGTTTTGGTGTCGTCGTCCGAGCTGGCATCGTAGTCCTTGGCGAAGGGGTTCTTGAAAAAGCCTGTCGCGTCGGGCTGCAGGCCCGAGAGCTTGATCCAGGGATTGTCGAGCTCGGGCTTGGGCATGGCCTGGGCCTCGGGCGCGGTCTCGTTGCCGATGAGCTCGGACTCATAGATGAACGTGTCGTCGCCGAGCGCATCGTAGGCAGCGACTGGGTTGCCCTCGGCATCGCGATACGGCGTGCCCTTAAACACGGCGCCGTCGTAGGCAACGAGCTGGCGGCCGGTCTCGTTCTCGAAGTAGTACACGAAGATGCCCTTAAGGGCCGCACACAATGGAATGGCGATGACCATGCCGATGGGGCCCATGAGCGCCGAGCCAATGACGAGGGCCGTGAGGCTCATGATGGGATGCACCTGCACCGAGCTCTGCATGACTTTAGGCGAAATCACGTTATCGGTAACGTTTTGGGCAACCATGGTCACAATAAGCGTCCAAAATGCCAACATGGGGCTGAACATAAAGCCAAGCACCGTGGCGATTGCCGCGCTCACCCAAGGACCGACGACCGGAACCAGGTGCATGATGCCCGTGAAGATGCCCATGAGCGCCGCATAGGGATGACCGACGATCGTAAAGCCAATAAAGGCCAGAATGCCGCCGCAGATAGACGTAACAACCATGCCACGCATGTAGCCGCCCACCGAGCGCGACAGGATGGCGACCATAAAGCGGTACGAGGTCTCCTTTTCCTGACCGATGATGGTGCAGATCTCGTGGTGCATGCGGGGATAGTCGCAAGCCATCCAGTAGGCAAGCACCAGACCTAAGAAGATCACGAACAGCTGCGAAGCCGTGTTGGTGATAAGCGGGAACACGCCGCGACCAAGCTCGGCGGCGATCTGGGACACATACTTCGACGCCACGGTAACAAGCGAGGACAGATTGTCGTCCAAATACTCCTTGAGCGGCGTGTTATTGAGCGTCTTGGCGTTCGAAATCATTTCGTTGAGGTCGCCGCCCGCAACACGAAGCTGCTCGGGCAGGCGGCTCAGCACTTCCATGATCTGACCGAACAGAATCGGCGACAGAATACAAATGACGCCGACGAGCACAGCCACAACCACGACGAGCGCGATGAGCGAACCGATGCCGCGATTGACACCATGATGCTCGAGCCAGTTGGTGATCGGCGACATCACAAAGGCGATGATGGAGCCAACGGCGAGAAACTCGATGACCGGCGCTAGGATGCCCATGAGATTAAAGATAACGGCGGCGATCACGATGCAGCCGACAACAGCCCAAATGCGCAGTGTCAAAATGCGGGTGTCGCGCAGCGCGCGATCGGTTTGCTGGGGGTGCTCACTCATGAACGAACCATCACTCCGTCGGGGTCGATCTTGTCCTGAATCTTTTTAAGTGTGCGACGCAGGAGGCGCGAAACCTGGACCTGGGAGATGCCCAACTTCTTGGCAATCTCGATCTGGGTCATGCCCTTTACAAAACGCAGCTCAATGACTTCGCGCTCGCGCGGCGAAAAATCGCGGATGGCCTCCTCGATCACCAGGCGGTCATCGGTAAAGTCGAGTTCGTTGTCATCGTCGGCATAACGGTCGAGAATCGAGGGTGCATCGTCGGAATCAGAAGCACCGGGAGCCTCGATGGGCACCGAGGTGTAGGCCGAGGACGACTCCATAGCCTCGAGGACCTCGTCGACGGTCACGTCCAAATATTCGGCGATTTCCTCGACCTTGGGCGAGCGCTGCAGCTCGTTGGTGAGCTTGTCGGTAGCCTGGTTAACCTTGGCCGAGAGCTCCTGCAGGCGACGCGGCACGCGCACACTCCAGCCCTTGTCGCGGAAGTGACGCTTGATCTCGCCCAGGATGGTGGGCGTGGCAAACGTAGTGAACTCGAGTCCGCGCTCGGGGTCAAAGCGGTCAATTGCTTTGAGCAGGCCGAGATAGCCGACCTGCATAAGGTCGTCGAGCGGCTCGCCGCGATTCTTAAATTTATTTGCAAGGAACCTTACCAGGTTCATGTGGGACATGACGAGCTGCTCGCGGGCGTCCGGGTCACCGGTCTCCTTGTAGCGACGAAACAGCTCGCGGGTTTTCTCCTTATCCCAAGCGGTCTTACCGCTCCGGGAACGTTCGGTCATATTAGATATCCGCCTTGAGGTCGAGGGAAAGCGTTAAGGGCGACGTCGTCTTTTCGTAAGAATCGCAGACGCTCGCAAGGATGAGCTCGGCGTACACCGCAGCCTGGTCATCCTCATCGACGGTCGCCTGATCGCCAAAGGTAAAGGTCATGGCAACGTGGGACTCGTCAGTGTCGAATGCAATGGTGATGTCGTCGCAGTCGACCGCAGTGCAACCAAAGATGAAGGCCTCCTCGGCAGCCATACGAATGTCCTCGATGCGATCGACAGACATGGAAGACAGGGCGCCGACGTTAGCAGCCGTCATGCGCACGAGGCGCGCCAGACGCGGGTCGCCGGCAACAGTCAGCGTAATGGGGTGGGTTGCTTCGCTACTCATCGCAGGACTCCTCGGCGTTCTGGGCGGGCGTATAGGTGTAATACTGAGCCTGCTTGGCAGCGGGCTTTTGTGCGGGATCGGGGTCGGCCGCATCGGTCTCCCCGATCAACACGCGCTCGGTGGGCTCTTCTGCCTCGGCAGCAGCGGCGGCAATCTTTCGCTCGACATCGGCGGCGGGAGCCTTCACCTTGTTGAAGAGCTTCTGAACCGCGCCGGCGGCAGAGTCCGTGACACTCGAAACGGCGCTGCTGGCCTCGGCCATGCTGCCCGTAACCTCGGAGATATCGCGAACGACGGCCTCGACCTCGACGAGATTGGACGTGAGAGCGTCGACAGCGGTCTTGCTCGACTTGAGCAGCGGCTCAACCTGGGCCAGCGCAGGCGTCAGCTCGTCGACGGCACCGTCGAGTTTGGCCACCATGGGCTGGGCCTCGGCAATGGTGTTGTTGAGATCGCTCACCGTCTTGTCGAGCGAATCGACGACATTGCGGGTCTTGCGCAGGGTAAGCGCGAGCTCAACAATGGCCCAAACGCCGGCGATGGCGAGTACCAGCAACGCGATTTGAATGGGACTCATAACAAGCCTCCCAAAGGAATCGAAATACAGACGCTTTTCATGGTACCCCAAAGGGGACAGAACATGCGAAGCGCGAGGGCGTGGGACAAAACAACTACTTCGGCGCCCTGCCGCTGCGATCCCGTTCGCTTTGCTCTACGCGCCACTCTTCCCAGCCGCGACCGGCGGGCTGCCAAAACGCACCGCGCTCCAGGCCCTCGGGCAGATAGCGTTGGTCGACCCAGCCCTCGGGATAATCGTGCGGATACTTGTACACGCCGTACTCATCGCTGCCTGGACGATGACGATCGCGCAGGTAGCTCGGCACCTCTCGCAAGCCGCTCGTATGGATATCGGCCAGCGCGGCATCGATTGAGGCCTCGCACGCGTTGGACTTAGGTGCCAGGCACACATACAGCGCAGCCTGAGCCAGGTTAATTCGGCACTCGGGATACCCGATGACCTCGGCAGATTTAAACGCGGCATGCGCCACCAGCAGGGCCTGCGGATCAGCGTTGCCAACGTCCTCAGATGCATGAATCATAATGCGGCGGGCGATAAACTTGGGATCCTCCCCCGCGTCGATCATGCGCGCAAGCCAGTAAATAGTGGCATCGGGATCGCTTCCGCGCATGGACTTGATAAACGCACTGATGATGTCGTAGTGCATGTCCCCGTTTTTGTCATACGTAAATCCACGACGAGGATTGGCGATCTTAACGTCATCGACGGTGATGGGATAGCGCTCCCCCGCCGCCGGAGCTGGCGTGCCCTCGGTATCGGGTCGCGTAACGGCGATCTCGCTCGCCAGCTCGAGCGTCGTGAGCGCCGAGCGAGCATCGCCCGCAGCCAGCGTGCAGACAGTTTTGATGACGTCCTCATCGGCCGAGAACTTGCCATTCAGACCCTGCGGCGCCTCGAGCGCACGCTCGATAAGCGTGGCGATGTCCTCGTCCTTTAAGTGCTCAAGCTCAACCACGCGGCCGCGCGAGAGCAGTGCGGAATTGACCTCGAAATACGGATTCTCCGTCGTGGCGCCGATCATAATGACGGTGCGGTTCTCCACCGCATGAAGCAGCGCATCCTGCTGCGACTTTGAGAAACGATGGATCTCATCAATGAACAGAATGGTGCGACGGTCATACGTATTCAGCCGCGTCTTGGCCTCGTCGATTACGCGGCGCAGGTCCTTAACGGTACCCGTGACGGCGCTGACCTCGACAAACTCACTCTTGGTATGGTTGGCGATGATATGCGCGAGCGTCGTTTTGCCCGTGCCGGCCGGGCCGTACAGAATTACGCTCGACAGCACATCGTGCTCGATCGCCGCACGCAGCCACGAACCCTTGCCTACAGCCTTTTGCTGGCCCACGTACTCGTCGAGCGAATTGGGGCGCATGCGCACCGCAAGCGGCGCATTCTTAAAGGAACGCTCGCGCGTCGAAGCAGAAAAAAGGTCGTCCATAGCCATCCCGTGCATCAATCAAAATCGTTATCCACTAACAGTATACCGAAAGAATACGAACTACCGTTCGTTAATATAGGTACGATGCGGAAACTTTAGCCCCGGGAACAGCTTGGTCGTCAGCTCGCAGAAATATCCGTCCGTCATGCTGGAGATGTAATCCACCACGGCCTGGTCCTTGTCGTCCTGCCACGGATACGTGCGATCGTAGTAGCCCAGCTGCTGTTCAATACGCGAAATATGATGCTTAAAGATGTAGGACGACTCGTTGCCATCGTTCAAATCATACAGGCAGCGATCGTAGAGCTTTTCAAAGGCCTCGCGTAGCTCCGCCTCGGAATCGCCCTCGATACCGCCCTTGCTATAGATCTTCTCGTAGTTCTCGCGCTTGGCACGGCGAATCTCCTCAAACAGGTCCTCGCTCATCTCGATGCGCGGCTTACCGTAGCTGTGCTCGACAATATCGATGGATGCGTGCGTAAGGATCCAGCTGTTGTAGAGGCCGCCCAGATCATCGTCGAAGGCATCGGGGCTCAACAGGCCAGCCGCAATGGCGTCTTGGCGGTCGCGTCCGACGTAGGCAAGGATGTCCGAAATGCGCACCACGCAACCCTCGAGCGTCATGGGGCGCAGATGTTCAATAGCACTGTAGCCTGTGGCGATGCAGTCCTCGACCGTCTGATCAAACTGGTCAAAAGATGCCATGTCCGAAAGCTCAAACACGCGTTGCTCGTACTCGCCGTTGTGACACAACACGCCATCGAGCGTCTGGAGCGAGACGTTGCGACCATACAGGTTATCGAGCACGCGGACCGACTGCACATTATGGAAAAAGTAACGACCCATGTGCTCGTGATATATGTCGTTGAGGAAACGCTCGCCGGCATGGCCAAAGGGCGTGTGGCCAAGGTCGTGGCCCAGACCGATCGCCTCGATCAAATCGCAGTTGAGCCCCAACGCTCGACCGATATCGCACGCGATGCGCGAAACGAGCTGTACATGAAGACCACGGCGCGACAGATCGTCGTTGCTGCGGAAGCTAAAGACCTGCGTTTTACCAGCGTAGCGGGTATATGCCGGCAGATGGAGGATCTTTTCGGCATCGCGCATATAGGCCGGACGCATAAGCGTGCCCTGGTCGGCAGCTCGATCGACGCGGCGGATGACCTGGTCATCATTACAACGATACGGGTTGACGAGGCCCAAGGCGCGATCGGCGGCAATGCGCTCGACGAGCTCGGGCGACAACGTCGAAGGAATACGGTCCATACGCGCCTTGATGGCGGTCGTTTCTTGATTAGTTGCCATGGCATGCTCCTTAAGAAGGACGCGCAGGTAGTTACAGCGTGCAGCCCACGACCTCGATTATGGCAAAAATCGGCATCAAAAACGGTAGCAATGGCAGCGAGCGCGACTTTGTTATGAGACAGGCAACAGCGAGCGACAGGAGTGCCGCGGCGAAGGCGACAACGCCGCCCAGGGGATCGAGCGTGCAAAGGGCAAAGAGCGCCTTGGCGTCGCCCATGCCGATACCGGAGACCTGTCGAATGCGACGCCACAGCGACTCGGACAGCACGAGCGCAAGATACACGATAACCGCAAGGCCGGCGTGGTCAAGCGCCGCTTCCATGCCCTTATCGAGCCAAACCCCCGCAAGCGCCGCCACGGCACACGCGCCGGCCAGCACATTGGGAAACCGGCGTTCGCGGGCATCAATCACCGCACCGGCGAAAGCGCAAAGCCAAAACGGAATATAGAACATCGAAACCCCCTCAACCTGGACCCAAGCGCAAAAACCACCACAAAGGTGCCTGTCCCCTTTGTGGTGGTTTTGGTGATGGTTATTTGGCGCCTTGCATGACCTCGTCGAGGGTAACGCTTACGGCGTGTTGCGTCGGGACCCAGTCGACCTTCAGGAACAGCGCGGCGACCGTGATGGGAATGTAACTGAACATAAAGATCGGGAAGGTGAACAGATTCGTCACCAGCCGCCACTTTTGCGCGCAGTGAATATGCTTGTACTCAAAGATGGTCGTGAGCAGCGCCAGAATAAAGAAGGTCTGATACATCATGGCAAAGGTCATGATGAGCGACGCGGCGCAGGCCTGCATCTCGACCTCAGTTGCTAAAAAGCCATGCGACAGGCCACCTACGATCAGGAAGGTCGCATTGGCGAGCATCGAGATCAGCGACAGCAGCATGCCGGGTGCAATCGTCATAAACATGTCGTAGGCGGCAAAGCGGCGGTAGCGGAAGGTCGACTTGACCAGGTGTTTGCCGTACGTAAAGAACACCTGGTAGAAGCCCTTGGTCCAGCGCATACGCTGCTTCCAAGAAGCCTTAAACGTCACGGGCTGCTCGTCAAAGAACTCAGCCGGCGCATAACCGATCCGAATGCCGTGAATGGCGCAGAAGGTCGTGAACTGGATATCCTCGGTGAGCGTATGGAACTGCCAGCCGTGCATGCCCTCAATGACGCTTGCAGAGATCAGATAACCCGAGCCCGAGACGGCGCAAGAGGTCTTGCAGATATTGCGCGCGTTGTTGAGGAAGCGCGCCTCGCGCAGATACCAGGTAGCGTTAGCGGCCGAAATCCACGAGCTGCCGAAGTTTTTGGAGTTGCGATAGCTCGTGACCACATGGAAGCCCTGGTCAAAGGCATCGTTCATCTTGGACACGTAATCGCGCGCGATGACGTTATCGGCGTCGAAGATAAAATAGCCCTCGAAGGTGTCGGGATACTCGTTGAGAATACGGTCGAAACCAAAGTCCATGACCCAACTCTTGCCCTTGCGGGCAAGATCGTTGCGCTCGTACACGATAGCGCCGGCCTCTCGTGCGAGCTGCGCCGTGTTGTCGGTGCAGGCGTCCGCAACCACAAAGACCTCGATAAGCTCGGACGGATAGTCCTGGTCCTTAATGGAGCGCACGAGGTTGGCAATTACGGCCTCCTCATTGTGCGCGGCGATAAAGAAGGCATAGCGGTGGAGTTTTTTGGCCTTGGGAGGTGCGACCTCGCCACGAAGAGCGCCGATGACAAAGAAGACCACCTGGTACAGAAAGCAGACCGTAAGCAACGTGACCACAATCTGGTTGAAGATCACGATGGGCGTGTTGGTTTGTAAAAAGGCGAGCATGCAGGCTCCCGAGAACGCGTTACGTAAACAACCGTATATCTTACCGCAGGCTAGGGGCGTTCAAGAAACCACCTAATACTGGCTAGGCCTCGAGCAGACCGAGCTGGGGAACGATCTCGTCGCCGGCTTCGGTGCGGCCAAGCGAGCGCGGGGCCAGGTCGTCAAGGACAGCGGCAAGATCCCACGGCAGCTCGTCGCGGCACTCAACGCGCTCCCCCGTCACGGGATGGTCGAACGCCACGCGCCAGGAATGCAGGAATTGCCTGGTCAGGCCCTGATCGGCGCGCGCATCGCATTTGCCGTAGAGCGGATCGCCCACGCAGGCATGGTTGATATGGCGCATGTGAACGCGAATCTGATGCGTGCGACCCGTGAACAGGTGGCACTCCACAAGCGTATAGCCATCGTCGAATCGCGAAGAGTCAAAGCGCTCGAGCACCTTAAAGGTCGTGATGGCCTGACGCGCAAACGGGTCGTCCGAGACCGCCATCTTTACGCGATCGCGTGTGGAGCGGGCGATACCGGTATTGATGGTGCCCTCGTCCATGGCAATGTGTCCGTGAACGAGCGTGATATAGCGTCGGTCGAGCGTGCGCGTGCGGATAAGATTTTGAAGCGCGCGCTGGGTATCGTCGTCCTTGGCGGCGAGCATAAGGCCGGAGGTATCACGGTCCAGGCGATGCACGATGCCGGGACGATCCTCGCCCTGTACCGTACCCAGATGGTCGATGCCACAGTGGTAGACCAGGGCGTTTGCCAGGGTGCCACTCTCGTGACCGTGCGCCGGATGGCACACCAGACCGCGCTGCTTGGAAAGCACGATGAGGTAATCGTCCTCGTAGCGAATATCGAGCGGAATGGCCTCGGGAATCACATCGGCCGGATCGTGCGGCTCGGGAAGATCGACCGAGATGCGGTCGCCGGCGTGCACGGCATACTTTTTGGACAGGCAGGTCTCGCCGTTGACGATGACGGCGCCGCCCTCGATTAGATGCGCGCAGGCAGAGCGCGTGGGGCAGCCATCATTGGCGCCCAGATAGGCATCGAGGCGCTGGCCAGCGCAATCGTCGACAACGAGAATATGGATGTCGGCCATTAGCGCTCATTCCTTTCGCGAATCTTGCGGGCACGCTCCCCACGTTGCTTGGCCTTGCGCTTGGCGCGGGCCTCGTCACGGGCATTGAGCTCAGCGGTCGCATCGACCTCACGAGCAGCGGGACTCAAAAACATGTAGCCGATAAGCGCCAGGACAACTCCCACCGTGATGCCGATATCGGCTACGTTAAACACGGGAAAATCGATGAAGGTCGTGGCAATAAAATCGATCACGAAGCCAAAAGCCAAGCGGTCGATAGCGTTGCCGATGGCACCGCCGGCAACCATGGCCATACCAACGACCTCGAGTTGAGCCAGTTGGGGAGCTCGAACAAGGTAGACGGCAATGGCGACAATGACCGCCAGCGCCAACACGGCAAACGCCGCGCCATGTCCCTCGCCCATGCTAAAGGCAGCACCGATATTGCGGACAAACATAAAGTCGATGACACCGGGGATAACGGTCACATGCAGAGCATCGCCCACGGCACGAACCGCAAGCTTGGTCAGCTGATCAACCAGCAACACAGCCAACGCCACGCCACCAGCAACCCCCAACCGCCACCGCAAAGGCGGCGTCATATCAGCAAAACGACCCAAAGAAATCCCCTACCCTCAGAGAATCGAATTACGTTTAACGCAAAGAACCATCTTATATTGCCATACGCCAAACGCACGACATATTCGATAACGCCAGATAAATAACCAGCATAAAAAGAAAGCGACATTCCGAAAAACGGAATGCCGCTCAACTTGCCATCAGCTAAGAAAACGCCGCTTAACCGTAACCTACAGCGCGTCAGCGCAGCGTTTACAAATATGCGCGTGGCCGTTGTACTCGCCGACGGTGGTGCGGTAGTTCCAGCAACGATCGCAGCACTCGCCCTCGGCAGCCTCGATGGCAACGGAAAGCTCCTCGCCCTGGGTCAGCTCAACATCAGAGACGATGTAGAACTCGGCCAGGTCAACGGCCTTGTCACCGGTCAGCAGCGCGTACATCTCGGCGGGAACGACCGCCTTGACGCGGACCTGCTGGCTCTTGGTGAAGGTACCGGCGGAGCGGGCATCCTCAAGGGCCTTGGTCACAGCGCTACGGAGCTCGAGCGAAGCCTCGAGCACACCCTCAAACTCGTTGGCCTCGTCGACCGTGATGGGCGACTTGTACCAATCGAGCAGCGCGGCATACTTCTGGTGATCGACGCAGCCGGCAGGCGCATAGGCCATGGCCTCGTCGACGGTGTAGGACAGGATCGGCTGCAGGTCGCGCATGAGCATCGAGAAGAGCTCAGCCAGAACGGTCTGGGCGCTGCGGCGCTCAAGCGAGCCGGGCTTATCGCAGTACAGACGGTCCTTCAGGGCGTCGAGGTACACATTGGACAGCTCGGTAACCACGAAGTCATAAAGCGCACGGTAGGCACGCGGGAACTCGTAGCAAGAGTAAGCGTCGTCGACCTCGGCCTGGACCTGGGTCAGACGGGCAACCATGAGCTTGTCGAGCGGCAGCAGGTCGGCAAAGGCGACGCCGTCGGTCTCGGGCTCAAACTGACCCTCGAGCTCAGAGAGCAGGAACCGCAGCGTGTTGCGGAAACGACGGTAGGCATCGGACGTACGGGCGAGAATCTCGTGGTCGATGGACACATCGGAGCTGGTGTCGACGGAGGCAACCCACAGACGGATGATGTCGGCGCCCATCTCGTCACAGACCTTGTTGGGGTCGATGACGTTGCCGAGCGACTTGGACATCTTGCGGCCTTGGCCGTCGAGCGTAAAGCCCTGCGAGACGACTGCCTTGTACGGAGCGTGACCGTTGGCGCCCACCGAGGTGAGCAGCGAGCTCTGGAACCAACCGCGGTGCTGGTCGGAGCCCTCGAGGTACACGTCCGCCGGATACTCCAGCTCGGGACGGTACTCGCAGACGGCCTTCCAGGAGACGCCGGAGTCCCACCACACGTCGAGAATGTCCTTATCGGCCTTGAGGTGATGGCCGCCGCACTTGGGGCAGACGCAGGCCTCGCCCAGGTAGCTCTCGGGAGCGTCGGTGAACCAGGCGTCAGAGCCCTTCTCGTGGAAGAGCTTGATAACGGCGTCGAGCGTGGCATCGTTCATGACCTTCTCGCCGCAGTCGGCGCAGGTGTAGCTGGGGATGGGCACGCCCCAGTTGCGCTGACGGCTGATGCACCAGTCGGGACGCTGCTCGACCATGGCGCCAATGCGGTTGGCGGCATGGGCCGGATACCACTTAACGTTCTCGCGGACCTCTTTGCCGGCCTGCTCGCGCAGACCCGTCTTGTCCATCGAGACAAACCATTGGTCGGTGGCACGGAACAGCACGGGGTGCTTGCAGCGCCAGCAGTGCGGATAGCTGTGCGTGATCTTCTTCTCCAGAACCAGGGTGCCGCGCTCGCGCAGGAACTCGATGATGTGCGGGTTGGCCTCGTCGGTGTCCATACCGCTGAAGGGGCCGCCAGTGCCGAACTCCTCGCCGGTGTAGAACTTGCCGTCGTCATCGACCGGCATGCAGATGTCGGTGATGCCCTCTTTGAGGCAGGCGAAGTAGTCGTCGACGCCGTGGCCGGGCGAGTTGTGGACGATACCGGTACCGTCGTCGACACCGACGTAATCGGCCAGCAGGGCCACGCCCTCAACACCGTCAAAGATCGGCTGCTTGTAGTGGATGTGGTGGAAGGTCTCGGCGGGAACCACATAGGGCTTGCCGTCGACCATGACCGGGGTGCACTCCCAGCCAAACTCCTCGCAGCACTTGGGAGCCAGGTCCTCAAGCATAACCTCGGCGCGACCGTCGTGCTCAACAGCGACATAGGCGGCGCCGGGCTTAAGGGAAACGGCCTGGTCGGAGGGGATGGTCCACGGCGTGGTCGTCCAGATGATAAAGTCGACCGGGCCGTCGAAGTTCTCGAGGCCGGCGGGCTTGGAGGTCATCTCGAAGCGCACGAAGATGGAGGGGCTCGTCTCGTCAGAGTACTCGATCTCGGCCTCGGCCAGCGCGGTATGGCAGTGCTTGCACCAGTGGACCGGCTTGTGGCCACGATAGATCATGCCCTTATCGAACATGGCCTTAAAGACCTCGATATCAGCGGCGTCGTGCTGGTGATAGAGCGTCAGATAGGGGTTATCCCAGTCGCCGAGCACGCCCAGACGGCGGAAACCGGCCTTCTGGAGCTCGATGTTCTCGACGGCGAACTTGTTGCACAGCTCGCGGATCTCGGCGGTAGAAGTCTGATTGAACTTCTCGGTGCCGAGCATCTCCTCGACCTTATGCTCGATCGGCTGACCGTGGCAATCCCAACCGGGGACATAGGGAACTTCGCAGCCCTGCATCATCCAGTAACGGTTGATCATGTCCTTGGAGATCTTGTTCATGGCGTGGCCGATGTGGATCGGGCCGTTGGCGTACGGAGGGCCGTCGTGCAGCACGAACTTCTTGTGGCCCTCGTTCTTCTTCAGAACCTGCTCGTAGACCTTGTTGTCCTGCCAGTCCTTGAGTCGCTTGGGCTCGGACTTGGAAAGACCGGCACGCATGGGAAATCCGGTTTTGGGCAGATTCATCGTCTGCTTGTACTCGTTTGCCACGGTACCCCTTTCTTGTCATGGGCGCGCACGCCCTATGGGCACCAAAAAAGCGCCCGTCCCTGCAAGCTGGGACGAAGCGCCACAAAACGGGCAGCGTGCCCGCAAAAGCTCTTCGCTTAACCACCCAGCTTAGATGCCCTCACCCGCGTTGCCGCGCGCTCGCATCCGTTACTCGGCTGGCCTGTATCGACGACCATCTCGGCGATGTCTACTAAGACGGGCCTGCACGGCGCGCCCGTTGGGACCGCAGCTCCGGGGTGATTTTCATCGGTCGCATGCACGGGATCTCAGCGCTCCCCGCTCTCTGTGGCATGCGGACGGCCGACTACTCGTCCCCATCAACGCTTATGCGCTGTATGGTAGCACGCTCCGCCGCTGGCAAAAACCCTCAATGCTGCTTTTCATATTTATGAAATTCTCGGTGTCGTGCGTAAACCTTAGGAGCAAAATACCAGAGAGTACTTTACCCAAGGAAAGAAGGCGCTTATGCGTACGATTGGAATGAGCGATTACACCGTGGGCGAGGATTGCTTTAACGAGCTCCCCGCGGCGCTGGCAGAATACGGGGCGAAGAAGGTCGCCATCATTGGCGGCAAGCGCGCACTTGCCGCAGCGCTGCCCGGCATCGAGGCCGCGCTGGCGGATACCGACGTCGAGATCTTGGAGACGCACGTGTACGGCACCAACAGCACGCGTGCCAACATCGCCAAGGTCGTGAACTCCCCCGCTTGCCAGGATGCCGACGTACTCATCGCGTGCGGCGGCGGCAAGGCGCTCGACACCGTCAAGACGGCGGCGATTGAGCTCAATAAGATTGTCTTTACCGTGCCGACGATCTGCTCCAACTGCTCGGCTGCCACCGCGATCGCCGTCGTATACAACGACGACGGATCGCTCGAGGGCTACTCGTACCCCAACCGCCCGGCGCACATCTTCATTAACCCCAAGATCATCGCCGAGGCTCCAGCGGAGTATTTCTGGGCCGGCGTGGGCGATGCCCTGTCCAAGCAGCCCGAGGTAGAGTATGCCGCGAGCGCCGGAAACCTGGAGCACACCGCCGGTCTTGGCCTGGCACTCGCCCACACTTGCTCCGAGCCGCTGTTTACCTATGGCGTACAGGGTCTTGAGGACGTGCGTCAGGACCTGTCGACCGAGGCCGTAAAGCAGATCGCGCTCGATATCGTGGTCAATACGGGCTACGTCTCGAACCTCACCAACCAAAACGATTACTACTACAACTCCAGCGTGGCGCATGCGTTCTACAACGCCACCTGCGCTATTCCGCGCGAGGGCCATTACCTGCACGGCGAGGTCGTGAGCCTGGGCGTGCTGGTGCTGTTCGCCTACACGGGCGACACCGAAAACTTGGAGCGCTACGCCGCCTTTAACAAGCAGATGGGCCTGCCCGTGACGCTTGAGCAGGTTGGCCTTTCCGAGGCCGATATCCCGGCCCTGTGCGAGCACGCGCATAACACCAACGAGTGGAAGCAGGGAAACCCGGAGCCCTTCACTGACGAGAAGTTCGCCGCCGCCATCAAGGCCGCCGACGCCTACGGCCACACCCTCTAGACCCTAAAGCAAACCCACCACAAAGGGGACAGGCACCTTTGTGGTGGGTTTTTATTGCCGCAACATGCTGGGGTCGAATTCGCTTGCTGGGATTACGCGGTAGCCGTGGCGGAGAAGCAAGTCGACAAAGACGCCGTTGCCCGCGACGAGCGTGCCGCTAAAGGTGCCGTCGTAGATACGGCCCGTACCGCACGAGGGGCTACGGTCCTGCAGGATGCACGCTGCAATCTCGGACGGCCCGCCCGCCTGCTCGCACATATCGAGCGCACGCTGCGCACCCAGGCGAAACTCGCGATCGACCGATATGCCCTTGCAGGTACAGACTTCGCCCTCCACGATCTCGGACGGGTCGCGCGGCGTCGGCAAGCCGCCAAAGACCTCGGGACACACTAGCAGCACCTTGGTGTCCGTTCGCTCGCACGCCTCGACCAACTCGCGATGATAATTGTCACGCCCGTTGTACTTACAGCTCTCGCCCATCAAACAGGCGCTCACCACGATCTTCATTAGCATCCCACCTCAAGCGAAACGCCCCATTTGAGCATGTGCCTCTACATGCGTCTCAAATGGGGCGTCAACGTTTACCAACCTGATAGCAACACTACTGCTGCTTGGGCATCAGCGGATTCTCGCGCGTGAGGAGGTTCATGAACTCCTCGCCCGTGATGGTCTCCTTCTTGTACAGGTAACGAGCCAACTCGTGGAGCTTGAACTTGTTCTCCTTCAGGATTTGAAGGGCACGGTCGTGCGCATCCTCGATCAGCTTGGCAACGATTGCGTCCACGCGCTCGGCCGTACCGGGGGCGCAGGTGAGCGACGTGTCCTGGTTGAGGTAGGCGTTCTGAACGGTTCCCAGCGCCATCATGCCAAACTCATCGGACATACCAAAGCGCGTCACCATGTTACGGGCGAGCTTGGTAGCCTGCTCAATGTCGTTAGCGGCGCCAGTCGTCATCTCGCCAAAGATGAGCTCCTCGGCGGCGCGACCACCGCAGTAGACGGCGAGCTTGTCCAGGACCTCCTGGCGCGTGGTCAGGAAGCGCTCGTCCTCTTCGACCTGCATGGTGTAGCCCAGAGCACCGCTTGTGCGCGGAACGATGGTGATCTTCGTAACCGGCGCGGAGCCCTTTTGGCGAGCGGCGACGATGGCATGACCGATCTCGTGGTAGGACACAACCTGCTTCTCGTGGTCGGACAGCACCGTGGACTTACGCTGCTGACCAGCGATAACGACCTCCACCGACTCCTCAAAGTCATCCTGCGTGGCGCGCTTGCGACCCTCGCGGACGGCGCGCAGGGCGCCTTCGTTGATGATGTTGGCCAGGTCGGCGCCCGAGGCACCGGGCGTAGCGCGCGCGATGGCAGTCAGGTCGATCGGCGGCTGTGTCTTCACGCTCTTGGCGTGCAGCTCAAGGATGTTCTTGCGACCGGTCAGGTCGGGCAGCTCGACGGGAATGCGACGGTCAAAGCGGCCGGGGCGCAGCAGGGCGGGGTCCAGGCTATCGGGACGGTTGGTCGCAGCCAGAACGACGATGCCCTTGTGGTTGTCGAAGCCGTCCATCTCGGTCAGCAGCTGGTTGAGCGTCTGTTCGCGCTCGTCGTTGCCGCTAAAGCCGCCGCCATCGCGCTTCTTGCCGATGGTATCGATCTCGTCGATAAAGACAATGCAGGGAGCCTTTTCCTTGGCCTGCTTAAACAGGTCGCGCACCTTGGCGGCACCGCGGCCAACGAACATCTCAACAAACTCGGAACCCGAAATGCTAAAGAACGGCACGCCCGCCTCACCGGCGACGGCCTTCGCAAGCAGGGTTTTACCGGTACCCGGAGGGCCCACGAGAAGGGCACCGCGCGGCAGTTTGGCGCCTATCTCCTCGTAGCGCTGCGGCTTCTCCAGAAAGTCGACGACCTCCTTGAGCGACTCCTTGGCCTCTTCCTGGCCGGCGACGTCCTTAAAGGTCACACCCACGTCTTTGGAGGCGATCACGCGTGCGCCGGACTTGCCCAGTCCGCCACCACCAAAACCGCCGCCGCCAAAGTTCATGGACGGGCCGTCATCGCCCATGGCCTTCTTCATACGACGGTTGAGCCACCAGCCAATGAGGAAGAAAATCGCCATGGGAAGGATGAGCGTGAGCAGGTAATAGGTCATGAGGCCCGAATTTTTATCGGGAACGACCGACTCCAGCGAAGCACCGGACTCGAGAACACGATCGGTGAAGCCAGCGTCGTTGGGCACGCCGGTCGTCTTGTAGGCGATGTTCTCGTCCTCACCCTTCTTGGTGTAATAAATCGTGTAATCGTCGGTGTTGTACTCGACCTTGTCGACGCTCTTCTTGTCGAGCGCCTTCACAAACGTAGAGTAATCGGTCTTCGTAATCTGCTGCGTGTGACCGATGTTGGGGAACAGAACGGTCGAGAGCACGAGGTAGACGACGAAGGCGATGAGCACGTAGAGGATCATATTCCGTCTACGTTTGTTGTCATCCATCTCCATCTGCTTGAACTCCATCTATTGGGGTTGATAATGATGTTTAAAATACCCAACCCGTGCGGCGATAAACCGACATTCGCTACGAAAGGATAGATATGGCATCACTGGAAGTGGGCAAGGTTCAGATTTACACGGGCGATGGCAAGGGCAAGACCACGGCAGCGCTGGGATTGGCCCTGCGCGCTACGGGCTACGGTCTTAACGTGCTCATGTTGCAGTTTGCCAAGAAGCTGCAATGTGCCGAGCATGACGCAGCACCGCGCCTGGGCTTGCGCATTGTACAGGCAGATCGCGATACGCCAGAGGCTTGCGCCGCGCAGATCATGGAGCTGGCCCGCGAGCAGATTTCGCAGGTAGACGTGCTTATTCTGGACGAGCTGGGCGAGGCCATGCGCCGCGGCTTTGTGACGCGCGAGGATGTCGAAACACTGATTGCGGCAAAGCCCGCCACCACGGAGCTCGTACTCACCGGCCGCGGCCTGCTGCCCCTCGCAGACCTCGCAGACCTGGTCACCGAAATGCGCCCCGTCAAGCACTACTTCGACGAAGGTCTCCTAGCCCGCCAAGGCATCGAATATTAACCCGGCACTTAGGGACGTTCCTTTTAATATGAGCAGGACATTGTCAAGAGGCAAAATCGGGCCTGGCCCCAACGATATGGGGTCAGGCCCTCTCCC
>CAKUEW010000006.1 GCA_934646815.1 uncultured Collinsella sp.
CATTTGCGAGGTATAGGTCCGAGCAGTCGTTCATCGATGGCGCTGAAAATGGGTTTGGCATAGACGGGATGTATGTCGACGATGGCGCGACCAGGACGTCTATGGCGATTCTTGCAGGCGAAGACATGGAATGGCAAATCTGTAATGACGATGGCTCTTGTCTGAGTGGTCGTTTGGCCGCAACGAGCGATCCGAATTCGTTCGATCTTCTCGACAATGATGGAGCGGATTGCGGTTCTGTTCACCTTTCATATGCATCGCGAGATGGGATGGACGGCATCCTCTACGTCTCCCACGAAACTGACGATTTCAAGATGCGCAGAACTAACCGAGCGCCGGCTTTTATCGAGGAGTGAGAATTCCCGGCGGTCTGCCGATCAGGCCGCCGGGGTATCGAACCCCGCATTCATCCGTACACACACGGATGAATGCGGGAAGTGTCCGGATGAAGTTGATAATCAAGGAAACAAAGCCGTTCTGCCTGGGACGGCTTTGGCTTGGACTTTAACTACAACATCGCAATCGACACTTATCAGCTCGCGCAACGCGCATGGCCAAATCTCGGACGCTGGTGCATGGAGGACCCTCGAGATTTACTGGACATCCAAAACGACGACGCACACCGCGTGCTCGCCGACTGCGAAGAAGAGATGGCTGTCTACAATGCGATCAGAAACGGCGTGAAGTCCGGAGAGCTTTCTGTGGAACCGCCGCGCCGTCGCGCGAGCCGACCGGGCAACCCGGGCAATCTGGTCCCGGCTCTCCCGGTCGTATTCCTACGATATCGCCCCTAGATCACCAATGTGTCAGATAAAGAATGAGGCAATGGCTATGACCACGCATACGGCAGATGCAGCGACTGCGCCTTTTTTCCTCTCCTTTAGTCCGACGAATAGGGTTGCCGTAAAGTAAAGGGCGGAAATGCAGGATATGGCAAGCGAAACGAGTTCCTTGGGCGGTTTCAGCAAAAGGTCGCTAGCAAAGAGTAATGCAAGCAGGGCAAAGCCGATTGTGGTCAAGTATCTCGTTTGATTTTGCGACTGCATGGCAACTGCCTTTCAGAACATGCAAGTGAAAAGTCGGTACGATGTCATTGCGGTTGCAAACAAGCCGCCGCCAGGACCGGTTGTCACGAGACCGGCGATAACTTCAGCGGTGCCAGCAAGGTAGGGATCGCGCAGGCAAGCCTCCTCCTTCGCGTTCAGCTTGACCTTGTGAGGGACGGTGCGGTTATTTGCAAATCCGTGAGAATCGCACCACGCCTTGGAATATGAATCCGTGCAGCGTCCGCGCTCAAAAAGGGATATATCGTAATTTTCGTCGTAGTTGTCTCCGACGTAGATCTCGCTGCTCTCGGCGGGAGACCCCTCGTCGGCATAGGCTGCCGCAACGGGCACAAATGGTGTCATGACAAGGGAGAGGCAAAGAGCTGCTGAGACGATGGAGAGCAGGCATTTCTTCATGGCTGGCTCCTTAATCTGGCCTTTGATAGTTACTTGATGTCGCCTCCTTCCGCTTTATATCCGTTGTATTTGGCGTATTTCTTTATTAAGGCAAGAGGTTCTTCCTCTCCTTCGGATAAGCCGATGATGTTTCCTTGATCATCCAGTATGAATACGGACGGAATATGCTCAAGTTCATATTGGTCATACACGGTCTTATCTTAATCTATGTATATGGGAAAGTCTCCTTCATGGACCGAGGCTTCTTCAATTGTGCTGTCCTCGGAACCAGTGAAAAGGTTCTTCCTTAAGGCTGCGAAATTATCAAGTTGTTGCATATCTTCTATGAGAGATTCGCAGTGCTGACACCACGATGCCCAGAACATCAAGATATTTTCCTCATTAGGTTTTAGCTTGTTAAAATAATTGACGTTTCGGCCGAGGCTGAAATTTTGGCCCATTTTAATGGACAAAGATGAGGGATAAGCATCGTGTTGCGGTTTGATATTGACGGCGATTAAGGCGGCGAAACACGTCAGAGTCGCCAGAGTCAGTAAGGCGATAACGCATTTTCTCGGTTTCCTGCTCATGACAGATCCCTCTCTCATGGTGAAACGCATACGTTTTGAAACGGGATACCGCTTCGATTCGTTCCGGACGCGGATGTGGACGTAACTGGTCTCGGTGCCAAGTGCGATTTAAGTGCTGTATATGACTTAACGGGAATGTCCGAGCAGTGCCGGAGTCTCCATCTGGATTGTTCCGACTGGAACATCAGCCCGAATACACTGCATAGCGACTCCAACAAGAACGTCCCCGGCGTAATCCTTCCCAAGGCATGGCAATAGACAAGTTCAAGTGAACGCATGAAGGTGGCTCCCGAACCATCGGGAGCCACCTTCGCAATTCAACCGATGGGAAAACCGACTGCTAATTCAATTTGACCCAGATGGCGGGACGGACTCCGAGCAAGTCATCCTGCTCGCTCCCGTCATCGCCAAATTTGATATCGCCCATCTTGCACACGTAATTGGCTAGGGGCTGCCCGACATAGTAGAAATCACTATAGTCTGAGCTGCCGCTGTACTTCTCGACGGTAGAGGTCCACCAGTCCTTAACTTTATCGTCCTTCACTGACTTTGCGTACCGGAAATCGTCCGATAGCGCGGGTTCGCAAAGGAGAAAGGAGTTGAGAATCGTGACGTCTCCATCGATGAGGCCCCGCTCGACATCGCTGAAGGCGAAATCCCTGAAGCTGCCGTTCAGATAGTCGTATAGCGAGCTGGACTTGAAATCGGTTGCTTCGCCTTGCGTATCGAACGCCATCTCGTCGATGCACTGCTGGGTTACGAGAAGGGCCCGTCCGTCCTCCTTGTCGACTACGATCCATCTGATCGGTCTGCCGGCGATTGCGGCGCCCTTGTAGGCCGCCAGCCCACCCGAATAGGTCCCGAACTCGACGGTCTGCCCAATCGACTTGCTGTCGATTACCTCCTGCTCCGCCTTCATGTCCGCCCGCGCTTCGAGCATGGACGGCAGGGGCGAGATGGCGACCATGACGGCAAGCAGGACGATGCCCGCGACGGCTGCGACGGCTATCTTCTTCCTCCTTTTCGAGAGGTTCGCAATCTTCATGCCGGCCTCTCTTGCCTTCTCGCCCGAATTCCCGTAGCCCTGCTCGGCCAGCCTCTCGAGGCTCTCCTTGGCGGCTTCAGCTTCCTTCCTGTTGCCCTTCTCGAGTATCGCGACGCTCGTCTTGTAGACCCTGTCCCTTCTGGATTCATCCAGGAACGCGGCATCTTCCAGATCCGCCATTTTCTCGCGCACGGCGCCGCAGTTCCAGCAGGTACCGCGCTTGAGGTTCACCGCACCGCAGCCGCACTGCCACCACCCGTCGTGTTCGGAATGGACGCCCGCGCATTTGAAGGTATCGGCCCCCATCTCGGAGAGCAGGACATCGCGTTCCGACTCCTCGACCCCGTTGAGTGCGAGTGGCGCGGGGCTATCGATGTCGATCGGGTCGCCGAAGGAGGTCTCGCCGTCCGCTCGGGTCACAACGGCACGCGAGCCGGTGATAACAGACAGCTTGATTCTCACCGCCTTGGGCCTGAGCACCTCGCCGGCGGGCAGGTCGGCATCTAGGAGCGAGAAGTCGACGGTCTCCGTCTCCCCTCCCTCGCCCTCGAGCCCGACAGTGAACTCTATGCGGCTGATGGGTTTCGTCGATACGTTGACGATCTTTGTTTGGAGGAAGCAGGCTCCCGTCTCGGTGTCTCTGGAGACTTGGATGGCTAACATCCTGACAGGGCAAAGCTCCTGCCAGGAGGGGTTGGCGTCGCGGTAGGCGATCTTGTATTTCGACATTACTACACCTCGGGCAGGGCGTCTTCGTCCCTTTGTGCGCTGTGCGCCGGTGCCGCTCGGTCGGGCAGAGCGCAGACGATCAGGCCGACCATGAGCGCGGTGCCGAAAAGGCCGATGAACCAGAGGATTCCCGCGCCATTGGTGTAATGCCCCTTGGCCCTGGCAATCTTAACGAGCTCCGCTACGCCGCAGATGTTGGCGGCGATCGCCAAGAGAGGCAGGAAGAAGATTATCAGCTCCAGGCTTCTCATTTTTGGTCCCTTCTTCTCGACCGCCCGCCTCGACACCGGCGGTCCTCCGTAACTTCCGGTAACACCAATTCTACTGTCCTCACCTGCGAATTTGTTGAGCAACAAATTCGATTGTGTGAGCGGTCGGTTAAGCTGCGCAGACGTTGGGCTAATTACTCTTTGCCGCTGCGGCAAGTCCAGCGCAACCTTTTGGAATAGTCCTACGCTCAAGCCGTTTCTATTCACCCTGAGCGAAGGGAGTCGCATATGCATGCAGCGGCAATTAACCTTCGGGGGGGGGTATCTCCTAGAGGTATCCGCCTTCGTGGGCAATCTATCATCGAGTACGTCCTGATTATCGCGGTCATCGGCCTGGTGATCGTGTTCGCGGGACCCAGCGTGGCCGGGGCCATCCGAAACCAGTTCAACCTGGTCGGCAACACGGTGAACAGCGGGGCGACCGGTGGCGTCGAGGACGGTGGAACATCCGGTGGCGGCTCCGCAGGGGCCGATTCCGCGACCGTCCAGGCGGCCATCGCCAAGGACGCGAAGGACTGGACGCTCGGTGAGCAGAAGGCCGTGGCAGAGGACATCGCCACGAAGGGCAAGGCGTCTCCCGCCTACGCCAAGGCGAAGGCCGCCATGGATGCCGGCACCAAGTTCACGATGAAGCTCACCGATGGGAAGGCGCTCGAATACCGCATCATCGGCATCAACCATGACGATTTGGCCGACGGCTCGGGCAAGGCGGGGCTGACGTTCCTCACCACCTCGACGGGTATTTCGCCCCGCATGAACGCCACCGACACCAACGCCGGTGGCTGGGAGAAGTCGGAGCTCCGTGCGAAGATGAACTCCGGCGAGATCTGGAGCCTCATGCCGCCCGATTTCCAGTCCAAGGTGAAGACCGTCAGGAAGCTCACGAACACTGTCGGCGGAATCGATAAGAACGCCGCCGTAACCGCGACCTCGGACAGGCTGTTCCTTCTCAGCTACTCCGAGATCGCGCCCTGCACCTCCCATTGGACCTCCGACTTCACTTCCCTTTGGGCCTCTGACTACCCCTGGAGTTCCTCCGAGGGTAGCCAGTACGAGGCCTTCAAGGGCAAGGTGACGAATAACGATAATCCCAACTCTGCCATTGCCATTAGCAGCTTATGGTGGGAGCGTTCGGTGTTACCGAAACTTTCTGCGTGCTTCCTCGACGTCACCGGCACTGGCAGGCCGTCGCGTGGCGACGACGCGAGCGCTTCGCTTTGCGTCTGCCCCGCTTGGTGCTTCTAGCCTGTCTTCTAGCTTGTCTAGCGAAAAGCCTGTGCAACTTCGCGCGGGCTTTTCTTTTGGCGGTTACTCGAACGGTCTGATGTTCGTGGCACAGGTAGTCGGGTTGAGGGGAAATGGGGTCATACAGCGGCTCTCAGAGCGTCTGCCACACTCCCCCGCCATTACCTCTGTGGGGTCCTCGTGTAGAGCTCATCCTGCTTGGCATTTCGCTGCAACAGCCCACTTGTCCACCGATCAAGTGAACTACTGGAATAAATACAGCGACACGCTTGTTCGTTACAGTCGCTATATCTGTGTAAATCGCCGCGATAAATACAGCCCGTACTCGACTGTATACCAGCTCTGCGTATGTAGAATCATATCGAGTTAATAGCTCGGCGCAGGCGCGTGCAAAACGCGCAAGTAGCCGCAAAAAGCGATTATCGCGCAGGTAGATTTTTGTCATCTTGTTGCTTACTCAAAATTAAGCAATTGCTTGAAACAAAAAAGGTCAGGCACTAGGTGCCTGACCTGCAAACTTCTGGTCGGGACGACTGGATTCGAACCAGCGACCCCTTGACCCCCAGTCAAGTGCGCTACCAAGCTGCGCCACGTCCCGAAGCTTTTGTTTGTTGCTCTGCTCTCGCTCGCAACAGGGAGTATATTAACCCGAAACTTTAGCCTTGTGCAAGAACTTTTTTACAAATTTTGAAGCAAGTCCAAAATTGTATCTGCGAGCTGGGGTTTTGTTAGCACTGGAAGTTCTTGCGTGCCCGTTGTGCTCACAATCCAGGCCTTGTTGGTGTCCGTTCCAAAGCCCGAATCAGCGCGCGAGACATCGTTGGCGATAATTGCATCGCAACCCTTGTGGGTCAACTTGCGCTGCGCGTACTCCACGACGTTATCGGTCTCGGCGGCAAAGCCGATCACGCGGCGCTCGCCCTTCTGGCGCGACAGCTCGGCCAGAATGTCGACGGTCTCGACAAGCTCGATACGATCGAGGCGCTCGTTGGCCTTTTTGAGCTTGTGATCCGCAGGGGCGGCAGGCGTGTAGTCGGCGACGGCAGCCGCACAAATGGCTGCGTCGGCCGTCTGGAAGGCGCTCAGCGCCGCCTGGAGCATCTCTGCGGCGGTCTGCACGCGCACGCACTCAATGCCGCGGGGAACATCGAGCGATGTCGGCCCCAGCACGAGTGTGACGGCAGCGCCGCGGCGTGCGGCCTCCCCCGCCAAGGCGATGCCCATCTTGCCCGACGAACGATTGCCGATAAAGCGCACCGGATCGATCGGCTCATGCGTAGGCCCGGCCGTGATGACGATGCGCCTGCCCGCCAGATCCTGCGGGACTGGATTGAGCACCTCACAGATAGCCTCGACGATGTCCTCGGGCTCGCTCATGCGCCCCGTGTCCACGTCGCCGCAGGCGAGGTAACCGCTGCCCGGGCCCACCACATGGACGCCGCGGTCGCGCAGCGTGGCCATATTGGCCTGAGTCGCCGCCGCTTTCCACATGCCGTTGTTCATAGCCGGTGCGATCACGACCGGTCGCGGCGTGGCGAGCAGCGTCGTGGAAATGAGGTCATCGGCAATGCCGTTGGCCATCTTGGCGATGATATTGGCCGTCGCGGGCGCCACGACCACCAGGTCGGGCTCCTGAGCGAGCGAAATGTGGTGGATGGGGTCGGAGGGGTCGTCGAACAGGCCCACCGCGACCGGCTCGTTGGTGAGCGCGCGGAAGGTGAGCGGACCCACGAACTCCGTGGCATGCTCGCTCATGACGACCTTGACGCGTGCGCCGCGCTTTTGCAGCAGGCGTACGATATTGCAGGACTTATAGGCGGCAATCCCGCCGGTAATACCCAGCAGGATCGTTATTCCCTCAAGTTGCATTGAATTGTTGGGTGCCGCCATCGTTTAAGCTTCCTTGCTCGGGAGCACCAGCAGGCGGTGGCAGTACGGGCAGTGCGTGATCTCGCTACCGTCGTGGTTGAGGTCGCTCATGGACGACGCCTGCAGCGCGGTGTGGCAGACCGTGGGGATGTTGCCCTGGATGGTCTCGACCGCCAGGCCACGGAACTGCTTAAGCAGACGCTCGTAGTCGGTGAGTACGTCGGTCGGCAGCGTGGCGGCAAGCGCGGTGCGCTCCTTGGTGGCAGCGTCAATCTGAGCCTGCAGGTCGGCGGCCTTGGCGCGGGCGGCCTTGGTATCGGCCTTCACGCCCTCCTCGAACTTGGCGATGATGGCCTGCGCGCGAGCCTCGCGGTCGAGTGCCTCCTTGTGGGCGACGACGACGTCCTTGCGGGTGTGCTCGATCTTGTCCAGGCGCTTGGCCAGGGTGGCGAGCTCGTTCTCCAGGTCCTGCACCTCGCGGTAATCGGAACCGTCGACATGGCGCTTCTTGGCGGCCTCGATGGCGTTGTTGGTCTGGATCTCGGTGGTGTTGAGGTCGTCGAGCTCAATGTCCAGGTCCTTGCGCTGGGCGTAGAGCTTGGTCATCTCGGACTTGAGCTTTACGTAGGTCTTGCGCTTGGAAGCTAGCTCCTTGAGCTCCGGCATATTGGCAAGTTCGCTCTTGTTGCGGGCGAGCTCCAAATCGATCTGTTGCAGCTTGAGTAGCGTAGCGCCGGCGCTCATAAGTTCTCTCCTTTTGTCACAGTCCACCATTGGCAAGGGTTCAGTATTTTAATCGTATGACGGGGGTCGACCCCGGCGTCACTTACAGAGTTCATCAAGATATCCACGAACGGTTCCTCGGAGCGATCGTGGCCGAGCAAAATTACGGGCAGCCCGCGCAGGGCAAGGTCCTGCGCCACGTGGTAGCCCGCCTCGCCGGTCACGATGACGTCCGCGCCCGCTGCGATGGCAAGCTCTCCAAAGTCACCGAGGGATCCTCCCAAAATGGCAACGGTGCGGCACGCGTGCTCGGCTTCGCCCCATACGCGCGGGTCGCTGCCAAAGGCCGTGGAGGCGCGGGCGGCGAGGTCGCGCAGACTGCAGGGGCCGTTGAGGGTCGCGAGTGCGCCCAAGCCGCAGTCCTCGGGGTCGTTCACATGCTCCAGCGAGCTCATGGGCTCAGCACCCAGCAGCTCACTCAGACAGACACGCGCCTCGTGCGAGCGGTCCAGGTTGGTGTGGAGCGAGATGATGCTCACACCGCAACGGGCTGCCTCGTACAGCGCCGCGCTGCACTGGGGATGTGCGGAATCTGCCGGGCAAAAGGCCTCGGGAGCCTTGATGTAGATAGGATGATGCGTCAGCAGCACGTTGGCACCGGCCTCCTGGGCGCGGTGCACGTTGGCCTCGGTAGCATCGAGCGCACAGGCCACGCCGGTAATCTCGGCTGCAGGGTCTCCAACGGACAGGCCTACGTGGTCCCAGCCTTCGGCATCCGCCTTGGGATAGCGCGCCAGCAGCGCACGTTCAAGCTCGGCGACAATCATGCGGCGCCTACGATCGAGAGCAACACCTGGGCAAATTCATCAAGGTCGGCAGGGTTCACGCGGTCATCAAACGAGACGCGCAGCGCACCCAGCGCCTGCTCGCGGCCGATACCCATGGCGCTGAGCACGTGGCTCGGATCCATGCTGCCGCTTGAGCAGGCAGATCCGGCGGAAACCTCAAAGCCGGCGGCGTCGAGCTTGATGATGAGTTCCTCGGAGTCCATGCCGTCAATGTAGATCGACACCATGCCGGGCAAACGGTCGGCCTGCGCATAGTCACCCATGGTTGCGTGAATACGCGGATGTGCGGTAAGCGTGGCGTAGAGCTTGTCGGACAGGGCCTGCAGCGTCGCGCGCTCCTGGGCCACGTTGGGGGCCAGCGCAGACGCGGCGGCGGCAAAGGCCAGCTGCGTGCGCAGGTCCTGCGTGCCAGCACGACGTCCGGCCTCCTGTCCGCCGCCAAAGATGCGCGGGCGCAGCGGCGTGCGGCTCTTAAGGTAGAGCGCGCCAGAGGCCACGGGGCCGCCGATCTTGTGAGCGGCAACGGTCATGGCGTCAACGCCTAGCTCGGTGACATCGAGCGGAATATGCAGGTAGCCCTGGATGGCATCGGTGTGGAACAGGGCGCCGGCAGCATGTGCGGCGGCTGCTAGTTCGCGGATGGGCTGCACCACGCCGGTCTCGTTGTTAGCGACCATAATGCTCACGAGCGCCACGTCGTCGCCTAGCAAGTCGCTTAGCGCGGCAGGCTCGATATAGCCCGCACGGCAGGGCTGCACCAGGTCGACGGTAAAGCCGGCGGCACGCAGCAGCGGCAGGTTATCCAGGATCGAATCGTGCTCAATGGCTGAAACGATCACGCGGTCGCGCTTGCGATCTCGCTGACGGGCGCCCTCGGCAAGACCAAGGAGTGCCAGCTGGTTGGCCTCGGTACCGCCGTTGGTCAGAACGATCTCGGACGGGCGGACGCGCGCGCCAAAGCTGCGGGCGATCTCGCGACGGGCGATTTCCAGACGAGCGGCAGCCTTGCGGCCGAGCGAGTGCAGCGAGTTGGGGTTGATGCCGGCAAGCTCGCTTTCGTCGTATTCGCGCTGCGCAAGGCGCGCCTCGGCGCGCATGGGCGTCGAGGCGGCATAGTCAAGATTCACGGGTATGCGGTTTTGACCTGCGGTCATAAGGGTTTATGCCTCCTGTGCAGCCTCGTTGCCCAGCTTCTGCAGCAGCGCAACCTCGGCAGCGGGATCTTCGGACTTAAATACGGCGGAGCCGGCCACGAGCACGTCGGCGCCAGCCTTGACGACCTCGGCGATGTTCTTGGAAGAGATGCCACCGTCGACCTCGATCAGGGGTGACACGTCGTGGCGCTCGCACATGGCCTTGAGCTCGTGCAGTTTGGTGATGGTGCCCGGGATAAAGCTCTGGCCGCCAAAGCCGGGGTTCACGCTCATCAGCAACACCATGTCCACGACCTCGATAATGCTCTCGAGCACGCAGACGGGGGTGGCGGGGTTGAGCACCACTCCGGCCTTGACGCCGCGCTGCTGCAGATGGGTGAGCGTGCGGTGCAGGTGCGTGGAGGCCTCGTAATGCACGGTGATCATGTCGGCACCGGCGTCGGCGTACCAATCGACCGTCTCGTCGGGGTTCGACACCATCAGGTGCGCGTCGACCGGCACATCGGTGGAGCGCTTGATGGCCTTAAGGATGTCGACGCCAAAGGTGAGGTTGCCGGTAAAGTGGCCGTCCATAACGTCGAAGTGCACGTAGTCGGCACCGGCGATCTTGTCGAGCTCGCCCTTGAGGTTGGCCATATCGGCCGAAAGGACGGACGGAGCGATTTTGATGGAACCCATGGTAGAAGCCTTTCTGCGCTAGTCGGTGAGTCCGTAGAACTCTTGCGAGGGGACGCGGTCGGTAAGAATCTCGAGCGCCCTATCCAAAGTAACACCGTTGTAGAGCGTTTGCTCCACGGCAAAGGTGAGCGGAATGTCTACGCCCAGTGAACGGGCAAGTTCGCTGACGCTGCGGGCCGCGACGGCGCCCTCGACCACCATATGCGTGCGCTCCTGGTACTCGTCGAGCGACACACCGTGGGCGAACTCGTAGCCAAAGGTGCGGTTACGCGAATGCTCCGAGGTGCAGGTGGCAATGAGGTCGCCCATGCCGGCGAGGCCCATGCAGGTCATGGCCTGACCGCCGCGGGCATGTACCAGGCGGCTGATCTCGGCCAGGCCGCGGGTCATGATGAGGGCGAGCGTATTGTCGCCAGCGCCCGAGCCGGCGGAGATGCCGCACACGATGGCGATGACGTTCTTCATGGCGCCGCAGACCTCGACACCCGTCATGTCCTGCGACAGGTAGATGCGGAAGGCCGTGGACAGGAGCAGCTCCTTAAAGGTCTCCCCCACCTGCTGGTCTTCGCTGGCGATGACGGCGGCCGAAAGCCCGCCGCGGCAGATCTCCTCGGCATGGTTGGGGCCCGAAAGCGCCGCCACGCGCGACTCGTTGCCAATCTCGCTGGCGATGACCTCGCTCATAAGCAGGCCGGACTCGGGCTCGATGCCCTTGGTGAGGCACAGAACCGGTGCCTCGTCCGCGATAAAGGGCGCCGCCTGGTGGCAAACGCTACGCAGATGCGTGGAGGGCACGGCAAAGATGATGGCCTCGGCACCCTCGAGCGCGTGGGCCAGGTTCGTCGTGGCGACAACGTTTTCAGGCAGCTCGTAGTCCACCAGATAGCGCGGGTTACGGTGTTCGGCGTTGATGCCGGCAGCCGTCTGCTCGCTATGGGCCCACATGGTCACGTGCTCGGCTCGCGCGGCGGCAAGGCCGGCGACGGCGGTTCCCCAGGAACCGGAGCCAATCAGCGCAACATTCATGACTCTCTCCTACTTATCGTCGGGCTCGGTGACGCGCTTGGTAAACGAGAGCTTGGACTCCTTACCGGCCATGAGCTTTTGGATATTCGAGCGATGGGCCCACACAACAGTGATGCCGATCATCGCCATGCAAAACTTGAGGCCCAGGCTGCCGTACGGAAAGACCGCGCAGACGGCGATGGGAAGGCCGATGGCGGCGACGAGCGAGCCGACCGACACATACTTGGTGATGGCGACGGCCACGATAAACATGCCCAGCAGCGACAGACCAATGGGCCAGTACCAGGCAAGAATCACGCCCAGGCCCACGGCGATACCCTTGCCGCCGTGGAAGTTGAGGTAGGGCGAGAAGATGTGGCCCCACACGGCCGCCAGGCAGATGGCGCCGAGCATCCAGTCGCCGGCCGCGCCGGGAGCCATGATGCTCACGGGGAAGCCATAGCCCACGCTCGCGATGAGCGGGCGCGCGATGATCACGCAGATAGCGCCCTTAAGGCAATCGCACAGCAGCGTGAGTGCGGCCACCTTGGGGCCGGCCACGCGCAGCGCGTTGGTGGTGCCGATGTTGCCGGAGCCCGCCTTGCGAATGTCCGTGTGGTTGAACACGCGGCCCAGGATCAGGCCAAACGGAATCGCTCCGATAAAGAACGAGACCACGGCGCAGATGGCGGTCAGCAGAATCGGATTAAGCATCCTTTTGCTCCTTCTTCCTAAAGAAGAGTCGAATGGGCGTACCGGCAAAGTCGAAGGTCGAGCGCATGCGGTTCTCCACGTAGCGCTGGTAGGTGTCGTTGACCAGATCGCTGTGGTTGACAAAGAACGTGAACGTCGGCGGGTTGACGCCCGTCTGGGTCACGTAGTGCATGCGCAGGCGGCGCTTGCCGTCCACCACGGTGTGGCCGAACTCGCGCAGGTCGGTGAGGAACGTGTTGAGGCGCGAGGTGGTGATCTTTTGCGAACGCGTCTTCTCGGCGGCGTCGACCATGGCCCAGATCTTTTCGATGCTGCGGCCGGTCAGGGCAGAGATGCGCAGGTACTGGGCCCAAGGAGCCATGACGCCCAAGCGGCGGTCGACGGTCTCCATGCAGGCCTCGCGCTTGCGGTCGTCGTCGAGCAGGTCCCACTTGTTGAGCAGCACCACGATGGCGCAGCCGCGCTCGATGGCAAGGCCCATGACCTTCTGGTCCTGCTCGGTGACGCCCACGGAGGCATCGACGACGAGTAGCGCCACGTCCGCGCGGTCGATGGCGCGCAGGCCGCGGACCATGGAGTAGTACTCGATGTTTTCGTAGACGGTGCTCTTCTTGCGAATGCCCGCGGTGTCGACCATGCGGTAGTGCTTACCGTTGCGCTCGACGACGGTGTCGATGGCGTCACGCGTGGTGCCGGCGATGTTGGACACGATGGAGCGGTCGGCACCCAGGATACGGTTGAACAGCGAGGACTTGCCGGCGTTGGGTCGGCCGATGATGGCGACGTTCAGCGCGTCGGGGAACTCGTCGGCGACCTCGTCCTCCTCCTCGGGGAGCAGGGCCACGATGTCGTCGAGCAGGTCGCCCGTACCATGGCCGTGCAGGGCCGAGAGCGGCGTGGGCTCGCCGATGCCGAGCGAATAGAACTCCCAGATGTTGTCGTTCTCGCGATCGGGGTTGTCGAGCTTGTTCACCAGCAGAAAGACCGGCTTATCGGAGCGCTTGAGCATGCGGGCGACCGACTCGTCCTCCTCGGTGACGCCGGTGCGGCCGTCGACCACAAACAGGATGACCGCGGCTTCCTCGGCGGCGGCGAGCGCCTGGTCGCGGATGGACGTGGCAAAGACGTCGTCGCTCTTGAGCGGCTCGATGCCGCCCGTGTCGACGATGGTGAACTCGCGGCCGTTCCAATCGGCCGTGTGATACGAGCGGTCGCGCGTGACACCACGGGACTCGTGGACGATGGCGTCCGAGGTCTGGGCCAGGCGGTTAACGAGCGTGGACTTGCCCACGTTGGGGCGTCCGACGACGGCGACGATAGGTTTCATCTGCTCTCCTTTAATGGGTAGGGTCAGCGGAATTAGTAGAGTCGGCAGGCGTTATGCCAAGGATGCGCTCCAGGGTATCGAGCAACTCATGCGGCATGGTCGACACCACATGAACCTCGGCGCCGCGACTGTTAAGGCTTGCGAGTAAATCGTCACGATGATACTCGTCAAGCGTCATGCCGTCAGCGTTGAACATGAGCTTAGGCACAAAGAGCATAACCCCCGACAGGTCTTGCGGCAGCTGCTCCAGGATATCGCTCGCGACAATGAGGCCGGTCACGTCCACGTTGCCGCCAAAGTAGCGGTTCTTGATGGCCGTGACGGTGCCGGCAAGGCCCTGCGGCGACTCCACGAAGCGTGCCACGGTGTCGCGCGCGCTGGCGCCCGAGAGGCACAGCAGGCGCTGGCCGCGTGTGACGATGGCCTCGCGAACGCGAGCCAGGCGCTCGGCATCGGCGGCAAGCACGTCGTCGGTCTCGTCCAGATACGAACGGATCATGCCGATGCCGTCGTAGTACTGCGGGTAGCCGTCGTAGAAATCGGCCTCGGGCGGCTCGATGCCGGCGTCCAGGTAGAACTCGTCGCTCATCTGGAAGGTGTGGCGGCCAAAGCGCTCGTAGGCACGGTCCTGGTAGGGCCGGATCATGGCGATGGTCTCGCGCGCGAGCTCGGGCTTGTCGCTGTAGGACCAGCTAAAGCGGTTCTGGTGCTTGGTAAAGCCGAGCGGCACGATGCCTAGGCTCGTGATCTGCTCGTGCTCCTCGCAATAGCGCAGGGTCTTTTCCAACTCCTCGCCGTCGTTCATGCCGGGGCACAATACGATCTGCGCGTGGATCTCGATGCCGGCGGCCATGATGGCCTCGAGCACGTCCATGCCGCGCTGGGCGTTGCGGCCCATCATGCGGCGGCGGACATCGGGGCTCACGGCGTGGACCGACACGTTCATGGGGCTCATGTTGCGGTCGATGACGTTTTGCACGTCCTCGTCGGTGAGGTTTGTGAGCGTGACAAAGTTGCCCTGCAAAAAGCTTAGGCGGTAGTCGTCGTCGCGGATATAGAGCGTAGAGCGGCCGCCTTTGGGCAGCATCGTCATAAAGCAGAACACGCAGGCGTTGACGCAGGTACGCATGCCGTCGAAGATGGGCCCGTCGAACTCCAGGCCCCAGTCCTCGCCGGGAAAGCGGTCGAGCTCCACCGGGGTGACGGTATTGTCGCTCGGGTCGAAAATCTCAAGCTCGACGGTGTCGTCGTCGGCCTCCCAAAGCCACACGATCATGTCGGTGAGCTGCTCGCCGTTGACCGTGAGCACGCGCATGCCCGGCTCGATGCCCACATCCCATGCGGGCGATTCGGGACGCACGTTCTTAACGAGCGCGCCCTCACCCGGCTCGGGGTCGCGGCTTCGCCCGTAATCGGCCACCTCGGCGGCGTATGCGGGTACGGTCTGGTCCATGATTAGCGGCAAAGCTCCTTGATGCGCGCGACGGCGCGTTCGATGTGTTCTTGCGGAGTGGAAGCGCCGGCGGTGATGCCGATGTGCTGAGCATTGGCAAACCACTCGGCCTCGAGCTCCGATGCTTCCTCGATATGATGCGTACGCTCGCAGGCGTCGGCGCAAATCTGCGCCAGGCGACGGGTATTGCCCGAGTTCTTGCCGCCCACGACGACCATGCAGTCACAGCGGTTGGCGAGCGACGCGGCCGCCTGCTGGCGCTCGCTCGTGGCGGCGCAGATGGTGTTGATCACGCGCAGCTCCTGCACGCGCGGGGTGATGGCAGCCACGACTTCGGCCAAGTTCTGTGCGGTCTGGGTGGTCTGCACGACCAAGCCCACCTTGCCCTTGAGCGGCAGGGCATTGGCGTCGGCGGCACAGCTCACGACCTGCGCGTTATCGCCGGCGTGGCCCAGAATGCCCTCAACCTCGGGATGACCCGGCTCGCCCACGACGATCACGCGGTAGCCCTCGCGTACCAAGCGCTCAGCGGCCACGTGGACCTTCTTCACGTAGGGGCAGGTGGCGTCGACCACGGTAAGGTCGCGTTCGCGGGCGGCGTCGATGACCTGCGGCACCACGCCGTGGGCGCGGATGATCACCGTGCCCGTTGCGGCGTCGTCCAGGGTCTCGGCCAAGCCCACGCCCGCTTCGGCAAGCTCGCGCACCACGATGGGGTTATGGATGAGCGGGCCCAGGGTGTGGACCTGCGCGCTCTCCCCTGCCTGCGGTGCGGCGGCCAGCGCCATGTCGAGCGCGCGCTGCACGCCGTAGCAGGTGCCGGCGTGGGCGGCGATCTCGATGGTGGGGACGGTATCCTCAGCGGCGGTCGCGGCGGTGTTCTTCACGTTCTCACCCATGGTTAGAACCTGCCCGGATGCTCGTCGCACAGCTCATCGCGCATGGTGTAGACGCGGCCCATGGCCTCGGATTCAAACCAAGCTAGGCGCTCCGTGCGCTTGAGCCCGGCCGGCGCGTCGGAAAGCGAGACGGCCTTGCCGGCGCGGATCCAGCACTTTTTGGGGCGCATGAGCTTTTTGCCCTTGGGCGTGATGTCGGACCAGCCGCAGATGGCGAGCGGGTTGACGGGCGCCTTGCCCATCTGGGCGATGAGCGCAAAGCCGCCGTGGACCTCGGGTTTGATCTCGCGCGAGCGGATGCGCGTGCCCTCGGGGAAGATCAGGACATCCTCGCCGCGCTGCAGCGCATGCTGGGCGGCGCGCAGACACTTCATGTCGGCGGTGCCACGCTCGACGGGGATGCCGCCCACGCGGCTAAAGGCCCAGCGCACAATCTTGCTCTTGGCGAACTCGGACTTAAAGATGGGGCGAATGCGGCGGCCGCCAAAGAACAGCGCCGTCTCCACAGCCAAGAGCTCGGCCATCGAGGTGTGGTTGCAGATGACTACGCTGCCGCGGCCTTCCTTGCGCTCAAACAGCAGGTCGGCGTCCTCCACCTTCCAGCGCCACATGAGCTTGGAGAAGACCCACAGGATCGCCATGACCACGACGACGGTGCCGCGGATGAGTGCCGGGAACTCGGCGTAGGGGGCGTTGTAATAGTCCTCGGGCGTCTGCTTAAACAGGCGCATGGGCTACCTCCTTTTGTTGATGAGGTCCTCGATGATACGAACGACCTCGTCGATGGTGTGGGCAGTGGAGTCGACGTGCACGGCGTCCTCGGCGGGCACGAGCGGGGCGACCTCGCGGCTGCTGTCGAGCTTGTCGCGCTGCTTGAGGGCGTCGAGGGTCTCGTCGACCTCGGCCTCGAGCTGTCCGGCAGCGAGCGGCTGGGCGTCGTTTTGGTGGCGCTGCAGCACGCGGCGGCGGGCGCGCTCACGCGGGTCGGCGGTCAGGAAGACCTTGACCTGCGCGTTGGGGAACACGACGGTTCCGATGTCGCGACCCTCGGCCACAATGTCGCGGTCCTCGGCGGCACGGCGCTGGTGGATGAGCATGGCGGCGCGCACGCCCGGGTAGGCCGAGACCTTGGACACGTTGGCGTCCACCTGCGGGGTGCGGATGGCGGCAGAGGCGTCCGTGCCGTCGATGGTCAGGCGCGTATCCTCGCCGGTGCCGTTGGTAAAGCGGATTTCGATCTGCTCGGCGAGGGCGTCGATGGCCGCCTCGTCGTCCAGATCGATGCCGCGGTCGAGCGCGGCAAAGGTGACGGCACGATACATGGCGCCCGTATCGAGCTTGTTAAAGCCCAGCTGGCGGGCGATCTCCTTGGCGATGGTTGACTTGCCGGAACCGGCGGGGCCGTCGATGGCGACGATCATGCAATGCTTCCTTTCGGTGGTTGACGTGCTGGCATGGTTCGCGAGTGCTGGGGCGCGGCGGGTTGCCTAGCCCGTGTAGCGCTCGCGGTAGGTGTTGCGCTTGGGCGCGGAGCCGTGGCTGCCGTGGTGACGGGTGCGGCTCGCGGGGGTGTCCTGGGGCTTGCCGCCGCGCTTGTCGCTGGCCTGCTTGGGCGGAATGCCGCCGTCCTTGAGGATCTGCACCTCGCGGTCGGTGAGCTCGCGCCACGAACCCTTGGCTACGCCCTCGAGCTCCAGGCCGGCAAAGTTGCAGCGATGCAGGCGGATCACCGGGTGGTGAATCTTGCTCAGCATACGCTTGACCTGGTTCTTGCGGCCCTCGCGGATAATGACCTCCACAGCGGTGGTGCCGGGCTTGACGCCCTGCGGTGCCACGGCCTCGGCCTCGCGCGCGTTGATGATGCGGCAGATGGCCGGTTGGCACAGGCCATCATCGAGTTCAATACCGCGGCGCAGCGGTTCCAAGTCGCGGTCGGTGAGGCGGCCGTCCACGAGCGCCTGGTAGGTCTTGTAGACGTGCTTGCTGGGGTGCAGTAGATCCTGGGACAGGTCGCCGTCGGTGGTAAAGAGCAACAGGCCCGTGGTGTCGCGGTCCAGGCGCCCGACCGGGAACAGGCCCGGAAAGCGGTCGCGGGGGACCAGGTCTGCCACGCAGAGACGCTCCTGCGGGTCGCTCATGGTGGTGAGGTAGCCGGTCGGCTTGTAGAGCATCAGATACACGGCGCCCTGGTTGAGCTTGACGGGCATGCCGTCGACCTCGATGTGGTCGCGGTCGACATCGACCTTGGTGCCCAGCTCGGTCGCGACCTCGCCGTTGACGGTCACGCGACCGGCGGTCATCAGGTCCTCCGAGCCGCGGCGGCTCGCCACGCCCGCGCGCGCCAAAAAGCGCTGCAGGCGCATGGTGTGCGGGTAGACGGGCTGGGCGTCGGTTGTGGGCGTGCCTGGGGCGTCGCCGACGTGCGTCTCCCCTGCTTCGTTAGTTCTCGTCATGCATATCCTCCGAGGTGTCATCGCTGGCCAGGGTGTCCTCGCCCTCGATCGCCTCAACATCCTCAATATCGGTATCGATCAGTTCGCGCTCTTCGTCCAGGTCCTCGGCTTGCTCCTCGAGCGTGGACTGAATGCTGCGGCCGCTCAGGCGCTCGCGGATAAACTGGCGCGACTGCTCGTCGGGGGCAAACTGCTCCAGATCGGGCAGGTCGCGGGTGGAGCGCAGACCGAACTTCTCCAAAAAGGCGTTGGTCGTGCCGTAGATGATGGCCTGACCGCGCTGGGGGTCGCGGCCGAGCTCGCGCACCAGGCCCTTGTCCACGAGCGACGCGATGACGCCGTCGGAGTTGACGCCGCGGATACCCTTGACCACCTCGCGCGTGACGGGCTGGTGGTAGGCGATGACGGCGAGCGTCTCGAGCGCCGCCTGTGAAAGTTTTTGCGTGTCCCAGCTCAGCACATAGGCCTCGACCACGTCGTGGTAGGCGGGATGCGTAAACAGGCGCCAGCCGCCGGCGACCTCGCGCAGTTGAAAGCCGCGGTTGGCCTCCTCGTACTCAACCTTAAGCTCGGCAAGCAGCGACGCGCACTCGCCCGGGGCGATATCCAGCGCGCCTGCCAGCGCGGGTGCGCTCACGGGATCGCTCGAGACCAGCAGCAGCGCCTCGAGGGCGCCTTTGAGGCTGTTTGCCTCCAGCGTGGAAAGGTTTGACATGGTTGGCCGCTCCTATTCGGTGAGCTCGGGGCCCTCGCCGGGCACGTAGGCCTCGGCGCCCTCGACGCGGTTGATTTGAATGGTTCCAAAGATCTCGTCCTGGCTCAGGGTGAGCGAGCCGCGCTTGGCGAGCTCCAGCATGGCCAAGAAAGTGACGACGAGCTGCTCGGTGGTGGCGTCGCCGTCCAGCAGCTCGCGAAAGGTGCAGGTTTGGTGCGCCATAGTAAAGCGGTCGACCGAGGCCACGGTTAAGTCGAGTGGCACGCGGTGCGGTGCCACGTGCTCGGCCTCCAGCAGGAAGGTCTGGCGCTTGCCGTCCAGGTCCGCGCAGATGACGGCCAGGCCGCGCAGGGTGATGCCGGCCAGGTAGTCAGGCATCAGGCCCAAAAAATCCGGGTCGGGGCCGGCCACGCGCGGATGCATGCGGCTTTCGGCCTGCATGCGGGCGCCAAGGGCCGCCGCCGCGCCCTTAAACTGCTTGTAGGCGATCAGGCGCTGGATCAGGACCTCGCGCAAGGCGTCGCCGTCGAGCGCACTCAGCTCCTCGAGTTCTTCGTCGAACTCGTCATCGTCGTCATCGGCTTTGCGCGGGACTTCTTGGGGCACCAGCGAGGCGGCCTTGATATCCAAAAGGGTTGCCGCGACCAGCAGAAAGTCGCTCGCTACGTCCAGGTCCAGCGCCTCGATGCGCTCGGCCTCGGCGAGGTACTGCTCGGCCACCTCGCTAATGGAGATGGCGCCGATATCTACTTTTTGGCGGGTTACCAGCTGCAGCAGCAGGTCGAACGGTCCGCTGTAGACCTGCGTCGACACGCGATACGACATCTTCGACCTCCTTTGACGGCGCCTTCGCGGCGCGGTTTGGGTGCATGTTGCGACCGTTTTGCGCGGTCGACCTGTAAGTTTACCTTAGATGCCGGCGATTGCGAAGGTGAGCAACTGCTCTGCCAGCGGATACACGGTAACGTCTAAATAGCGGCCGATCACATCGATGCCGGTCCACATGGGCAGCAAGTACAGCACCAGGATGAGGATGGGCATTGCATATTGCTGTAGACGGTAGTAGTTGGCGAGCGCTTTTCCTTTGAGGAACGGGACGATGATCGACGAGCCGTCGAGCGGCGGGATCGGGATGAGGTTAAAGAACGCGAGTGACAGGTTGACCACGATAAAGGTGGCGCCGAAGTTCATGATTTGGGACGCCGCGGCAAAGGACATGCTGGTGTAGAGGTTGCCATAGGCCAGGTGCATGAGAGCTGCGGCGAGGCACGCGAGCGCGATGTTCGATGCGGGGCCGGCCGCGCTCACCAGGACCTCATCGCGCTTGGGGTGCTTGAGGTTGTTGAGGTAGACGGGCACCGGCTTGGCGAAGGCGAACACCGGGCCACCGGCGGCAAGCATAAGCAGCGGCAGGATGATAGTGCCAAACGGGTCGATGTGGTTGAGCGGGTTGAGCGAGACGCGGCCGCGCGAACGAGCCGTCTTGTCGCCGAGCGCCCAGGCCGCGGCGGCGTGTGCGCTCTCGTGGATAACGATACCCACGATGACGGCGACGGCGCTGGCGAGCAAGTTCATGAAGTAGCTGCTGGACATGGCGCTTCCCTAGCGGACGCGGCGCGAGGCGCGCGTGAGCAGGTAGTCGGCTACAAACAGGATAACGGCGACGATGGCGTAATCCAGGCGGAACACGCCGCCAAAGGGCGACGTGATGACGCCGTAGCCGGCAATGGCGCTCGGCAGGGCGCGCGAAAGCTCGACGACAAAGCCGACGATCTGCAGCTTGGCGGTCAGTCCGCTAAAGCACAGCAACACGGTCATCGCGCTCATAAAGATACCGCAGATGCGACAGGCGATGGCGATGATGCTCATCGCCACGGCAGCGGCTTTACGAGAGTTCACGCGCGGTCTCCTCCTCGATCTGGGTGGAAAGCTCGAGCCATTCGTCCTCGAGCTTGGGCAGCTCTTGCTTAAGGCCGTTATATTCCCCCAGCGCGGCGTTGAACTTGTCCTGATCGGCATAAAGCTCTTCGCTTGCCATCAATTCCATAAGCTCGTCATAGCGGGCACGCTTTTTGTCGAGCTCGGCCTCGATCTTCTTGAGCTGGTTGCGCACGCCCTTGAGCTTTTTGTTGAGCGCGGCGCGGGCCTGGGCCTCGGCGCGCTTCTGCTCTTTGGTCTTTTTGCCCTCGGCCGGCTTGGGAGCGGCGGCGGGAGCACTGGCCTGAGCGGCGCTGGCGGCCTTGGCGTTCTTGGCTGCGGCCGGCGTGCTCTCACCTGCCGCCTCGGCGGCGGCGCGGGCCGCGAGGTCCTCGCGCTTGTAGAGGTAGTAGTCGTAGTCGCCGTCGTAGACCGTAACCTTGCCGTCGCGAATGTCGATGACGCGGTTGGCCACGGCGCGCACCAGGTGCTCGTCGTGGCTGATCAGCACGATGGTGCCGGGGAAGTTCTGTAGGGCGTTCTCGAGCATATCCACCGAGTCGATGTCCAGGTGGTTGGTGGGCTCGTCCAGGCACAGGAGCGCCTCGGGGGCCACGAGCATCTTGGCCAGGGCCAGACGGGCCTTTTCGCCGCCGGAAAGGACGCGGACTTGCTTTTCTATGGAATCGTTGTCGCTAAAGAGGAAGGCTCCCAGCAGGCTGCGCTGCTGCGGCACGGTCCACTTGGGCGTTACGGTGTCGATCTCTTGCAGGACGGTGTTGGACTCGGTCATACCCTCGAGCGCGTGCTGTGCGTAGTAGGCAACGCCCACGTTGGTGCCCAAATCGCGGGTGCCGGTGGTGGGCGGCTCCAGGCCGGCGAGGAGCTTCATGAGCGTGGACTTGCCGGCGCCGTTGGGGCCGACGAGTGCCACGTGCTCACCGCGGTAGAGCTTAAGGTCGATGTCGCTGTAGATGTGCTTGTCGCCGTAGGACTTGGATACGCCCTCCAGGCCCACGACCATGTCGCCGGAGCGCGGCGGGTCGGGGAACTTAAAGTCGATGTGCTTGTGGCCCTCGGGCAGGATGACGAGTTCCTTTTTGATCTGCTCGATCTTGCGGATGCGCTCCTGAGCCTGGGCGGCCTTGGTGGGCTTGTAGCGGAACTTGTCGACGAAGACCTGCATGTGGGCGATGTCGCGCTCCTGGGCGGCGCGCTTGGCGCGCATCTGCTCCAGGTTGTCCTCGCGCTGCTTGAGGTAGCTGCTGTAGTTGCCGGTGTAGGTGGTCACGCGACGGTTCTCGAGCGCGGCGACGTGGTCGACGCAGGCGTCCATGAAGGCGCGGTCGTGGCTAACGATGAGGACGGCGCCGTCGTAGCTGGCGATAAAGCCGCGCAGCCACTGGACGCTTTCGAGGTCCAGGTGGTTAGTGGGTTCGTCCAGGAGCAGCAGGTCGGGATGGCGCAGGAAGAGCTTGGCGAGCGCGATGCGCATCTGCCAGCCGCCGGAGAACTCGGAGCACGGGCGCTCGAAGTCGGTGACCTTAAAGCCCAGGCCAGACAGGATTTTGCGGGCGTTGCTCTCGAGCTCGTAGCCGCCCAGGTGCTCAAAGCGGTCCTGGACCTGGCCGTACTCGTTAAGGAGGGCGTCGACGTCCTTGCCCTGCTCGGAGAGCTCGGTGATCTGGGCCTGCAGCTCGTTGGCGCGCTCGCCCATGCGGCGGATTTCCTTGGCGGCCGCCATGACCTCGGCGAGGATGGTGGTGTCCTTGTGCTCCAGGTTGGTTTCCTGCTCTAGGTAGCCCACCTGGCAGTCCTTAGCGTACTGGACCTGGCCGGCGTCGGGGCTGTCGATGCCCATGATGATCTTGAGCATGGTAGTTTTGCCGGCGCCGTTGGGGCCCACGAGCGCGAAGCGCTCGCCGGGGTTGATCTGGAAGGACGCGCCGCTAAAGAGGACGCGCGCGCCGAAGCTTTTTTCGATCTTGTCGACCAGAAGGATCATGGTGCCGCCTTTGACCTTGTGTGCCTATATGAAAAAAGGCCCCAACTTGCGTTGGAGCCTCATTCAATGCTCGGGTGGAGACGAGGGGGATCGAACCCCTGACCTCTTGACTGCCAGTCAAGCGCTCTCCCAGCTGAGCTACGCCCCCGTGCGAACAAGTACTATACGGGAACTCGAACGTCGATGCAAGGACAATTTTGGAAAAACTTTCGCCCGCGCCGGCGCGCGCGGAACACGACCCGCCCCGCACAACAGGGTTTCCTGTGCGCCGCCAGTCCCATTATCGGGTCCGATTGCGAACCGCCCCTCCTCTGCGCCTCAGAACTATGCCGGTTTACTACGATTAATCAGGAATGTTCGACCACGCACGCCTTTTCGCGCAACCGTCGGGCTCCCTACCTGCGGTTTTGCAAACGGAGAACACGCGGTGCTCGGGGTTCGCCGATACATCGTAGTAAACCGGCATGGTTTTGAAAAAGCATCAGGTAAATTTCACGCATAAATGAGTTGGAGCCCTGAATATAAGGCCTTAACTTTTTCTAAAACACGTCTTTTCTGCGACGCACCTAGATTAGCTGTTGTTTAGCATCAGACTTGATCTTGCGTTGTGCGGCTTGCTCGTGCATGGTAGTATTTCACGTCGTGAAGCGAAGAAATTAGGCCTGAGTTGCCTTATTTGAATTGCATTCACCGTCCATAAGGGCTCTTGGCGCAACGGTTAGCGCAGGGGACTCATAATCCCTGGGTTCTGGGTTCGAATCCCGGAGGGCCCACCACTATCTACCAGCGGTTTCCCTGATATTCAGCTAATCGGGGGAACCGCTTTACTATTGGCTTTTCCTTCTAGAATCCACTGGTTTCTTCTGGCTATCCACCACTATCCACCACTGATTTGTGCGTAGATATGGGTTCCGTCTGTATCGGAAAGCCCCGCTTTGACAAAATAACATCGGATCCAGTTGAACAGTTGTTCATTGAGGCGGTACGCGCGATCCAGACTTCAAACTAGTCTCAAGACCATTGTGGATTGGAGCAAGATATGGCCGATCGCATCACTGTCCATGGCGCAATAGTGGAGGGCGCTTCCGCGGTGCCCATTGATATCGTAATTGAAACACGGCCCGGCTTACCCGGCATATCCATCGCCGGCCTTCAAGATAATGCTCGGGTTGAGTTGCGTGGTATCGTCAGGTGCGCCCTAAAGGCACAGGACTATTCCGTGCCCCGCGACAGCATCACTATCGATATTGTCCCATCACCCGGCTATAACAGGAACTTCTCGGGACGAATCAGGACCCCCGATTCTCTTGCACTGCCAATCGCTCTCGGAATCCTGAGTGCTTCAGAACAGTTGGACCCCGCATATCTCGAGGATAAGCTGTATTTCGGATCGCTGGACTTCGGTGGCAACGTGACGTCGTGTCGTGGCACCATTGCAGTCGAGAATCTCTGCCATGAATTGAATCTCCAAGGAGTCGTTTCCGCTGCAACTCCCCGCGGATTGAGGCCGGCTCATCCATGCCTTCAGACATTAGACTCGATCTCATCTGGCTCTCTGGGTAATCCCGAGAAACTAATCGGAAGGTCTATGCCGGCCGAGCCCGAACAGCTAAGCCCGGTTTACCCGCCTGCGGCCGTTTCCGCTGTTGCCGAGGCTCTTGCGACTCGAATTCCCATTCTGATTGAGACGGATAGCCCTGAGCGTGCGGGAGAGGCGATTCGCGCGTTCTTCCGCGTCGGCGAAAGCGATGAAGCGACGCTCATGAGAGACCTTGCCGGCGTCGGGGCGAAGGGAAGCGTCGCCGTTGTCTCCGATATCGGGACGGCAAGCCTCGCAGGTATTATCGGCGGCGGACGCCCAATCAGGCCGGGTGTCATCTCAGCTGCAAGTGGCGGCGCCATCGTTCTCGGAAATATCGACCAGGCATCGTCCCATGTCCTCCAGTCTGTGGCATCGGCTACAAGGCGAGATGCCGTCAGGATCGTTAGGGCTGACGGTACTACGCTGTTCCCAAGCGACGCCGCCCTCGTTATGACGGCCAGGGAAGACCGAAGCGACTATGCGATGAAGACGTTCCAGATGGGTCCGTTCCCTAAAATCGAGCAGCCGGTCGTTGTCGATATTGACCAATTGGAAAAAGCCCTATCTCAGATCCAGGCGCTCCCAGGATCGCTGGTCGCCTATAGGGAGAACCTTAAAAAGCGCATCGAGGACAGCAGCCTCTATGTAGATGCAACCACCAAGGGCGGCATCAAGGTCAATTATTCGGTTGACGGTGAGCCGAAGACCGTGGAGCTCGTAAAGCAATTCTACGAGGAGAACGATACACTCTGCATCCAAGCCTTCGATGTGACCGACGGTTCCGACTCATTCGGCGCGCTTTGGTCGGACGTGACCGTGAACCTTGATGGACCTGCTCAAGGAGACCGCACCGTCTACATGCAGAGGTCAAGTGTGGACCCCCTGCCCGGTATTCTCATGGACTCGGAGATATTCGGCTCCGTTATCGATGGCGCCGGACGGGGTGGATATGAAGCCGTTGAACTTAACCTGAACGCGTTTCTTTCGATGAGGGATCTGTCCGAATTCCGCGAGATGGTCATTCCCAATGAATATAAGGATATCGCCATCGCCGCAGGCGTAAATTTCGCTATTGTGCCGGCGATTGAAGCGAAAGACATCGCCCTTATGTCCGACGGCCTTGTCAGCATCGGCGGGCACGACTATACGCTCTACCGCGGCCAGACCTTCGACGAGTCGCGGAAGGTGGACGCGATCCTCGATCAGTATGAAGAGTTGAGCGTGGCTCCCCACAGAGTCGATTGCAGCCCCAGCACGAAAAAGATCATTGACTCGCTTCGACTTGCGACCAAAAGCACGGCGTCGCCCGATGGAGTCGTGTCGATGGAGCGCGACGTGACCCTCCCCCACGCTCAATCGCTTAAACATTAACCAAAATCTAGGAACAGTTGTTCAACGGCTCTCATCGACAAGCCTGCGGGCGGACGATAGCACCAACGGAACTATGACCGAAGGGAGAGCCGTATGGACAAACTGGATAGGGCGGGTGCGGCCGGGCTGGGCCTGCTCGACCTCGACCGCGTTTTCGATGCCGCGCGCGAAATGATCATGGACCCGCAGCAATGCGAGGGATACCTTAAGTGGCCGGCTGTCGCCACGCTTGGTGCGATTATGGCGGAGCCGAACCTCCTCTCGGCCGTGGCCGAGGTCGCTCTTGACGGCATCGCCCCTGACACGTATGCGGGTCAGAAGTCCTGGCTGCTCGCACGGGCTCTTTTTACGGCCTCCACCGCCCAAGCGGAATATGAGATCGAGCGCGGTCTCGAACTATCGCCGTCAGATCGAGCCCATATCAATCCGAAGGCGCCTATCGCCGTCCAAGACTATATCTCGCGAGATGACAAGCTCGCCGTCATGAAATTCTATGTCATGGCGGACACGGAGCTCTCGCGCATCGCTATGCCTTGGCCGGCAGGGCCCTATGGCCAGTTCAGGATCGGCGACGAGGGCTATGTCACGGACGAGCAGTTCGGGCGCGTGATTCCCGACCCGGCCGACCAGAGCCTCTATGAGTACATCGCGAACGGCGGCGCGCTTACCGACGACGTAGTCCACGCTGCAGTGAGGGGGAATACCGACCATATCGATACGCTTGCCTCCCAGGCTATCGAAAACGACCCCGAGGCGCCGGTCTACTACACCGAGTCGACCCAGGACGAGTGGGACGAGTCTGTCGACGAAGGCTATGTCCAAAAGAGCGATATCAAGACCGAGCGAGCCCATGAGATGCCCGGCACGAAAAACCTCATCGCGCAGATCAGCAGGAAGCTGGGAGGCGGCACCGAGGGCGCGCTTCATACCGCAGCCCCAAATCGTACTGCCTATTTCCATTACGGACAGGCATAGGGGGCGGCAAGATGAGCATCACCTTGGTACCTTTCGACTCTCCCATCGAGTGCATGACGATCGACACCGAGACGACGGGGCTCGACCCCTTTGACGGCGATGAAATCTTGACCTTAGCAATGGTCCTCGATATCGAGGGCCAGGATTCGCCCTCGTCGGTCCATCTGCTACGTCAAGCCGTAGCATAAGACCGAGTGGCCTGCCGCGGAGCGCGTGAATCACATCTCACCCGATTCGGTGGCCAACTATAAGCCTTTTAAGAATTATCTCGAGGCCGTCCAGTCGTTATTCGACCGCACGGAGAAGATCGTCGGATGGAATGTCGGCTTCGACCTTGGATTCCTCGAGAATGAGGGTGTCATCATTCCGCAGACAGCGGAAATTGTCGATGCGATGGAGGAATTCGGGCGCGTATACGGCCCATTTTCAGAGTCCCATTCAAGATGGAGGCTCACCTCTGCGGCAGATGCCATGGGATACAGCTTCGAGGGTGCTCCGCATACCGCCCTCGCCGATGCCTTGGCTACAAGGCACCTATATCAACACACGAGTGCAATTACCGAGGGCCTGAAGCGGCCGGGCGCGCATATCAAACGGCCCGGGGTACGCAGGCATAGCTAATTAAAGAAATTGTCACCCTGTGGCACCAAACCGGTCGGCACGGGTGGCCTATATGGCGAAAACTGTAGTTGGGGCCGCTTTATGTGCGGCCCCAACTACACGTCGCCGGAAGGAGGTACCAGTTATGCCCGGAGAGAATGAAGAGGCCATGCGTGTTCTGCTGATGCTCGGCCAGGCTGTCCTGCCCCCGGCGCGTGAAGTCCTCATTATCACGATGAGAGCACTCGCACGTGGTACCGGCAAAGTCGCTGGAGGTGCCGGCAGGGTTGCCGGTCGCGGCGCGAACCATGCGATCAGCCATGTGAATGGACTCGGCCGTTACGGCCTCGTTACCGAGCATACGCTCAGGCGTGACCGCAATGACGTCATCAAACTCGTCAACCTCGGCAAGGAAGGTGCACTCGATCGAAGCGACCTGTCGCTCCTTTCCGACATCTGCCGAAAGCACCGCATCGGGTTCGCTGTCTTCGAGGACCCGGCGACTGGCTATTTCGCAATCGAATACAAGATGAAGGACCAGGAGGCGCTCGCCGCCTGCATTGAGACGGCAATCGAGAGGAAACTGATCTCGAATGCCGATGTGGACAACGCGATGAGGGGTTCGGTCGAGAGCGGCGTCCAGACACCCGCCAATCCAAACGATATCCAGTCGTCTTCCCAGTCAAAAGAGTACCCCGCCCTTCCGGCAATCGGGCTACCTGCTGTGGGTCTTCCTCCGGTAGGGCTCCCCCCTGCACCGGAGAATATCGAATATCTGGGGGAGTCTTGGAAGCTCGACCAGAACGACGGCATGTACAAGCGTAAATTCACCGGGTGGGACGGCGTCGTATACACTGCCGCCGTTTCCACGGCCGGAGCCTTCAGGATTACCGATCCCGACGGACACACGGCAAAAATCGGGAACCAAATCTGCGAGGGCGATGACAAGGGCGTGCTTCGTGAGGACCGCGCCGATGCCATCGTCCGATGCCATACCCAAATCGAGACGCTGAAGGACCGCGAGGCCTTCGAGGGGTCGGTCAGACTCCAGCAGCGCCAGGGACGAACCAAGCAGATGGGTTCGCACGAGGTCATCCGCGCCGTCAACATGCGCGACGCAGCCGACCGCAAGGCCAACCGTCACCAAATCGGAAACCAGAACCGTCCGGCCACGCACTCCCGAACCCTCAACAAGCGGGTCAAGAGGTAGCCGATGAAGCTGCCGAAGATCGACATAACGAAGGCCGTCGGAGCCGCCGTGCTGGGATCTGCCGCCTTCTGGATCGTGAACCTCACGGTCCAGAAGGTCATGCTCGGCACAAACGGCATCGAGACGTCCGATGACGCCGTGGCTTTCGTCGCGTGGGCGGCATCCCGCCGGCCCCTTGGCATCTATTTCGGCGGGGTCCCTTTGCTGGCCTCAGTCGCTGCTGCCCTTGTAATCGCCCTGGCTGTTTTCCTAAAGCACGAGGCGCCCGGAGAGGACATCTCGCCTGCAAAGCAATATGGATCCCAGCGCTTCTCGACTGCCCAGGAGCGTCTGCTATACTCGCACAACAAGGCAACGGACGAATGGCCGGTTCCCGAGTGGTGCGAGACGGTCGATGACGACAATATCATCCTCTCGCTCCACAGCAAGGTTGCCGGCACATCCATCGTCAACGACAAGAAGGACCCGATCAGGCGCGAGAGCCAGGTGCCGAACCGAAATATGTTCATCATGGCCGGATCGGGCGCCGGCAAGTCCTACCGCTTCGTGACCAACCAGATCATGCAGATGAACGGCAATATGGTCTTCACCGACCCTTCGGGCGAGCTGTTCCGTGCATCTGCCGCCTTTTTGGAGAAGAACGGCTATGACGTGCAGGTCATCGACCTGCGCGACGAGGAGCATATCCTTGCCTCAACCCCCTACAACCCGCTTATCAACTGCCGCGACGTCACATCTATCAACTCCCTGGTCAATATGTTTATCTCGAACACCAAGGGCGAGGACACGCACGGGGACCAGCAGTTCTTCATCGATATGGAGAAAAACTTCTACACCTGCGTTTGCGGCATGTTCGTCTTCTGGTTCAAGGCCAACGGCAATACCGCCGACTGCACCCTTCCCGGCATCATCGACTACCTCGCGATGGCCAAGGCCGACGGCGCTGAGGGCATCAACAAGCTCGATCTCGTTTTCGAGGGCACCCGGGAGCGCGACGGCTTCGATGGGTTTGCGCAGTACATCATCGATACCTACGGTGAGGACGCGCTGGACGACGAGTCGCTCCCCGAGAACTCGGTCCTTACCAACTACCGCACCTTCAAGGCCAACGCCGGTGCTCCCGAGCAGATGGCGGCAGTCGTATCCTCCTGTGCGGCTCGACTGCAAAGGCTCAACAACCCGGCAATCAGAAAGATGCTGGGCCGTGATGAGCTCGACCTGCAGTCTATCGATAAGCGCAAGCGCGCCATCTTCTTCTGCATCAAGTCCGGCGGCGGCCCCTATGACTTCGTCGCGGCGATGGCCCTGAACCAGCTGTTCGACATCTCGAAGGATATCGGATCAACGAACGGTATAGGCCACCTTGAAATCCCGCTCTACTGCTATCTCGACGAGCTCGCGCAAATCGGTAAGATTCCCGATCTCGAGAAGCTTTTCGCAGAGAGCCGTAAGTTTTGGATCAACCTCTGCGCAATCGTCCAGGACGGCAAGCAACTCGAGGCACGATACGGCAAGCAGTCGGAATCTATCCGAGCAAACTCGGCCATTTTCATGTACATGGGCTCTTCCCTCTTTTCCGACTGCGAGCAGATCTCGCGTGAGATGGGCAACACCACGAAGAAGTTCACGGACTATTCCGTCTCGAACTCCGCGAGCGGTAAATCCATCCAGGAAAGCACGAGATACGTCAAGGTCCCGCTCATGAGCCCCGAAGAACTCTACAGCTTCAATGAGGAGGACGGCCTGTCGCCTGACGAGTGCGTGACCCATTACAAGCAGGGCATGTGGTTTCGCGACCTCAAGGCCGATCCGGAGATCCATCCCAGGCGCAAGGAGTATCTCAGCGCCGGCAAAACCGACATGCTCGAGTGGGCGCGCGCCAGGCGACACGCGGACAACTCCTCCGTTCCAACACCGGAGGGTGTCGTGCTCATAGACCGCACCAACCCCAAAACCATCGTCATTGACGCCTAAGGGCGCGTGAATAGGTATCAACTATCCTTAAGGGAAGGAAATTTCAATGGAACAGCTTGCTGATCTCGTTACCAAATTCGAGAACGTCATGATCGCCGGCGGCTCTCTGTTTGCCCTGTGGGGTGTCTACAATCTGCTCGAGGAGAAGACTAAGGGACGCCCCGGCCACGGTACCGAGTGGTGGCAGGTCCTAGCTGGCGTCTTCATCGCCGGCTGCGGCGTCTCCCATATCATCTCTCAGCTGTTTAACGGCATCCTCGGATAATGGAGATCCGAGAGAGACTGCTCGCCTTCGCGGCTGGCTCCCCTATCGGTGGTGCCCAGCCGCCCAGGCCGACGGACCCGTATGGCGAATTTGAATACGATAAGGAACCTCGTCCGCTGTCCGAGATGATTCTTCGTTTTGCGGTGGTATGTGTCGCCATGCTTCTAATTGCTTGCATGGTGTCGGGAGCTGCATATGCCGCTCAAAAGGGTCAATGGACTGTAAGGGATTCGTTAGATATCACAGGCTTTCAATCAACTGATTCAAAGCGCTATGTCGTCATTCGATGGTCAGATATCAAAAATGATAAATTCGTTGACTTCAAACATAACGGAATTACGGCTCATGAAATTAGATATGAAGTAAAACTTGGAGCTGGAACTGCAAATCTGTACGGGCCGATTTATGTTGATAAAGACGGAAAGACCGTAAGCTCTAAAGGTGCCAAGACAAAAAAACTCGATGGAAAACTTGATGATGATAATTACCTCAAGAGTTTTGCGCCGAATTGGGCACCAGATGGCTGGGAAATAGCTGGGGAAACGGCCACCGGTCAAGAATCCACCGGAACGGGAGGTAGGCCTCATACCGACAAAGATTCCCAGGCCAAAGATCCTAAAGACCTTGAGAACAAGGTTATCAGTGAGAATCCGCCTGATTTCGAGTTGTCATTCAATTTCTTCAAATACGCTGCGGAAAACCTGGTATGGACCTTCTGCCGCGGACTTGCCGAGAGTGCGACGAGCCTAGCCGAATGGTGCATTTCGCTGGTGTCGTCCTCGGCGAATGCCGCATTTACGTCTGATTTTACGAATGGTCCTTTCGGTCAGTTCTACACTATGGCTTCAAATCTTTCGAAAGGCGCTTTCCAGCCCTACGCCATGGCGTTTCTCGGCCTTACCTTCGGTGTAGCTCTCATGCATCAGCTGGATGTTCGCCGTAAGATGGCCGGCGTCGATATCATGGCGAGCCTCGCATTCGTCGTCATGATGTTCGCAGTGAGCTACACCCTTATCATCCACGCGATGGATATCTGTGCAGCTGTATACGTTCTTGCCCAACACCTTGTCGGAGTCGTGAATAACACTCTGGCGTCTATCGGAATCGATACAACTAAATCCATTGGTATAAAGAAACAGGTAATCAGCTCATTTGACGCTCTGACCTACAGTCAAGCCGGCACCTCTTTCATCCTTCTTATTCTTGCAATCGTCTCGCTTGTCGCCTGCGTTGCCTGTCTATTCACCGTCTTGACTACTATTTTCGTTCGAGTCGGTGAGATCTACCTGAGGGCGGCAGCGAGCCCGTTGTGCCTGGCCTTCTTTGCTGACGATAAATCGAGGCCCATGGGCGTAGGCTATCTGAAACGTTTTGCCGCGGTCTGTTTCCAGGCGGTGATGATCGTCATCGCAATCGGCATGATTCCCCTTATCAATACGGTGGCGACCGAGCTTATAGCACCCATTACGTCCGACACGAGCACCCTCAATGGCTTCGGGGGTGCCGCGGCCGCCCTTATCCCATCGATGTGCGCCGTGCTGTGCATAACCGAAATCGTGAACAAATCAAAGGTTGTCGCCAACAGCCTGTTCGGCCTCGTCTAGGGAAGGTAGTGGAATGGCAGAGACATTCGTGCGCGACGATATCAACAACTACGTCGCGAGAAACATCTTCGGTCGCTTTTCCAAGCGTTCGGCCATCGCCGCGCTTGCCGCCATCGCCGTCGTGTCCGTCGGCATTTACGGCGTCTATGCATGGGGCTGGAGCCTTGACATCGTCACATATCTGGCGATTCCGATCTGTGTGGCAATCGGCGTTATCGGCCTCCATTCGCACCACGGCCTCAAGTCCGAGAAATGGCTTCCTCTCATGCTGAAGGATCGCGCCGAGCCCGAGCAGCTCACGCTTGCGGTGCCGACTTTCGAGGTGGCCGTTCCGAAAAAGACGAAGGTCGAGCTGCGTGAGGAGAAGCGCTGCAAAAAGGCCGCTAGGAAAGCGAGAAAGATGGAGCAGGAGGCCGTGCCGGCGGGAATCGCCCAGGCGATGGCTGAGGCCTCCGTGAGAAACGATGGGAGAAACCCTAGATGAGCAAACTGACTATTGACGATCTCGATCGAGAGATTGCCGAGGCCGAGCAGCGCCGCGCTAGCGCTCTCGAGGCCGGATGGCAGAAGGGCGTGCGCCAGATGGACAAACGCCTGAAAAAGCTGAGGAAGAAGCGTGACAAGTATGTTGCGAAATATGGCGCCGACGTGCCATCCATCCCCCTTGGATCTTCTTGGGCGACGGACGAGGAGCAGATGGAGCTAGGCGTCAACACTGCGCTCTCGACCGATGTGAAGCTCGTCCAGCCTAAGTGGTCGACCACGAAACTCGTTCCCTACGAGTTGCTCACGGTTGACGGCGTCATGCGCATCGACAGCGAGACCTACTCCATTGCCCTTCGCGTCGATGACGTCAACTATCAGGGAGCGCGACCCGAGGATCAGTATCTCGTACGTGAGGCGTGGGCAGGATACCTCGACTCGCTCGACCATACGGTACGTCTAGGCATCTTCATCATGAACAAGCGCGTGAGCCCGGAGGAGTTCGCATCCGACTTGCTTTTCCGCGAGGTTCCCGGCGATGAGCGCGGTAACGTCCTTCGCCGCGAGTACAATGCATGGACCCGCTCCATGCTCGCGAAGTCCTCACGCTCGGTGCGCCGTGACCGCATCATCACGATCGCCGTGTCCGCCGACACGCTTGAGCGCGCGGTGCCCCGGCTGTCCCAGGAGGCGGACTCCTTCCTGCGCTTCATGCGCGACCTCGGTTCCGACGCGCATGTCCTCGACGGCCAGCAGCGCCTCGACATCATCCAGACCATGACTCGCCAGGATGACACTCCGGGCACGGCGAACTTCGAGCGCCTGTCCGGGACCGTCGGCCTGACGACCCGCGAGCTCGTGGCACCCTCCTCCGTCCTCACCGCAGACGGCTACCGTGGCGACCCCCGCATGATTATCGGCCGCCGCTGGGTGAAAACCTATGACGTCACCCTCGACGGCTACGGCAAGACCATGAAGGACTCCTTTATCTCGGATCTGACGGGCCTGCCCTACGACCTTACCGTCGCGTGGCACATCCGTCCCTGGGAGTTCTCTGCCGCGATCTCGGCCGCTGAGAACCACCTGCACGAGATTACCGAGGAGAACAATACCTATCAGTTCAACACGAGCCGTCCCGAGGTTGGCTACTTCGTCGACCAGAACAACATGCCGCCCGCGATGCGCGAGGCCCAGGAGGACGCCGAGGCGTTCCGAGACGACCTGGAGAGCGCGGAGATGCACGCCTTCGGCGTCACGACTGTCGTGACCGTCCAGGGGCGCTCGGAGACCGAGCTCGAGGAGGCCTGCCGCGAGGTGGAGAAGGTGTTCTCCACGCACAGGAAGCCCTATCCCGATTCATGGCGCGCACTTCGCGAGGAGTCCTTCTCGACCGCCCTGCCGATCGGAGCCCCCTACATCCCGTATGAGCGAACGCTGACCACGGACCCCCTGTCCCATATGCTGATGTTCGTCGCCGCCGAGATGAACGATCCGGGCGGCAACATCATGGGCCTCAACGCCGAGACCCGATCGTTCATCGTCTACGACCCCGTGTCCCATGAGCACACGAACAGCTTCACGCTGGCACAGCCCCGATCCGGCAAGTCTTTCAATTCCAAGATCACGCGCATCATACCTGTGCACCTGAAGCATCCGGACGACGACGTGATCACGATTGACCCCGAGGGCGAGTATGTCACGCCCACCGAGTATCTGGGCGGCCAGGTCATCCGCATCGCCGAGAACTCGGGCGATTTCATCAACCCCCTCGACATCTCCCTTGCATACGGCTCAGACGATCCGGAGACGAAGTCCTCCCCCGTGCCCGCGAAGGTGTCCTTCATCCAGTCGCTCGTTCGCATGATGGCCAGCAGCGTCAATGACGCCCAGGCAAACGTCCTCGATGCCGCCGCCGCATACGCATACAACCGGTACTTGGACGACCCGAGACCTGAGAACCTTCCGACGCTTCAGGATATCTACGACTTCCTGATGTCCGAGCAGGGCTCCGACATGCGCGACGCCCGTGACTTGGCTAAGCTCATTCGCCGCTACGTCACGGGTACGCTGTCGCTGTTCAACCACCCGACGAACGTGAACCTCCAATCGAATCTCGTGTGCTTCGACCTGCACGAGCTGTCCAGCGAGCTCAAGCCGCTGGCGCTGCTCATCATCCTCGACCACATCTGGGTTCGCGTCTCGGCGAACCGCCGTGCCGGCAGGCGAACCTGGCTCATCATCGACGAGTTCCAGCTCCTGCTCGACAGCCCCTACGCCCGCAGCCAGATCGACCGCTTCTTCACGCGCGGCGGTAAATGGGACTTCTACATCAATGCCATCACGCAGAACCTCTCGCGCGTCCTCAACAGTGAGGAGACGCGCTACATGTTCCAGAACAGTCCCTTCGTGACGATCCTGCAGCAGACAAGCGACCTCCTCCCCGACTTCCAGGAGCTGTTCAACCTCTCCGAAAGCCAGACGAAGGTCCTGGCAACCGCCCATCCCGGCGAGGGGCTCTACGTGTTCAAGAACCGCGTGGTCCATTTCGACTTCCAAATCGACCAGAAGACCTGCCCGACGCTCTACGACATCTGCACGACCCGTCCCGCCGACATCAAGCGCCGTGCGGTGAAGCCGGCGTCGAAACCCGATGTCGCCTCGCTCGACGAGCCTGAGGACGCCCCGTCTTCGATTCCGCGCCCCAGGCGCGATGAAATCGGCCGTAACGTTCCGTCACCTGCGCACATGGCTCCCCCGTCGCGTCAACGACCCGACACACGGCCTGCGAGTGGCCAATTTGGTTTCAACGGCGGCGGCAACCGATACACGGTTACCGCCAATAAGGAAAGGATGGAAGATATGGATATTCGTGACTTCCAGGAGGGCGCGGACTTCTCGCGCTTCAACACCCGCCGACTCCCGACCGAGGAGGAACTGCGCGCACAGGCCGAATCGGAGCTGAAGGACCTCGTCCTGAACGCAATCGATCAGGTCTTCACCCGCGAGAGCGACACCCATTTCGATGATTTCGCCCTCGCGCTGTCCTCTGTCGGGGTCACGCTCGGAAGCGAGCCCTCCGGTGATATCGCCTTCTCGAACGGAACGGTGGCCCTCTCCGGCTCCGAGGTCGGCTACACGCTGCCCGCACTCGTGGCAATGTCGGAGCGCGCAAACGGGCTCGAGGACGAGGTGAAGCCTCAGTCCGCTCCCGCTCCCGAGCAGGCTCAGCCTGCCGAAGACCTCAATGCGCAGCCGGGTTCCTGGTCAATCGGCACCCGTCAGCAGCAGATGGACTCGGCGCCTCGTCCGCGCACCCAGGCGCAGGCCCCTTCACAGCCGGCTCCTTCCTCCCCTGCCCAGCAGGCCCCCGCGACGAGCTTCGCGCAGCCCAACGGCATGTATCCGAACCAGCGTGCAGCGCAGCGCCATCGTGCCCAGGCCGCTTCCCAGGCAGCTGCCGCTCCCCAGCCGCAGGCGGACCAGCAATTTGGTAGCGCATCGGTCGCAAGCGCTATGTCTACCCTGCTGAAATATCAGAATGACAGCGGTGAGGACGTCGGCGGCATGTTTGCCAGCCCCGACGAGATCAGCCCTGAGGGCCTCAACGAATATGCCGACGGCTCCGGTTTCGTAGGCTAGTAGATGAAACCGCGCTCGACGAGATATAGCTCAAACCTTGCCCATGCGGATGCCCGTACCGCCGCCAGCCGGCGTACGGGCACCGTGCCCGCCGTGCTCGAAGCCGAGTCGCGGCGCACTTCCGCATGGGAAGGGTCCTCACCGCGCCCGAACAGGCCGCGATCCGGCTCCTCGGACTTTTCCCGTCTCAGCGCCCAGAAATCGACGCGCTCGCGTGCGGCATCCGCCGCCGCGGGCGCCGCCTCATACGGCGGCACCTTCGCGTCGGTCGCGAAATCATCCATGGCAGGCGCATCCGAAGACGATGCGCCCGGCACAGATACATCGGAGGGATCGGGTTTCTCCCCCTCCGGCATGGCCTCGTCATCCCGACGCGGGGCCGCTGTGTCGGGCGCAACGCCCTCGGCCCAGCTCCTGGCATCTTCGTCGCTCGCGAAAAAGGTGGCTACGGTCCCCGCCGCTCCGATTGCCGGCAGCGCTTCCAAGACGCTCAAGCGCGCCAATGCTGTCGAGCTCGACATCCTTATGAAGCGCCGTCCGGGTTCATTCAAGAAGGACCCGGCTGCCGTCAAAAAGCTCAAGGACCATCGCAAGATGGTTTTGCGTAGGAAGAGGAGGGTCGCCCTCAAGCAGGCCACCCTTAGCAAGAAGGCGGGGCGTGCCGTCGGCGGCAAGCTCTCCCGAAAGCTATTCAAGGGCCGTAAGGGCAGAAAGCAGCTTCTCTCCCTCAGGGAATGGAAGAACAGGATCGCCCTGTTCGCCTCACTGCTCTCCCTCGGCGGACTTCTGCTTATGGGCGCGATTCTCGCTTCGTCGCTCGGGCTTGTGCAGTTCGGTCAGCAGGCAGGAGGCGCAAGCAATGGTGGCAGCCTGGACGGCGACGAGCTCACCATCTACCTGTACCTCAAGGACCACGGTTGCGACGACATCCACGCCGCCGCCATCATGGGCAACTACTGCCATGAGTCTGCTGGATCCACAAATCATAAGATTTACCCGATGGCGGACCAGGCAATGGGTTCGTATGCCTATTGGCTGGACGGAAAGAGTCCGAAAACAAACGACGAGATCATTGCGAGGGGTTCTGTCTATAACAAGGCGACCGGTATAGGCCAATGGGACGGAGGGCGCCGCCTTCGCCTGGCTCAATTCGCCAAGGAGAAGGGCAAGAACTGGTACGACCTCGACGTTCAGCTCGAGTTCTGGTCGGACCACGATGAGTGGGGCACATTTTCCAGCGCCGATGGTAAATACACCTATCAGACCTTCATGGATGCGACCGATCTCGAGGCCGCGACGAAAAACTACGCCATGGGATGGGAGCGCTGCGCCATGGTGGGAGGCAAGCCCTCAGGCTGGGAATCGCGATACACCAACGCGCAGTACTTCTACAACGCCATTACGTCCGGCACCCTCGGCGGCTCGGGACAGGGGCTCGCAGGTGCCACGGGAAGCCAACTCGCCGTCGTCAACGCCTGCAAATCAACGCCCTCGCCTGGCCAGAACTGGTGTGCCGCGTGGGTGACAAACGTATTCAAGGCGGCGGGTGTCGGCACCTTCGGTGGAAACGCTTGCGACATGGTCAAGGCATGGTGCCACAGCAACAATCCTGCGGACCTCAAGGTCGGCATGATCGTCGGTGACGCGAGCCATCCCGGCACCGGCACCCCTGGTCTTCTCTATGGCCATGTCGGAATCTATATCGGAGACGGCAAGGTCATGAGCAACGAAGGTGCGATTACCACTAAAACGCTCGATGAGTTTATTGCCTTTTACGGTAAGGGATCGGGCGTCTACTGGGGTTGGATAGGCGGAGTCGAACTCAAATAGCCAGCAAGGGAAAGGAAAGTTCACCATGTATAAAAAGGGAAAAAAGCTGGATTCGAAGGGGATTATCCTCGCTTGCGTGGGCATCATCATGGTCTGCATCGCGATCAACGTCGCGTTCGCACTCTTTCCGCCCACAGGCAGGACGGATGACAACTCGGCAGTGGAATCCTCAGCTGGCTCCGACGGTGAAGTAGATACCGATGGCTTTGACACGGATGACGAATCGAAAGGCGGCACGGATGGGCAGGGCGAGACGATTCTGGTCGACCCATCGATCGTAGCCGTCCCCGACAACCTCCCCGAGGAGATGACCCAGACTGGTTTCCAAGACGTGGTCGCAAGGTACCTCACTTCCCTGACCTCTGAATACGGCGCTCCCGAGAAGACCCTTATCGAGTCGAGCGGCGTCAACACGGGGATGGGCCCCGATGGCTCAGATATCCCCTATTGGATCATCCGAGCTTATTTCCCCAACGAGACGGAGATTCCTGTGACCGTCGATTACACCAAGGGCGAGGGCTTTAACGTCGGGACGTACTGATTGAGATGAAGAACGCGCCCGGACCGTACACAACCGAACCGTCCCTGCTGCTCTTTCGCAGGCGCCTGGCCGCTCTCATGAGGGTGACCGGCATCGGACAGGACGAGCTTGCGGAGATGATTGGCCAGTCGTCGCGCTCGATCGGCCTGTGGCTAACCGGCGTCAGGTTGCCTTCGGCCGTCTCGCTCAAGGCCCTCTCGAGGACGTTCGGTGTGCCCGCCGATTGGCTGCTGGGCGCGGATGCGGTCGAGATAGCCTCCGGTCTCACGAGGCTCGCGGAGATCGTCTCGGCTCCCAAAACGACGGATGAGGGTGCCAATAAGGTGCCGGACTAAAGAATCGGGCAATCGTGGGTGACCGCTCTTTCGCTGGGCGCCAGGTCATGTAAACATAGATTGAGAATGGATGAGCTATGGCAAGATTGCCGCGACATGGCGCCAAGATGAACAAGGTCAAAATCGGAACTACGATTGAGGTGGATACCAAGGCTGCCTTAGATGGGTTGATGCAGGCAAGCCCAGACTCTCTTCGGACACCTGGCGAGGCCATAGACTACATCGCCAATATCGCTATGGGGCTCCAACCAAGAGTTGCCGAGACGGTCGATACGGCCTGTATAGAGCAGATCAGGGTAATTGAAAGGGAGATGAAGCTTCTTCCGCAGGACGGATCGCGGGAAATGATGTGGAGCGATTTGGAGGCCACACGAAGTCAGTTAAAACGTCTTCACGAGCATTTTTCCTCCTATTATGAGCAGGACGGTGCGCCGCATGAGCTTAGGCGTATTGAGCTTAGTGACGATGCCTGTGCCCTAATTCCTTCGGATTGGATTATCCTTGGCACGATCGATGACGCTGCCAAATCCAAAAATGTCGGCGTTATTGAATTGGGCGAGGAGTTTGGGGGCAACGCTCCGCATTTCGTGTTCTTTCATAACGGTAGTTACCACAAGGATAAGGTCATTGCCCAAGCTGCACGTGCATGGGTTTCTGGCTGTAAACCGTATGACAGTCTTGTCGCAATGGAACACGAGCGCACGCCCGATGATTCAGAAGGCATAACAGCATCGGGAACCTATTATTTCTCCGAACTCAGAAATGCGTCCTTCTACGAGACACGAGGTATAGGCGCGCCGTACGGTGCCGCGATTTATTTTGAATCAGTATGAGCCTGTAGATTTGAGCCCTCCTATTCACCATGAACACTTGTTCCCGCATCGGATGTTGTGGTTCCACTCCCCCATCATCAATGGGAGTTGACTGAGACGGGGAGGAAACAATGCAGCAGAGGCACACTGAAGCGCCTGTCGAGATGCTTGCGGCCGTGATGGGGCATCCACATGGCTGGGACGCAATTCTCGACTCCATGTCCGAGCATCCCGAGATGGGCCCGAGGGGGATTCTCGCCCTTGCGGCCTTCAAACTCGACCATCCAGGGGCAGATACCTCGACCGTCCTCAGCAGATCCCGTGCCGATAAGCTGGGCGGCAGAATCAAAGAGCATCCGGTTGGGTTCGACATCCTCGTCCCTATTGCCAGGCGAGTTGGGGATGAGTTGACTCTCGATTGCGATCTCGCGCCCGAGACGGTCTACCCCGCCTCCGCTTTCGAGGGCCTAACCTCATGGCCCGGGGCCGCTCCGATCAGGGTGATCGAGGGCGACGCGGTCGGACTCGACGCGGTCTCGGAGGCTTCAAAAGACGTTGATCTCGAGGGCATGGACCCGATGGCCACGCACGTGACGCTTCGCCGCTACGGGGTCGATGACGGCTTGGATGTTCCCGTGCCTATGGAAGACACGGAGCTTCTTCTCGCCCGAATCGAACGCGTCTGCGCCCAGGTGAGGGGTGCCACGGACAGAATCGACCGGGCCCTTAAAAGGGCGGGCTTCGAGTGCCGGCCGAGAACGCGAACCGCGCAGAACGGTCCGGCCGAACGCGGCCACTCGGCAAACATGACGACGAAACGCCTGAAGAGCATGCTTGCCTCCTTCGATGCCGGAGCGCGCGGGGCATCCCATAACGCACGGAAGGGGGCGTAGCGCCATGGCAAGGAGAACGTCGAGGCGCTTCGTCGCGGCAGAGGGGCAGATTTCCCTTTTCGCCATGGACGACCCGACAATCTATGAGGAGCCGGCTGAGAAACCGGTAGAAAAAGAGGAGACCCAACAGAGGTTGGCTCTTGACTTCGGGGCGCAACTGGAATCTTATGTAAGCCAAACGGGCGGCGATGAGGCCGCCCGCAAGGACGATTCCGAGGAGGAAGCACATGTCAGTGCTGAAGAACCCGTACAAGGGCGTGAGGGGTCTCCGCTATTCCTTCATGGAGCAGAACGCTCCGGAGGAGCTGGCCAGGATGGACGCGGCCGGCGAGACCGAGGAGTATCTCAAGGCGGTGGAGCGCAACTACCTCACGAGGCTGGCGGAACTCCAGGACAGCTGCATGGAGAGTTGCGGGGCGACACCGGAGTTCGCGCAGCTCACGATGGCCCAGTGCCGGTACGACGACTACATCCGCAAGGCCGACAGCGCCAGCAAGATGGCCGAGGAGATCGCCCTCAACGAGACGGTGCTCACGCTCTAGCCACCACCTACAACAACGAATACCTGAACCCGGATGCCCAGGCCGGCCATACGCCCCTGGAGCGCGCGAAGCTCAATGTCGCAGCTCTACGTGCCCTCAAGGCGACCATGGACGAGGGACGAGAGGCGACTCCCGAGGAGGCGCGTGCGATTTCGGCCTACTCCGGTTGGGGTGGCGCCGCGAACGTCTTCGCTCAGAATCCGACCGGCGGTTGGGCCGCCGTATCTCAAGAGTTGAAAGAGCTGCTGAGTGAGGATGAGTTCGCGGAGCAGCGTGCCACGGTCCTCACGGCCTTCTACACCCCGCGTCCCGTCGTGGAGCTAATTTGGGAGACGCTGAGGGGTGCCGGTATCTGCGATGGGGGCACGGCAGAGATCTTGGAGCCGGGCTGCGGTACGGGTAACTTTATGCGCTGCGTTCCAGAGGGCATGGATGTGCACGTCACCGGCGTGGAGATCGACCCTGTGAGCGCCGGGCTCGCGCGCGTGCTGTGCCCGGACCACACGATCGTCGCGGCGGATATCGCCAAATGCGAGATACCCGACGGGTCTTTTGATGCCGCCATCGGCAACGTCCCCTATTCGGATGCAATCAAAATCGATGGAGTCCCGCTCCACGACTATATGATCAAGAGGTCGGTGGCCGCCGTGCGCCCGGGCGGCATCGTCGCCGTGCTGACGAGCCGCTATACCATGGACAAGGCCCGCGAGACGACTCGCGAGAACCTTGCGCGCGAGTGCGACCTTATCGGCATAGCCCGACTCCCCAAGGAGACTTTTGAGAGCCAGGCCGGAACGAGCGCGCTGTGCGACCTCGTTATCCTGAGGAAACTTGCTGAGCCGCGGGAGATTGCGCGCGACGACGCGCCAGCCTGGGTTCACACAACGATGAACGCGGACGGCTTCCGCGTAAACTCGGAACTTGCAGCCAATCAATCCATCGCCGTGGGAGACCAGGGCTCCGAGATGACCGCATACGGCCCCGGGTATTCGCTGACCAGCGGGCTTGACGCCGCAGGGATCGCTGATGGCGCCAGGAAGGCTCTGACAAATCAGGCGATCAGCACTATCGCCCATACATTTGAGGGTATGCCGGGTAGGTCCGCAGCCCCCGAGGTCGCTCAAATCCCCACCGACCCGGCGCTCTACGAGTTCACATTGGGCGACGGCGGCTCGATCTGGTATGGCAACGGCGATACCGTGGAGCGCTTTCGCCCCGCGGGACGAGGTGCCGAGGACCGCGCCCGCGCCATGATCGAGCTCAGGGATGCCGCGCGAGCGCTTATCTCGCTCCAGCGCGATCCCGAGTCGACCGACGCCGCAATCGACGCCGGAATCAAGTCTCTTAACGACCGCTACGATCGCTTTACCGAGCGCTACGGCCGCCTGAACGACCCGAAGAACCGCAGGATCCTCACGAAGAAGGGCTATCACGACTGCTCGCTCGCCATCAACCTGTTCAGCCTCGAGGTTCTGGACACCAAGAAGAACTTCGTGCGCAAGGCTGACATGCTATCGAAGCGCACGGTACGTCCGCAGACGCCCCTCCCCGACCGCTCAGAGACTCCGGCCGATGCCCTCGCAGTCTCGTATGACCGTACGGGAGATGTGGACCTCGCACTCATCGGTGGCCTTCTGGGCTGCGATGCCGACGAGGCCGAGGAAAGGCTCGGCGACCTCATTGTCCGCGACCCGATTACATCGAAAATCGAAAGCGCCGAGGCATACCTTTCCGGCGATATCGGCAAGAAGCTTGATGCCATCCATGCGCTACAGAAGAAGATTGAAACTGAGCGCTTTAACGCCGGAGAAAGCTCCTGGCTTGAATCCGAGTCGATTCCCCCTGCTCGAACTCCCGAGACGAGCACGGGGGTGGCTAGGACCGTCGCCGTTCTCGTGAAGAGCGGCCTGTGGGACACCTGCGTCCATCCTCTGACTGCCAACCGTGCCGTTATCGCATCGGCACATGTCGATAGGTTGCCGGACAGCTGGCGTGACCGTGAATTCGGTACGTGGACGGGCGAGGCGCTTATCGCCGCCCTGAGCGAACTTGATGAGGGCGTCTCCGTTTCTACCGAGCGCAGGGACGGCCGAACGGTTATCTCGAACCCGCTCATCGCAACGCTTGTCGCGCGATCGGTCGGATATCGAGCCAATAATCGTGAATTTGCAACCGATGGAATGAATACCGAGGAAGTTCTCTGGCGCCTGTCGAGGGAGCCTCGTGTGGGAGCAGATGTTCTTGCCGTCGCGCTTCGACAGGCCGACGCCGACTGTGTCTATCAGACTCCCAAGCCAATCGTAAACCTTGCGACGGTGTATGGGGTCTCTATTTCCCGGGAATCGGGAGAGGAGCCTCTTTCGGGAGCCCTCGCAGCCGCTATGAAGGCGGATCCCGTTCCGGCCGAATTCCTAGTCTCACTCGGTTATCGTCAGGCGGGTGAGGATGCTGCCACAATAATCACCCATGTCGATTGGGTGGGCGACGTCGAACAGCCCATTCCACATGAGGAGCTATTTAGCCCTGAGGACCTTGCCGATTACAGGGCAAGGCGTGAACAGCATATGGCGGGCTTCGGCCTAACCGAGTCGGATGCCGGGAGGCTCGCAACACTGCGCTCGTGCGAAATGAAGCTGAAGGCCGTGCTTCCGCGTGAGTTGGGCCCTGGGGAGATTGCGGCAACCCTCGGTTCCCCCTGGATCCCGCCCTCTATCGTCATGGACTTCATCGAGGAGACGTTCGAGATCACCGATGGCGAGATGCCTGCGTCAAAGCGGAGGAAATTCGAGGTCGCCCATGATTCCCATACAGGCAAATGGAGACTGACGGGAAATGTGACCGACCTTTCGCTCGAAGTGCAGGCAAAATACGGCGTCAACACCTACACGCCCCTCAACGTCGTCTCGGCCGTTCTCAACGGCAGCGAGACTAAGCTGAACAGGAAGGACCCGTTCACCGGTAAGAAGGTGCCCGACCCTCAGGCAACCAAGGCCGCATGGGACAGGAGGCGCATGGCCTCATCGGCTTTCGAGAAGTGGGTGTGGACCGATCCGGAACGAGCGAATGTCCTTTGCGGAATCTACAACGACAGATATAACCGTCTCGCCCCCAGGACGTATGACGGCTCATACCTTACGTTCCCCGGCATGAACCCCGATGTTGAGATGAGACCACATCAGCGAGCCGCCGTGGCCCGTGCCGGTCAGGCAGACGAGGGCACGCTCGTTGCCCACGTCGTCGGTGCCGGTAAGACCTATACGGGAATCGCCATGTGCATGGAGGCCAGGCGCCTCGGGCGGGCCAACAAGCCGCTCGTCGTAGTGCCGAAGCATCTTACCGAGCAGTGGGCATCTGATTTCGCCTACCTCTATCCCGGGGCAAGGATCCTCTATATGGGTAAAACCGAGTCGGATTCTGCAGACTCCGTTAGAGAGTTTTTCGGACGCGCGGCGGCAGGAGACTGGGACGCCGTGATCGTATCCGGCTCGCGCTTCGATATGCTCGACCTTTCTCAGGAGCGTAAGGAGGTCTATCTAAAACGTCGAAAGGAAGAGTTCCTGCAGGCAAAGATGGATGCCCAGGCGAACGGTGGGAGTTTCTCGGTTAAAAGGCTCGAGGAAGAAGCCAAGAAAATCGATGATAAGCTCGCGAGCCTGCATTCGACCCCGAAGACCGAAGGGCTTTCATTCGAGGAGATAGGCTTCGACTTCCTTTTCGTGGACGAGGCGCATAACTATAAGAATCTCCAGACCCACGGCCTCGACATCGCGGGAATGGCCTCATCAAAGTCCAACCGCAGTGAGAGCCTGCTCGATAAGTGCAGCTACCTTCGCGAGATCGGCCGCGGGCGCAATATCGTGTTCGCCACGGGCACGCCTGTCACCAATACGATGGGCGAGCTGTATAACTTGCAGCGATACCTCGCCCCTGAGCTTCTCGAACGGCAGGGCCTATCGTCGTTTCCGGCCTGGGCGTTCACGTTCGGGACAATTGAGGACTCGATGGAGATTAAACCGGAGGGTAACGGCTTCCAGCTAAAGCAGCGCTTCACGAAGTTCCACAACCTTCCCGAGCTCATGAGCGCCTATCGGTCTTTTGCGGACATCGTCACGCAGGAGGATGTGAACCTCAAGGTGCCCGATTGCGAGGAAATCCATATCACCGTGCCTGCCACACCCGAACAGGTCGAAGAGGTTAAGAAGCTCGGAATCCGCGGCGAGCGCGTCCGTGCCGGAACCGCTGACGACAACGACAACCTGCTGGCGATCACGGGCGACGGCATGAAGGTCGCCCTCGATCCAAAGCTGTTGCATCCAGAGCTGGAACCATTGGAAGGCGGCAAATGCGATGCTTGCGCGCGGGAGGTATTTAAGATATGGAGCGAGACGGCTGACATGCGCGGTGCGCAGCTCGTCTTCTGCGACCGCTCGACTCCGGCATCCGGGAATTGGAATATCCAGGATGATATGAGGAGGCGCCTTATCGAGGCGGGGATCCCCTCCGAGCAGATTGCGTGCGTCAGCGATGTCGGCGACAACCCGGAGAAGAAGGAGACGCTCTTCGAGAAGGTGCGCACGGGTGAGGTGCGCGTGCTCATGGGCTCGACCTCTAAGTTGGGAACGGGCACGAACGTCCAGACGAGACTCGCGGCCATCCATAACCTGGACTGCCCTTGGAGGCCCTCAGACTTCGAGCAGCGCCTGGGAAGAGTCAAGCGTCAGGGAAACCTGTTTGATCTGGTGAAGGATTACAAGTATGTCGCCCAGGGGACCTTCGACTCCTTCCTCTATTCCACCGTCGAGCATAAGCAGCGCTTTATCGGGCAGGTCTTCTCGAATAAGCCGTCCGTTCGCAGCATGGACGATATCGATGAGACGAGAATCTCCTACTCAGATCTTGCCGCCGTGGCGTCCGGTAACCCTGATATCAAGAGGATCCAGGAGTTGAGAAGCGAGATTATGGCACAGTCCATGCTCAAGCAGTCTCATGACGAGATGGTGGCAAACATGCGCCACCAGATCGAATCTCGTTATGAGCCTTCAGCCGCTTGCAACCGCCGGCGATTCGAGTTGCTCGAACGTGACCACGATGTCCTCGAGCGTGCGAACAGGCAAAGGGAGCTCGACAAGGGCGCAGATATCGTAAGGGTCTCGGTCGGAGGCGCGTCGGCGCTAGATCGAGCTAGCGCGATCGGCATGATTCAAAGGGCTGCCGGAGATTGTCCCATCGGCCCCGTCAGGGCAATCGGAGAGTTTCGCGGTCTTGAGATTGTCGTGAAGAAGGAGCAGACGCTGCTCGAGCGAGACGGCACCTTCCGTTACGACCCTTTCATCGGCCTGAGGGTCAAGGGCACAGCGGACGCGCACTGGTCGAATCATATGCTGCCGTCGTCCACTTCCGGTTCACACACCGTGCTGCAGCAGATGGACGGCATTATCGAGAAAGAGGCGGGCGGTCTAGAACAGGCAAGGGCCCTTATGGAGCGCTCCGACAAGCAGCTTGAGGATGCCAGGAGAATCGTTGTCGCGCCCTGGGATGGTGAGGAGAATCTCGAGAAGCTGCAGGGCGAGCTTGCCGAGCTGGAGCAGAAGGAGCTTGAAAAAGGCCATGACGAGTCAGGCGTAGATGGTGACCAGGACGAGGACGGCCCTGCCATTGCGGAGTCTCCCGTCAGTGTTGGGGGACACGATGGGGGCGCACATCCCCACACGAGCGGTCATGGATGTTAAACGATAGCCACAATCGGCCTCCAAAGGCACTTGCCGTTTGGACGCTATGGATCCGATTGAGATTGAATGAGAACGGAGACGGGATGAACGTAGGGAAAAGTCTCGCCGAATCGATTGAGGGGGCCACGACGGCCTACTATCGAGATGGCGGTGGCACCGAGACCGGGATTGCGGCTGACGAAAGGCTGGTCGAGGCGCTCAAACAGGCCTATATCGCCGCCTATGCCAGAAATGACGGCGGCACGCTGGATACCGTGAAAAATGAGCTCGCGGAGTTCGGTGGAAGGGAGCCGACGACCAATGAGATCTGCGAGGCCGCCATCGCGCTCGCCGGCAAGCAGGCGAAGCAGGATGCCGGGGTCATCTCCCGTATGTTTAAGCTACAGGCCGCATCGCTGGCGGAAGAGTATGCGCCCGCGCTCGTCAGGGCCTTCGATACTGAGCGTGCCCAGAATACTGATTTCGGTATCGCGGCAAATACTAAGGAAGCGACAAGGCGAACGAATATTAGGAGGAACTGATATGCATCTTGTGGAGGACCTTGGGGAGTCTTACGTCACATTATTTAGCGTGCAGTACACGCCCCGGTACAGCGACTATCCTAGGCGGCCCCATGACGTTGTATTCAAACTCAGGAGGGATCTGAAAGGCCGCGATGGCGTCTTCATTCAGCCGTTCTCATATGGTGGCATCTCTCCCGTGGCCCATGTCTCGCATGAGGTAGAGGCATCGCTTGCGCTCGGATGGCCGGAGTTTTCGTCCAACGGGTATGTTGTCGAATTTCCCGGCAATTATGATGATGCCAAGGGAATCGGGAGTTATTGTGCCGGTCACGAGAACCTGATGGAACTTCCCATTCTCATGGGCATCCTCGAGCTCGAGGGGCTGGTGGAGAACGCCGAGCGAGATTCACTTTACGGTGCCCTCGTGATCGATGAGAAGGCCAGCGAGATCAAGGTCGAGGTCCCCGAGGATATCGATATCGAGTTCAGGTATTGGCTCAGGAATAACGGCACACGCCCCGTCTCAGCTAGGGAAATGCCGACGATTCCCGTAGACCGAGACCCGAACCGAATCTCCAAAGAGGTCGAGGCGATCATCTCGGAAAAGACTCCGGAACGCTTCATGAGATCGCTGCTCGACTCGAAGATCCTGCGTGCTGGGGCTTCGGCGGCAGATGTAGCGGCGCTGAGATCGGGACTCGATGGACTTTTGGGCCATAGAGTCGCCGGTACGGAAAACCTTAAGAAATCGCTCGATATAAGAGAGCGTTCAACGCGACATTAATAGCTCGCAAATCCGTAAGCCCCTGCCCTGATCAGGGACTATTCGTCTGTTAGGAAATTCATTTGGTCAGAAATTACATAGTTACGATATTGCACAGTTCCGTTATCACGTAGCTACGTTATGCCGTTGGGGCGGCACCATCGACACCATCAGCGAGGCCAACCTGCAGGACAGCTACATCGAAAACACGGCTTATCGGTGGTGTGTCTTGGGGTTCGTCCCGATCGTCGACACGCGATGGAAGCCCGTCACCTATGGCCACGGCGATTCGAGATGGTATTACTGCGGCAAATGGGATGTGCGCTACGACTTCGCTCGCGCCAAGGAGCTGCTGAAAACGGGGCCGCGGGAGTACGACCGACTTCCAGACGGCGAGCCCTACGACGGCCACCCCTGTTGGCAAGCGTAAAAAACGGGGAGGGTCAAAAACCCTCCCCGTTGCGTCAGCGGTGTCGACAAGCCTACCTGCGAGTCCAGTAAACCCTGCTTCGGTGGTCTACATCGACAACAAGGATGACGAGAACATCGTCCTCGATATCGACAACTATCCGATAGTCTCCGACCCTGTAGCGCCATAGACCAGACTTATTTTCAGTCAAGCCCTTTCCCATGCTCCTCGGGTCTTCGAGCTGTGAAATCTCATGGAGCTTTGCCACAATTCTTTTGGCGATCTGCTTGTCCAGCTTTCTCATTGATCGCTGGACATCCTTATCGACTTCAATCCGCCAAGCCAAGGCTTTCCTCCAGCTCGTCGAGCGTCACAGTCTCAAGCCTGCCGGCCCTATAATCCTCGACCTTCTTCATTAAGCCGTACTCGTATTCAAGCCTGTCAATCTCGGCAGCGAGCGCTTCTGTCATGTAGAAAGTCTTCGTGCGTCCCGTTGATTTCGCCAAACGGTCGTACCTGATTGCTAAGTCCTCGGGCAGCCTCAATGCCGCGGTAGCAGTGGCCATAACGCACCTCCCAATCATGCGTATAACGTGTATTACATTCTAGCACATCGATCACAGCAGAGGTGCACAATAAATGTATTGATCTTCCATCGTTCATGTAATCCTTGATTATCAACTTCATCCGAACACTTCCCACATTCAGCCGTACATGTACGGCTGAATGTGGGAACCCGATACCCTGAGGGCCGGATCGGCCGGCCCCGGGAGATCGGAGGACGGCATGTCCGGGAAGAAAAAGAAGGTGGTCGGGAAGGCGGAGCCGAGGGCCTACGGCAGGCTCACGAGGCACGAGCGGGACACGGTCCAGAGGATGCTGGAGCGCAGGGCCTCGTGCAGGGAGATCGCGAGGGAGCTGGGCAGGTCGCCCTCGACGGTGAGCGCCGAGGTGGCCTCGCACAGGTTCGTCACGGCGCCGAAGCCCAG